>JABCOM020000001.1 GCA_013333605.2 candidate division SR1 bacterium
AATCAAAAGATTCAGCTTACTGTAAACGGTGCAATCAAACTTGGAGCTGTAGCAAATCAAGCTACGCCAACCTCTCCTTATATTTCTGTAAAAACAAGAGGTAATGTAACTTGTGTATGTGGAAAGGTAAATAATCAAAATTCAGCTCTTTCAAAATATACGAGAGGGAATAAACAAATCGCAGATCTCTGTCAAAAGGTGTGTGATGATCAAAATACAACACTCACTGCACAATGTGGTGCTGCAGCAACCAACTACCCTCTTACTCAAACACAGTGGTCTACTGATGATTTCTGTCAATGAGGGCTTGGACATGCAGGTGCTAAACCAACTTTTCCTACACTTGGAGGACAAGTTAGCTGGACTTGTGAATCTTTTCCATCAGGAGGTCCAACCTGTACAGCAACAAGAAAAGGATGTGGAGATGGTATAAGAGCTGTTGGGGAACAATGTGATCTCGGTACAAATAATGGAAAACCTGACTCAAATTGTTCTGTTAGCTGTGAAAATGTAAAAGCTCCAAAATGCTGAGCTAATGCAAAGACTTATCTTGGCTCTGATGTAGCTTGGGCTCAGCCAAATGGATTCTGTGCTGATGATTCAGTACTTGGAGAGACTACTCCAGCATTCTGGAATGGTTATACCTCATGACAAAAGACGTGGACTTGTAAAAATAAGAATAATAAAACTCTGACTTGTTCTGCTAATAGACTACCTCCAGCTGTTGCTGGAGCCTGTGGAACCACTCTAAATACTTGTTCTGCAGGTACCCTCTCAGGACAGACAAGCATCGCTCATGGTAAGAGATGGTCATGTGATGGACTCTATGGTGGATCAAATAAAACTTGTTCAACTTGTGACAGTGGATATAAATATAATACTACTACTAATATCTGTGAAGTAGATTGTCCAAACCCAATCTATAGACACACTAATGGAGTAACTATCAAAGCTGCAGCTTGTGCAGAATCTGGAAAAGAATATATGTTTGAAGGTCAGAAATACTATGTTGCGCGAAATAAAGGTGATATTAAGGCAAAAATTACAGCAAACACTTATCCTGCTAATAGAATTGTAACTACGAGGGTAACGGAGATGGAGAGATTATTTTCATCAAATAACACCTTTAACCAAGATATATGAAACTGGGATACTAGTAATGTAACTAATATGAGAGGTATGTTTGATTGAGCAAAGGCATTTAACCAACCTCTTGATTATTGGGATACTCATAATGTAACTGATATGAGAGATATGTTTCATTATGCAATAACATTTAATCAGTCTCTCAATAATTGGAATACTAGTAATGTAACTTTCATGTCTAGTATGTTTCATCATGCAACAGCATTTAATCAACCACTTAATAATTGGGATACTCGTAATGTAATTGACATGGCTGAGATGTTTCGTCTAGCAACATCATTTAACCAGCCGCTCAATAATTGGAATACTAGTAATGTAACTGATATGAGAAAGATGTTTTATTGGGCACAGGTATTTAATCAGCCACTTAATAATCGAAGAATTAATCAACTCTCAGATGAGAATTTAAGAGATATGTTTGGTGATGCAACCTCTTTCAAAGATAATCAACCGTATTGTAACTGGGCGAACTGGTCTGCTAAAAAATGAAACTTCGTAAGTATGGGGTTGAATAATTGTGTTGTTACTCCAAGTTGTTCTGCCTGATTTACTGCCCATAATGGGAAATGTGTAAGATGGAAGTGTACTGAGAATGATGGTGACTGAATTTGTATTGAAAAAGACCCAACAGCGCCTACAAATTGCTCTATATATTCAAAGAAAAACCAGTGTCTTAATGATTGAGAATGTATTTGGAAAAAAGTACCAAGATCTATTGTTCCTCCCCCAAGACCTGCAAGATGTGAGGGTACCTATGTTGAGAATTGAAAGACTAAATCATGCTCTAAATTAGGAACGAATACAAAATGTGAAGCACAAAGTTGATGTAGGCGAAAAGAGGCAACTAAACGTCAAAGTCCCAAGCTTGCTACAACAGAAAATTCAAAATGTGAAGTACAATGAGTGTGATTAACTTGAGATAATGACTGCTTAGGAAGCACTGCTCCAAGACCTGTCTGTGGTGAATGGGATTGTGGGACAGGAATTAAATCTAAAAATAAATGTGTTGGAATCAGTTCGGAATCTAAATGTAAAGAAATTACAACGGAAAGTATTTGCGAAAATTCATACGAAGTTGAAGAAATCTGTTCAATAATTGGAATCTGATGTCGCGGATTTGGTAAAGCATTTATTACAAAAGAAAGGGCCTCAAATATTCCAGACTGAACTCCAACTGGACTTGATGCTTCGAATTGGATAATTTCCCAAATTCACTATGCAGACTGACTGGCTCAATTTGTTTGAAGTCCTAAAAGTCCTGGATATGCAAGGAAAATTGGACCTTGCCAGTGGGGTGAAAAGGAACAGATAGTTGTCTGTAAAGATGTATACGGAAATATCCTATCTGAGTCGAATTGTGCCTCAATTCCAAAACCAGGTAAATCCCAGGTTTGTCTACCTCAAATTAAGTCGGGGTGTTATGAAGCAGATTATAGCTCTGTTCCATCAGCTTTCAACTTCAATGTAGATTACACAATAGATTGAGCCTTTATTCTTCCATCACATACAGCTGGAACACTTGAGTATGAATTAAAGACTCATCGTAGGGCAGTAATTGATGCTCGTAGAGGGTTATCAGAGGTATATCTCTATATTCCACTTTCGGAATCGACAACCCGTATGTCTCAGTGAATCAAAGATATAAAATGAATAATCACCCTAAAGGGAACTTTAACAAACTGAGCTGGTGGTTTTTACCCAATTAACAAGGTCTATGAACTTGATACTGAGGTAGGAATATTTTGATCTAACAAATATATCAAGGTTCCTCTCCAAGAAAGCACAAGTAATAAATATTTATTTCCTTGTAATTGAGTAGATGATAATAGGTGTGTGATAAAATTCACTTCTGTTGCGTTGTCAAATCTTGAAAAGATCAAAATTCCATGCCCCACACCAACACCATCACCTACACCATTACCTACTCCTCCATCAGAAGATATTAGCTGACTCTATCGAGCTACTTCATATAGTCGACGCCCAGAATGTATCGGATCTCATGGAAATCCTAATCCGAATGGTCTATGTGACAATGACGATGGATATTTTCATGCAGGTAGTACAAATCCTTCAGATTGGATATCTACTTCTGTATGAAGCTTCTGGGACCCATTTGTAGTATTTAATCCATCATCTACCAAGAAAATCTGGATAAAAGATGGATACGCATATTGGGATAAGGAGAAGACTCAACCAGTTGAAGTTTGAGTATTTAAACTTACTAAGTATTGAGCATCTGGTGATGAAATACCATATAAATGGTTTGTTATAGCCTCTCAAGGCTATTGACCTGGATATCAATTATGAAGAGGAAGGGTTTCTCATACACTAAATTAATAGCTGGAAAACCACCCATAGGGTGGTTTTTTCTATCAAGAAAATAAATAAACAATTGTTTTTTATAAAAATTTTACTTTAGTATAAACTTTTCGGTAAATGTTTATAGTAAAATCTTATCTATCAGTAGACCAACTGCGAACGAATATCTCAAAGAGCTTTTTCAAAATTGAGAAACCACTAGGATCAGATCTGTGGCACAATTCCTCAAGTGGATAAGGAAGGGAAAATCTGTTTTCCATCTATATTTCCTCATAAGGAAGCTAAACTTATTGATAGCTTTTTTTAAGTATGATAGTGATGATCGCATCCTAAAATGAGTTCAGTTTTTTCTACTTCAATGTTAAAAAAGAGACCTCAATATCAAAGATAGGATAAGCGTTTTTGATGTCATAAATCAACAAATTAATCATTATCGGACTCAATGTGGTTTACTGAACGTCACCAATCAATTTAAAATAAAATACCAATATGCTCTCTTAGATGAGCTTTTTTAGACCGATGTCTATACTCGAGCTGAGTTTGGGAGAGGAGCACTATCTGAGCAAATGTTTTTTCTTTTAAAACAGCATCAAAATAAACAACAATTAAAAAGTCTGATTTCTCTTTTCTATCGCAATCTTGAATATCTCTTAACAGCGTTTGATATCAATACAATAGCACTTATTCCATCAAGTATCTCTCATAAAGTACAGATCTTAGACCTCGTAGATCAGCTCCTAGATCCCTCAATTCCGCATATTCCTCTAATGAAATATTCTCCGAGTAAAATTCTGATTCCACAAAAATCTTTGGGAAGGTCTGAAGAGAGAATCCAAAATGCAAAAAATACTATTTTCATTAGAGGGGAAAGTCTGACTTCTAAAACTTAATAATTTTTTAGTTCTGCAATAGTGTTCAGTAAGACGATAATTGACAAGAGCGTCCTAAGTAAAGAAATTTATTAGATTTCCCTTCTTTGAGAATATAGATTTTCTGGTATGGGCTATGATAAGGAATATCAATTTCTATACTCAATAAAAAAACCACCCAATGGGTGGTTTTTCTAACTATATTAATTTTTCGGACTTCCCGGCCTTCATGGTTGATAATGTCATGGTGGCAACTGAGGAGCTCCACCATCACAATGTGGTCCATAGTTGAGAGGATGACAGCTAACTTGATTTTTCGAATCGTCATCTATTGAAGGATTGTATGTATTTGGTGTACATGTCCATCCAGCACGTATACAATATTTACCACGAGGTCATCATACATAGTATCATTGTGAGAACTCTTTATCCCATTCATCCTTTTCTCTTCTACTTTTCTCAGATAATCTTCCCTTTATACAGACATAAGCCTGTTTAGTACTACACTCTACTTCAATCTTAGGAGACGGCGGCGTAGGTGTTGGTTGCTGTTTAGGTGGTCCTGGAGGAGTTGGTGGTGTTGGTGGGTTATGAGGAGGTTGCTGACATGATGGCTTATTTCCCAGAGTTTTACATAGCTCATCCGCTACAATATTACTCTGTTCATCAATACACTTAGCTATTTTCATACTAGTAGGCCTTGGTGGTCACTGCTCAATTGCAATTCAGTGGATAGGAAGACCTGGACCAGGCTCTTGCACTTCAAGCCCTTCCTCATTAATAATTGTCCTACGACATTTCCTCTCCCTATCTTGATTTTCACAAGGTCTTCACTGAGCATCAACCCATCTTTCATAAAGAGCTCATTTATAATGAAACTCTTGGCGTGGAGTGTGTTGTCCGGAAGATCCTGTCATAGCAATAGTTTCACATTTCCATTTTACACACTTTCCATTACTTGGGGTAAATCCAGCTCCACATTTTGGATCACAACGATTTGTAGCTGAATTATATATATAACCATTATCACAGAGTGAACATGTAGTGTCTGTACTTCATCCATGAAGCCCCTGACATGACCATCTCTTACCATTAGCTATATTTGTAGTATCTTTCACAGTTCCTACTGTACAAGTATTTAGTGCTTGAGCACACTGTCCTGCTTGAGGAGCAGGTTTATGCGCGACACAGTTTACATCTTGGTTATGAGCACCATTATCTCCTCTACACTTCCAGCTCCATCTACTTGCAAAAACTGCTGTATTTTCATTAAAACTGATTACTGCCCCATAACCACATAGGTTTGCACTACCAGCATTTAATGTATTATGGTTAATATTATGACTAGATCCACAGTTACCAGCTTGGAGAGGAATCTTAGTAGCACTACAATTTTTAGTACCATCAAGCTGTGCACATGTCCATGACCAAATACTTGCATTACCTCCAACAGCTGATGCTGTACCTGCTGCACAGAGTGCAGTTGGTTGATATTTAGTAGCTATACCGTTCCCAGCTCCACAGGCTGCGGTTTCACATGATCTTGTACATGCTTTTTGCTGAGATTGAGTTCTCGTTTCATAACTATTTCATGCTCTATCTCTCTTATGCTGAGTACAAGTTACTGCCTCAGTTGCTCCTCCACATTTTCCAGGGAGTCTTGAAGTATTACAGCTTGGATTTTGACAATTCCATGTAGTCTCCCACTCAGGAGGATTACAATTTACATCTCATTTTACAACAGTTGTTGTGGCTGGCTTTGCTCTCCAGTGGTTACAGATATGTTCAGGAACTGAAACACCTCTATTTTCTTCTAAGGCACAATGATAAGTTGTTACTATTTTATCATCCTTCCATATCCCCCCTGCAGCATTACAAGTATAGGTATCAGTCTTTTGCCAAATAGCTTTTTTACATGCTCATCCAACATTGTGATATCCAGCATCACATGCCCATTGACAAGCATTAGCATTTGTTCCATTAGTTGTATAATGAGCATTAGCAGGCTTATTTGTACAACTTGCACAGCTATTTGCTAAAGTACCATCTGTTGTATACGTTCCAACTTCACATGCTGTACAGGCCCTTCCTACCTTTTTAAACCCTGCCTTACAACTAAAGTCACAATCATCATTTTTACCGTTACTTCTCCAATCTCGCTGATTTGTGATAGGAGAACAAGCTTTACAGTCAGTATTTTTCATTCCATCTGGAGTAGGATTTCCCATATGGAATCCTATACCACATCTATAGTCTCCATTATCAAGAGGTCCTGTATGCTTATAGGTCCACGGATGATTAAGCCATCCCCCATGATTGTTATTCATACCACCAGACCACACCTGATGAAGCAGTGTTGTTCCGTTAGTTATTACTGGTTGCCCTGAAAATTGCACCGCACCAGATATTGTGCTCGTTGCATGTTTTGGAGGTGTAGACTGTGTACTTGCTGTACAAAGTCCTTCCCTTTCAGCATTAAGCGTAAGTGGCACCCAAGTTGATCCGTTATATCCACAGACTCCCTGCTTTCCATCTTTTTGAACTACGGTATGTACACCTGCTACATTCACATCAGAAATTTCAGAAAGCTGATATACCTTATTGAACGCTAGTCCTCCATTTGTAATATCAAGTGCTGCTTGTGGATTATTAGTATTGAGACCAAACCCAGCAGTTGAATTTACATAAAATGCACTTCCCTTCTGAGGAGTTAGCTCTGTATTTCCATTTGACCATACAAAGATATTACTCTGATTTGAACGAATATTTTTTCCAATAAGAACATTATTTTGAGCATTTTGATCAGTTTTAATATTTTCTGATCCAGCAATAAAGTTTGTATTTCTTCCTCTCGCTACGTGTCCCTTTCCTCAGACGATAAACATTGTATCTGTTGTATTATCAGAGCCAATGATAGTTCCCTCAGCAGAGAAGATCGCACTGTCTTGTACATTCGTGATATTACTTCCTGTAGCTCCAGCAATAATTGAGGTCGTAGTATTTGTTACGGTATTTTTATTTCCACCGATAATCGCCGCATTTTGTCAGTTTCACTTTACGATATTATTATTTCCTCCGATAACTGTCGATCCAGTCGCTCCCTGGTTTGTACTACCGATTACAAGCGCGTGCAGATTCATTGCTCCATTAAAATTTAGGGCATTCGTATCTTCTTTATATTCGAACTTGATACGATCGCTATTTGCTCAGCTGAGCGTCATACCAGTCAAGTATTGCACTCTACTTTGAATACCTCATACCTGAACGTTCTCATTATTTGAGCTAGCAGTATCCTGAAGTAAGAGGGCAAGTGCCATACTACTCATCACCACACCTCCAGTCACCAAAAGCGAGAGAGAAAGTACCTTTTTGACAGATGCCGATATAAAATTTGTTTTTGTTTTATTGCTCATCGTCTTGGAAAAAAAGACTAAAAAATCAGATTTCTTTGAACATTAGCTTAAACTATAGTCATTTCATCAATTTTGTCAAATTTTTATAGTTTTTGATTAAAGTTTTCTACTAGACATATTTGATTATTGGTTTCATGTTGTAGTTTTTTTGCTTGCTACAGGAATTCCACCAATCTTTGTCTGAGTAGCCCCGCTCATGAGCGTACTTTTCTCAGTCTTGAGTGGCTCAGCTCAGGCATTTGCTTTTGCATTAGGATTTACTCCAGTTCTAAATGGGAAATCCTCAGGCACATAGTAGGCTTTAATCTTTGAGAGACATTTTTGAACATTACTCTGCCAGTTGATTGGACTAGAGGCATAAATTTTTCCATCACTGTTTCCATATCTTGAGAGCTGTTTAATCGTATGATAGCTTCCAAGATACTGGTTATTGAGCGTAAAAGGAATCAATCTTGCTCCATTATATGGGTTCTCATAAGCAATACGATCTCATCTATCGTTATTTCCCACATTTCCGATATTATTGTCTGTTGCGAGGAATTTTCCCAGTGTTGATTCAGCAAAACCAATACAGATCACCATATCTCTATCAATATTTGTTCCTGCTACTACTTGATCCCAAAATGCGAGGTCTTTATAGACTCCTACTGCATAATTATTCAAAAAAGTCTGAGCTCTTTGATCTACTGTATCCCCTTTGATAAAGGTCAAATTTTCTACATTGATTGGCCTCACATAGTGATCATTAAAATATTTGAGTCTATATTCCTCAGGCAATACTTTTTCTTTGTCCTGAACTACACTGAGATCAAGAACCGTTAGCGGATCTATTGCAACCCCATCTTTGAAAAGTTGAAAGGTCAGATTTGCAGATTTTGAGAGGAATCCTGCCCCTTCTGTACCAGGTTCACCTCCACTGGTTCCGATAAATTGTCCTCTACGAACGATATCCCCTTTTTTCACAGCGATAGAACTCATATATGCATATGTTGAAATATACCCATCTGAATGTATAATCATTAGCCAACTAATCGCTCCAGAACCAGTATCAGTATGATATACTACACCATCTCTCATTGAGTATACAGGCGTTCACTGTTCAACCGCCAATTCAATACCTAGATTTTTATACCCATTTTCCTTCTCAAAACTTGGATCCTTGAAAATAGTCAAAATCTGACGAATAGGATAGCTTGGCCATGCTACCGGAGATTTTTCATTTTCAGAGGAATCTGTTTTTTCATTGAGGGTTTTGATTGCTTCTGGGATTCCACTCGTCTGATCAATATTTTTTGAAACTATCGTAGAAACCATTTCATTGATCGCCTCATGGAGTCACTTACCTTCAGCAGCTGCTCCGGTAAGAAGAGCAATCGCTAGTTTTTTTTCTTTATACAGTTGCATAAATGTTGCGAGATATTCCTTTTTTTGTTTAAGCTTTTGAATCTCAGAACTATAGTGAAGTAGTGCTTTTTGTGAATCAGTTTTGAGTTTCACAAGAGAAGAAATAAGTTCAGTCTTTTCTTTTTCTTTTACTGTCGCTTGCTTAAGGAGTTCATTGATCTGAACAAGCAAGATTTGAAGCGTATCATTTCCAGCCAAGAGCTGAGGAATTTGGCTAGTCTTTGCAAAAATCTTGAGCTCATCAATATGATCTCAACTTTCATCATAAATCTCTCTCTGCATCTTGTATGCAATATACAAAAGCTGATTGAGATATTGCTTTCAAACTTCCAAGTGTCCTTTAGTTTCAGTGAGCTGTTGAATCTGCTCGGTTAATTTTAACTTGTATTCATACAGACGCTGAAGCAACTTAGTAATTCTTAAACTTGAATTATCTAGGTCGTGAATCACTTTAATCATCTCAACTCTAGCTTCTTTATATTGCTGATCAAGTTTTCCCTGATTTTTTTCTCTCTCAGCGGCATCCATTTGTTTAAGACTCTGCCTAAAATCAAAAAGACTTAGTCTCAAATAAGTGACTTCATCTACCGCAGATTTGAATGCAGCATCCTGACTGAGTTCTGAACCGAGCAATGCAACATCTCACGAGAGGGATTGTTCCTCCTGTGCAAAAATCCCTCCTTGCAAAAGCGAAGTTCCTCATAGGACGATCAAGGTTCCAAGTAAAAATTTCTGAATATTCATAGTTTTTTCTCTTTATATAAAGATAAAAATCATCTCTAAGTATAGCCATTTTTAGATAAAAAAGGAAAAATCTGGTTTATTTTCATTCTTTTTTATCCTGACATTTTTATTTTTTGTGATGTGAGATATATTTTCAAAGAGCTCTTAGCCATCTTTGGAGAGAATGAGATGATTTTCAGGACTATAAACCAAGTTTCTCTACGAAGAAATATACATTGATAACTGGGGAAAAACAAAAATCCTTTTAGGGGTTGATTTTTGGAAAAATATTTTTATTATTAAGATAACTTTCCCCACTCAAAAATATTGAGAAACGCAATTACCAATTCAGTTTTTTATATTCTATTTCTAATATATTATGAAAAAACTCGTTTCTGTAGTTGCATTTGCTGTTGGAACATCACTTGTTCTCGCAGGATGTGGACCTACAACACAAAACACTCCAGATGTAGCTCAAACTTCTGGAACAACAACATCTTCACAGTACAATGAAGACAGTTGGAAAACACTAATCCCACAGAGTTGTCAGAGCTTTTCTGATGGATGTAACACTTGTACAAGAGCCTTAGGTGGAGAACCTGCTTGTACAGAGATGTTCTGCGAAACCTATGCAGAACCTAAATGTCTTGATAACGCGAACACTAACACTCAAACAGGAACTGAGACAGAAACTCAAATTGCAAACCCAGCAAGCGAATACTGTGTAGCACAGTGAGGAACTAGCGAAATTAAAAAGGATGAAGACTGATCTGAGTACGGAGTTTGTAAACTAGCAAACGGAGAAGAAAAAGATGAATGGGAATTTTATAGAGCATCTCAGGAAGCTGGATATGTAGGTCTTAGTGTCGCAGAGGCTCAAGCTAAAGCAAAAGAAAATGGAGTAGATTTCCGTATTGCTGAAGAAGATGGTAAAGCTAATGCACTAACTGCAGACCTTAGACCTGGTCGCGTAAATGCAACAGTTAAGAATGGTAAAGTAACTAGTGTAGATATTGAATAAAACGAAAGAAAAAAATCTGAAAGCAGATCTCCTGATGGGATCTGCTTTTTATTTTCCCATTTTAGATGGAGGCAGACTTTTGCTTGATTTTCCAATCAGAAAAGATACGATAAGAGCGTTTTACTCATTTAGATGAAAGTGCTGATGGCAATCCTCTTTCAAATATTAAGACGAGTTTTCTATTTTACCACCCTGATTATGTGAGTTTTTCTCATTAGAGGTGAGTTATTTTTTGGAGAGTATCTGTTTACGACAATTGGGATGATTTTGATGCCAGGATACTTATTGTTTTGTGGGTGTATGGTAGGATATTTGATCTCATTGATTTGGGCTGGGAAAAGTATTGATGCACAGATGAGTGAGGTAAAGGAAAATATCTTAAAAAAATCATTTCTCATTGGGATTATCGTTGGACTTGCACTGGCAATGCTCTTCATCTTTATCTAAAAGAGCAGAAAAGATGTGGAAAACTTTGAAATGAACACTTATCACAGTAATAAGTCTGTTTTTGATCTGATGTGGAGTTACCACCCATCAATTATCTATCAAAACACTAGATTTTAGCTGGGAGGCAGAGTTGATTCCAGAAATGAGAAGGATCAAAACCTTGGATCAGCGCGCTACCTATCAGGAAATCAATCAGGATAAAAATGCAATTCTTGATAGTATGATTATTGATCAGTTTAGTATTGAGGTTCCGCTTGTCTCCTATATGCAACAATCACTCAATCAGCTGAGACTCTACGGATATACTATTAGTCAGGAAACAACAAAAAAATCTAGAATTCAGACTTCAAGCTCTCATTATCCGACTATTCTAAAAACCTATTCTATCACAGATCCTAGAGGCCTTGGACTGTATGCAGCACAATATGCTATTGATATGCAGGAGAAAGTGCTCCTCATCTCCTATACCAGCACCAATAAAAGCAATAGGTCAACCTTTATCAAAAGTTTAGAAAAAATCAGTTTTATTCGCTAGTTATTAGTTTTAATGAATGAACTTACACCAGGAATGCAATTTGAGATTCCATGAATTGATGGCGGGAAAATGAATTTTCGTCCACAGAATATTGCTCAAGAAGAAAGGAGCAAGCTTGATAAAATTATAAACACTCCGTCAAATATTTCTGGGCGAAGTTTGCTTGGGAAGACGCTGCTTGGAGTCGTAGTTGGTGCGATGATGAGCATTATCTTGCTTGTTGTAATGTCTGCATTTGGAGTTGCGGTAAAGACTGATACCGTATCCACTGGAGTTGCGATGACAGCTGAGGCTCATCCGTTAGCATGGCTGATTCTCCTCTTTCTTGGGTTTATGATTACTTTCTTTGGGAGTCAGATTTTAGTGCTTTTATACTGAGTTTTCTTTTCGCAAAAATATATTCATCAGTGAAAAGTCAGTGGACTCCTTCTCCTCACAAACGGAATCCTCTTTGCTATTATGATGGGGCTTTTTGTAATTTTGAAAGATACAGCAGGGGCTGATGTGGTGCTTTTTGCACTCTATGTTGCAATCGCTGTTTTCATCTCGTTTTGTCAGATAGAATTTGCTGTAAATCCTAACTATGCTGCATCATCATTAGCTGGGTGCACAGTAGGACTGGCCGTTGCGCTTGTAGTTTTGGGGATTATTTGGAAAGGAACTTTTGGTAGTGTTGATGTTTCAGCTCGTTATATGCTGGCATATCAGTCGACTTTAGTTGTGTTTCCGATTATGATTTTTGGGCAAGGACTTTGGGAGATTATTTATCATAAAATCTATGAAACCTGAGCAAATCCATTCTATCTCCCTTCACAAGCTGAACTTGACACCCAGACTATTCTAGAAAACCAAAAACAAGCAGCTGAAAAAGAAACCATAAATGTTGAGTTTTAATCGTTAGCTTTATACTGTTCTTTTAATTTTCTCTCCTAACTCCTCTGCTCATGCGTATCCCGAAACTTTGATCAGTAAATATGTATGCTCTTGCCTCTGGTATTAAGATTATTTTTTGAGGAGTGATTTTGGCTATTACCCTTACTCAGCTTAATATCAAGGAAGATCCTGAGATTTCTTTGGCGTTATTACTCATTGGGATTTTTGTGTGTGCATGGGGGATTTCGTATTTCCTTTTCTATGGATGAGAGGTCCTATTTGGACTTAATATACCTGAGGAAAAAATGCAGAAAGATGCGTATAAAAGCTCATTTCTCTTTTGACTCTATGCATTGATCAATGTCCTCTTGATCATAGGAGAGCTGTGGAATAAAGCAATCTGAATTCTGTTTTTAGGACTTTTTGTCTTGATGCAGCGATTTATTTTTACCTGACAGAAAAAACCTGAACATGACTAATAATCCAGCACTTCTTGAAAAAATAGAGCAAGCACTCCAGACCGTTTATGATCCAGATTTTCCACTTGTGGATATCTATACACTAGGTCTTATCTATGAAGTAAAAGTTGATGAGGAAGAGGAAAGAGTTGACGTCTTGATGAGTTTTACGACGCCAGCATGTCCTATGGCGGACTATATTATTGAAAGCACAAGGAATGCAGTTTTGCTCGTAGTGCCTGACTATGAGGTCAAGATTGAAGTCACCTTTGATCCGATGCGAGGTCCACAGATGATTAGAGATGAAGATCTCCAAAGAATGTTTGAATAAATTGTAAGATAATAAGTTAAAATCTGACTTTTAGTGTTTTTATATTGAAAGATGAGAGTTAGTATTGATATTTCCTCAGATCATATTGCTATTTATCGCTGAATGGGTGAAAAGCTTCTTCTAGAAAGAAGCTGAGTAGATAGAGAACTTGGGAAGGTCTTAGTAAATCTTGACCGTGAACAAGCGATCTCAGAATGTCTAGTACTGAACTGACCTTGAGGATTCACAAATCTAAGGGTATGAACCTTAGCTCTCAATCTTTTGAAAACACTCAAGAATAATCAGATTTCTTTTTTTTCTTTATCAAAACTTGAACTTTACACTCTTTTTTATCAGAAAGGCTGGATTGGAAGCAAGATATTAGTTTATATTGGGCAGAGATTAAATGTTTGGCTCTGGGATTTAGAATCATGAAGACTCATTTCAACAGTTAAGAAATCTGAAATCGATCAACTATCAGCTCAGTATCCAGATCTTATGCTTGATCAGGTATATGATACGACATATTTTGATCCTACGATACCGCAACTCAGCTACGAGTTTAGAACAGATTGATGCTACCTAAAAAGCGGTAATATAGAACATTTTTTGAGCCGAGATGAACTGACAATTCATCCTGTTGAGAGGCTAGAGCCCAACTATATGATCGAGCCAAATGTAAGTTAAGAGTGTGATTGATTCACATCTGAATAAACAAAAAAGCCTGAATGTAATTCAGGTTTTTTCTATTTTTTACTCTCAAATGTATTGATAAAGTCCTTTATCTACTCTCTTAAAGAGTTTTTTATGCTTTTGAAGATTGAGAACTACAGTATTTGGGTTGATCATTTTCTCCTTGAGCACTTCTTTGATAAGATCCTGAATTTTCATCGGCTTATCAAATTTTTTGAATACTCTAGTAATAATTTCCTTAACACTTCCTCACTGATATCCCCACTCCTTGAGACCATAGATACCAAGCCCAAGATTTACAAACATATCTCCATTTTTTACTAGCTCATTGTGAACGGTGTTGAGTTTAATATTTTCATTAGGAAACCATTCGAGAATCTTGCTTGGCAAATCCTGAAAGTGCATTGGTTTATTGAGTCTTCTCATCGTATAAAGCACCTTGAGCTTCATTGTCTTTGGATTGATATCTGAGAAGTCTCTTAGTCAGATTTTTCAGTCTAGAACTGTGATTGATCTCACAACTTGGAAGAAGTTGATATAGAAGAGATCATTTCTAAGGAAACTAATATCTCTGAAGTCATCAAGGAATTCTTCCTTGAGGAGGCTAATAAACTCGTATAAGTCTTGACTTGCTCCTCTCTGTTTGAAATGATCCAAGGTAAAGAGTACGATCTTTGTTAGAAGATCTTCGTAAAGTGGCTCTACATAGAACGCCTTATCAATATATTTATTTCTCTTGAGATAAGTGATATCAAAATCTGATACAAGAATCAGTTTTAATTCTGATTTTGAAAATTTGAAAAGATTTTTATTGATCACCTTTGCAATAAGCGCATCTTCACCCAGTATTCCCCCATGTACCTCAAGGATTTTCTTGCATTCCTCTAGAACATTGGTGTAAAGTTCATTTCCAATGATAAGCCTTCTAAATCTCATCAAAGCCTGCGTTTCGATTTGCCTTACTCTCTCTCTGGTTAGAGAATATTCTTTACCAATCTTTTGGAGAGCGAGCTCTTTACTTCCATCAAGTCCGTATTTTTTCATGAGGATAAGCCTCTCTTTTGGCTTACAATAGATCAAGATATCCTTGAGATTTGTTCACTCCAAATCTACCTTAATCTTTTTATCGTCCATCTTTACAGAAAATCCCATCTTGCTGTTTGATTAGTTGAGAATTAAATTTTTGAGAGTATTTTCATCTCTTCTAGCATCTATAATATAATGAAGAGTAAGACAATGTCAAGTACTTTATACATAAAAATATACTTTATTTTTTACCAGAGATGAAAGCTGATTTTTTGTGTTTTCTAAGTTTTATAGCTGATTATCCAATATCGTTTTAAGCTCAGATATTTCAATAGAAAGATTTGCTAGCTATAACTATAGAAACTAAGAAGATTTTCTTGCTGATTTTTTGACAAATAAAAAAATCTGACTATACTTAAAGGGATTTATTTATTCCAGAGTGTGAGAAAAGGATGCTAGAAAAGCTTCAGAATATCGTATACGACATCAACTATACAGCTCAGGTTCCTTGAGGAGGTTTTGTCGTTGCTGGAGTTTCTCCTACCAATACCCAATTTTCAGTCTGAAATCAGATTTCTCCCTCTATTCAAACATCAATTACCTCGCAGGATAATCCGCAAAAAAAGAAGTCATGGATTGATAAGTTATTGGAAAAACTCTGACTTGCACCTACACCCAAGAATACATCTGAGAAAAAAGAGGTTCCCAGTAATCTTTGAGATGATGAAAACTCTCCTGCCAAGCAACATCCAAGCCTTGCAGAACAAGTTAAAGCAATGCTCCAGCTCCCAGACAGTGAATATTCTGATAAGAAACTAACTTCTGAACTTAGGCAATACATCAAGGAAGTTGATACCCACTACACCTCACTTTTATCGGACTACAAGTCCCATATTGCTCCATCATACTGGGAGTTTTCTATGCAACAGTTCAACGTTTCTGGAATCTTAGGTAAGACCTACTATACTCAGGATTATCCAAGCTATATTGATATGCTCTGGACGAGAGATATCATGGGACTCCACTGCAAGTGGGACATGAGTTTTTATATTTATCCAGAAGACGATAGTGCGATTCAGTCTATGCTCAAGCAGAAAACCACGCAGCTCAAGGCAGAACTTTCAGATGCTATGCAAAAGGGGATCACCATTGATAAAGAGGTTGAACAGCAATATCGTGATGTAGAAATGATCAGAGAAAAGCTGACTACCAAGGAGGAAAGATATTTTGAACTCTGAAATTATACAACAATCTACGATACTTCTGAGGAAAAGCTTAGAGAAACTGGGAAAAAATTTGAACAAAAAATCGCTGGATATGGAATCAGAGTTAAAAACGCGATCCATAGAATGGATGAATGATTCTGAGCAAATTTACCGATTTGTCAGGATAATTTAGGGATCGTTAGAAGTGCTGTGACCTCTTCACTTGCAGCCAGCTTTCCTTTTATTTCTAGTGATTTGATTACCAATACAGGAATTATGTATGGAATCAACTCTCATACTGGAGGATTAGTGATTTTTGATAGATTCAACTCTCAGCTTCCAAACATGAATAGTGTGATTTTAGCGACATCCGGAGCTTGAAAATCGTTTACCGTAAAGCTTGAGATCTTGAGATATTTGCTCAATGGTGTAGATATCATCGTCATTGATCCAGAAAACGAATATCAAGCATTATGTGAAAAAGTAGGTGGAACCTATGTAAATATCGCTACTTCATCACAACAGTTTTTGAATCCATTTGATATGCCACCATTGATTGAGGACATTGAATATGGGAAGGGGGATCTTTTGAGAAGTCAGATCATGAATCTCGTAAGTTTGATTCAGATTTTGATTGGTAAATTGAGCCCTGAGGAAGAAGCCTTGCTAGACAAAGCCATCCAAAACACTTATGCTCTCAAGGGATTTAGCTTTGAGATGGATGATTATACAGGGAAACAGCCACCATTGATGGAAGACCTCATGAATGTACTCAATGGAATGCATGGTTGAGAACAAATTGCACTTAAACTCAGTAAATATGTAACTGGAACCTTTGGAAAACTCTTTAATAACTATACTAATATTGATATCAATAATGCGATTACAGTTTTCAGTATTAGAGATGTAGAAGAAGCACTCAAAACACCAGCGATGTTCAATGTTCTGAATTTTATCTGGTCTAAGGTAAGATCTGTAAAGAAACAAAGGCTTCTTGTCTGTGATGAAGCTTGGATTATGCTTCAGAATGATATTTCAGCGAACTTCCTTTTTGGGCTGATCAAAAGAGCGAGAAAATACTGACTAGGAATCACGACAATCTCACAGGATATTGAAGATTTTATCCGTAGTCCATATGGAAAACCTATTGTCTCAAACTCATCAATGCAACTCTTGCTCAAGCAATCAGTTACTTCCATTGCCTCACTCAATCAACTTTTGTGACTATCAGAGGCCGAGCAACAGAGACTGATCTCAGTTTGAGTGTGAGAAGGGCTGATGTTTGTTGGAAATCAGCATGTTTGAGTTCAGATATTGGCTTCTCCTTATGAAAAACAGTTTATCACAACTGACGTAAAAAAGAGAAACTAACATACTCAAAAATCTGACTTTTTACCTTTTATTTTACAAGCAAGGATGCAAGAAAAACTCCACTACAAAAACAATGTAATGGTGGCGACCTATTCTGGACTGATGTTTTTCTGATTGCTTGTAGAAAAGCAACTCTCCTCTGATACCTATACCCAAGAGGAGCAAAATTTTATCCGCTGATGGTGCCAAGTTGGGAACTTCTCACTTGGCCTACTTATAGTTATCCTGATATTGACTGGCATATTGGTGGCAGGAGAAGTCCAGCGAATACAAGGATTCCTGATTTTGATGAGCGGAATATTGATCAGTATTCAGATTCTAGGGATGGGACTGATTGGCTATGAAATCCCTTTTGAAAGCACAAAACTCTCGCTCACTAGCGGGCAAAAGCTTCAGCTTTTTAAGGCTTTTTGGCCATGAGTTGCGAGTTTTGCATGGTTTCGCAAACATAATTATCAAGCTCCAACCCGACGATACAAAGAGGGACAGCTACGATGGGCTTTGATCTTCATCGCTCTTGTGATTGGCAATACACGATACATTCCTGGAGTGATCCTGGGACTCTTGGCTCTTAGGGTTTGACTCCTGATGATAGGTCGAGATTGTATTTCACAGAGATGGAAACAAAGCCTTCACCTAACTTACAAGATTTATGTAGAAGAGATTCTCTTGAACATTCCCCTTTTATACCAAAAGATGAAGAGTCCTCAGATAAATAGTAAAGAAGTACTCTCTCTGAGCCAAAATTCTATGATCTCATGAGGTTTCTTTAGGTCTTGGAAGTGGAGATGAGTCGTACTGATTGTGCTCTGATTGGTAAGCCGATGGTGACGAAGCTATGCACTACGATGGAAGGGACTTGCGGTCCTCTGAGGGATTTGGAGGATGCTACTTATTGGCTCCTCACCCCTTGTTTTAAACAATTCTAAGGTATAATTTTTATCTTTATGCATAAAAATAAAATGAAAAAACTGATCAGATTTCTTTTTGGTTGATTAGTCGGTGGTGGACTATTATTTTTGCTCTTTAGTGGAAATCCAACATCTGCAAATAATGATGTAGTGACTAATAACTTTTGACAGGCAATCTCTCAGTCAACAACTAGCATAAGTAAGCATCTTGATGAGGGACCAACCAATGCTGATATGAAAGCTGGAGCGAGCGACTATATCATCAATAAGGTGATCAATATTCTTTTCCCTGTAATTATTGTAATCTGAATCTTGATTGCGATGGTTGGGCTGTATACGATACTTACCAATCCAGACAAGATGAAGGAAGGGATGACGATGATTATTTCTGGTATGATTGGAATTGTATTTATGTATAGTGCCAGATATATTAGTTATGAAGTTTTTAATACGCTATGGAAGACTGGCTCTCCTGATCCTCAGGGCATAAAGGTGATGGAGCTGATCAAAAATATGTACGATAAGATTCTCTATCCATTTATTAAAATTGCAGTCTATTTTTCACTCGGGATTTTGGTTATTATTATGATGTCCCGTGTGTTTACTTACATTACCTCACAAGATGAGGGAGTGAAAAAAAAGGCAATCGGAGTGATTTCTTGGACGACAATTGGTATCGTTATCATCTCTGCTGCTAAACAAATCGTAGAAGCTGTCTATGGTAAGCAGGAGCAAGTACTCAAGGATGGAACTACTGTACAAAACCTCTCTCAGGTTTGATCAAATATTCTCAATCCAAAATCGATTCCAATTCTCTTTCAGGTTATTAATTGGTCACTATGAATCATCTCACTGGTATTACTGATTATCATTATTATGCAAACGTATACCATGCTGACTAAACCTGATGATGAAGCAACCTTCAAAAACCTCAAACAAACTATCGTATACGCACTACTTGGATTATTACTGATTGGAGCTGCATATTTGATAGCAAATCTTCTGATCTTGAACTAAAAATAGAGAGAAAAATTGACAAAATTCAGATTTTTGATTATACTTAAACTGAAACTTTAATTTGTAGTAGCTAAAAATACAAATGAATAATAAAATCCTCCTTAGTACTGATACTATGAGTAGTTATGGACTAGATATGATCTTTGAAATGGCAAAAAAATGCTGATTTGATGGAATTGATCTAGCGGTATGGAAATGATTTGATGCATGGAATGAAGGTTATGTCCGCTCTCTTGTGAAAAAACATGAACTACCAGTCTACTCTATCCAGACTTCATCCTCTTTGAATAGCAAAGAACTAAATAAAGTCTTGGATATCTGTATGGCTACGGACTGTGATCTGATTACTATCAATGCACCAAAGTATTTTGACTTTAAGTCCTACTCATTTATCAAATACAATATCTGAGAATATCAGGCTCAAAATCCTGCACTCAACTTTGCTATTATCAATCCAGAAGACAATAACATTTTTGCATTGCCAATTCCAGCATATCGCTTTAGTAATGTCGTTGATATTGTCAAAAAGTATAACTGTGCATTAGCGCTTGATGTCGCAAATATGGATACAGAAGACTTGGAAGGAAACTTTACTAATAAGCTTGATGATTTTTCAGCATATTTTGCTCTCGTATATATCTCTGATAAATCAAAAGGAGGAAAGCCTCACCTCCTCCCAGGAGAATGAATCCTCAAACTCCCAAGCTTTATCAAAAAACTAAAAAAAGCTGGATATACTCGCCCATTTAGTGTAAAGCTAGATCTAACAAAAGAGGAACTCGCAGATGCAGACAAGATTGAGATTTTGCTCACAAAGGCTAGAGAATTTATCGAGAAATATATGCTCGAGTGAGAATAAGAAATTGAGCATAAGAAATAA
Source organism: candidate division SR1 bacterium (assembly GCA_013333605.2). Lineage (GTDB taxonomy): Bacteria > Patescibacteriota > Gracilibacteria > Absconditabacterales > Absconditicoccaceae > HOT-345. The sequence continues at coordinate 20,622 of JABCOM020000001.1, forward strand.
CAAAAAAGAAAACTGACAATTGAGGTCAGTTTTTTTATTTTGTCTGACTAAGAAGAGTATTTATCCTCTTAGGCGAACGAGCTCCCAACATAAGAACTCTTGAAAAAAACTTGTGCTTTCCTATACTCAAGGCAGTTTTATCCCGATCAGAGACTATGCTCCTTGCCTGCAAAAAACCTTGTTGAATTTCTAGTTTTGATGTTGTGAAGATTATTAGAACGCACTTCCAAGAGAAGGTCTGACATAGTGGAACTCTAGACCCAATGGCGAGTGGGCTTATGCTTTTATGAGTTGGGAAATGAACTAAAAAACTGACTTCGCTGATTGGACTGGATAAGAGCTATGAAACCACGATAGATTTTTCACTGCTCACTGATACGCGAGATGCCAGCTACCGAGAAAAGGAAGAAAGATTTGAGGTTATTACTGATCAAGCGAGAGGAACAAGTTTTCTCAAAAAAGATGAGAAACTCATTCCAGCACCAGGATTAGATCAGATTTCTGCTCTTTTGGATTGAATTATTTATACTGATGGGGACTGCCCTCTTCTACCATTACCGACTTTTAGTGCGAAAAAGCAAAATGGGAAGAGACTCTATAAAGATGCAAGAAAAGGGAAAGCTGAAATACAGGAAAAACCAATGAAAATCTATAGCTACAAGATACTTGAGTATAATTTTCCACTACTAAAGCTAGAACTCCATGTATGATCTGGGACCTATATTAGGAGTATCGGGTATCGACTAGGAAGAGAACTCTGAGTTTGAGGGAGCTTGATTCAACTAGAAAGGACAGCAATTGAAAAGATTCAGATTTCTGATATATCACAGGATCAGTTTGCTCAGGGAAATATCAAAGGAGAACTGAGAACTATATTTTTCAAAGAAGTTTGACTTGAGGAGGTTTCTGAGAAACTTTTATCAGCTGAGGAGAAAAAAGATGATTAGACTGGATAAATATTTGGCGAATCTCGGACTGGTAAGTAGGTGAGAGGCCTCTGAAGCCTGTAAATCTGGAGCAATCCTCGTAAATGGAGAAGTGATCAAAAAATCAGATTTCAGACTTTTTGGCCATGAAATACTGAGGGTTTATGATCAAGAGATTGAGGTTCTAGAGAAGGTATATGCTATTCTCTATAAATCTGCCGGCTACATTTCTTCTGATGAGGATGAATTTTGATATCTGAGCTACAAAAAGCAAATGCTTGACTGCCCTTATGTAAATTTATTGCATGTGGCTGGGAGACTCGATACAGATACCGAGGGACTTTTGCTCCTTTCCAATGATGGACAGTTTATTCATCAGACCATCAGTCCAAAACGAGAAAAGGAAAAAGAGTATGAAGTCTGGTTAAGATCACCGATTTCTGCTGAGGAGTGTGAGTCCCTTAGACAAGGAGTGAAACTTGATGATGGCTACCTGACAAAACCAGCAAAAATTGAACACATCGAGGAGAAAAAAATTCTTTTGACAATTACTGAGGGGAAATATCATCAGGTGAAAAGAATGCTCCAAGCTGTTGGGAATGAGGTGATTTACCTCAAGAGGCTGAGGATCTGAGCATGGACACTTGATGGATTAGAAAAATGAGAGTGGAAGCTGATCAATATTGATTGATAAAAAAATAATAATCAAAATTTACAGAAGGCTCTCTTAGGCTATCTAAAAGACTGTAAAGAAGTTGGATACGAACCATCAGCACACTGTAAAAAACTTCTTGCATCGATCAAAAAATAAGTATACTCTATTAGAATATCAAATAAAAAAACTCTGATCTTTTTCAGAGTTTTTATCTTTTTGCGAGTAAGCCTGCCACACCAATCATCGCTCCATTGTCTGTTGAGTAGAGTTTTTTGACTGGCGAGAGAAAGGAGATTCCGAGTTTTTTTTTATCGAGAAGCTGGTGGATGACTTCTGATATTCTCTCATTTGCTGAGACTCCACCTGCTAGACCTAGGGTTTGTGCTCAGTATTCCTCTGCTGCTTGGACTAGTTTTTTTGCCAAAACCTCAACTACAGCCTCCTGAAAATCATAGGCGATATCACAAATCAGCTCCTCAGTAAGCTCTACTCAATCTTTTTTGAGCTTTTCTAGAAGAAAAGAAACCTGACTCTTCATCCCTGAAAAGCTAAATTCATATTTTTCATGAGCGAGGAATATCCTTTTGAAATTTACAAGCGGATTTGGCTTTCACAAGCGGGCTTTTTCTGATATCCAGACTCCTCATGGGTAAGGTCCTCAGAGCATTCTTGATACCTTATCAAAACACTCCCCTGCTGCATCATCTAATGTCCATCAGAGTTTTGTGATTTTGAAACCTGCATACTCCCACTGAGGGAAGTCAGATTTTTTTGGTGTTTGAGCGGACTGATCTTCTATCAAGTAAATATCATTATGCCCTCCTGAGGCAGTTAATATTACCATAGGTAGCTTGAGATCCTGGATATTTCTCTCAAGCAAAATCGAAAATACATGCCCCCAAATATGATAAACAGGAACCGCCTCCTTCTGATAAAACTCTCCAAGCAAGGAAGCAACCGTCTTCCCAACAACTAATGATCCTGGGAGTCCAGGCTCAGTTGTCACTGAGATAAAGTCAACATCTTTGATACGCTCTAATCCTAAACTCTGGAGGATTGCGATAATTTTTTCGCTATGGAGCCTTGAAGCCAGTTCAGGAACTACTCCCCCAAATTTTTGGTGCTCCTGGATCTGAGAATAGGCAAGAATATCTTCTACCTGAAAATTTCCATTTTCCTCCGATACAATCGCTAAAGAAGTATCATCACAACTCGTTTCTATCGCTAAGGTTTTCATCAGTTATCTTTAAAATAAAGCACTTAGAATATAGTTTTTTGATCTCTAAAAGAAAGAAAAAATCTGATTTTTTATTTTTTGAATAAGGTTATTTCATAAGGTTTATGCACGATAATGCGCAGATCTGCTCAAGAGCTTGGAAGATGTTCATAGAGCCACTTTTGATAAATTCCAGGCACCCTAACGCATCCATGAGAACGGTAGGTTCCATCACTCTCCCCTCGATGAAGAAAATATGGTCCAGAATAACGCAACGCATAGGGCATTGGCTCGCCATTAAACATGCGTGAACGATAAAAGATACTATCATGCCTGAGTGAGAAGATTCCTTCTTTTGATCTCATATTTTTCTTGCCTATTGAGATGAAGGTTGCAAGCGTAAGTTTCCCATCATAGTAAAATCCTAGTGCTGTCCTCTCTAAATCCGTATGCGCAATGACAAGCAAATACTGACTCTTGAGCACATTTTTTTCCTTTTGAGTGAGATCAAGGCGAGTTGGAAGTTCTATCGCAGTATACGGGAAATAACCCTCGAGCTCTGGATAAATCAGTGGAAAACGGAAACTCTCGATCTCATTAAAGTTCCCCGTCGCACTCAAAGCTAGATCAGGATTATATTTTTTGAGAATAGTAGGCGCCTGATACTCACCAAATAGTGTAGTAAAAGTTGAGGGGACACCTTTCATTTTTACATAGGGAGAAGATTGCAACTCTGCAGTATACACTTGCTCAACTGATCGCTGATTTGGCTCCAGTAGTGAGAGTTTAAGCTCCTGGAATCCCAATATCCCATAGAGTAAAAATGAAAGCATTGATTCCACCTAATAAAATTAAAAAATCAGATTTTTTGTGTTTTAATTTATTTGAAAAGCATAAGTTCTACATCATCTGGTTTAGCCCAGAAAATGATCTTATCATAAAAATGCTTGAGCAAATACATCAGCAAGAAAAAACCAAGACAAGCAAAGCCTAGAACCAGTGTTTTGGCTTGTTTATCTTGAAAAAAATAGAGTAGAAATACAACGACTGAAGCTAACAAAGAAACATTAGAAACAAAGGTAAAAACTAGAAAGAAAATCCCTCTAAACGCCAAGAACAGATGATAAATTACTTTTTTCAAAAATCTCATAAGTCTCACTACTGATATACTAAAACTCCTATCCAATCAAAAAATAGATTCCTAAAGTAGAAATTCCTAGAATCCACTTAAGAACAGTTCAAAATGCTGATGTGAAATGATAGCTTTTTACCTGTTTTGCAAGAGCCTGTTCACTTTCTAGCGAAATCACCTTTCTTCAGAGAACTTGTTCAACCTTGTGAATATTCATAAGGATCGCCTCCCAGCTCTGGATATAGTCGTATTTTCCTTCTCAGAAGATCGTTTTCATCAAAGCAATATTTGGATTTCATCAGAGTTTTTCAAGATCAAGATTGAGCAAATGCTGATGCTTCGCCAAAAGATAGATCATCTCATCAATCTGCATTACCAAAGATTTTTGGAGTCAGAGTTTTTTTCTAGTACAATAGCGATGTAGCGGTAGGACTAGTAAAAAAAGCACCGCATAAGCGAGAATAACCCAGCCAATAATCTGCAAGGTTTCAGCAGGAAGTCCAGTAAAAGTTTGTATCTCTGCAAAGGCCTTAGTCTGAAAAGAGAGATACTGCGCCCAATAATTTTGGAGTTGCTCCATTAGTTAGAATATTAAAAGCTAAAGCTCAAAGAATCAAAAACAACTATAATGTTTCCGCCCTTTTCTACAAGAGGAACTGAATTTCTCGAAAAAATCGGGATTTTCCTATTGATCATTCGTTTTTTGAGCGTTTTACCTCTAAAATAATCATTTTCCCTAGGGAATCTTAGTATTCCTCATAGCATATCTTCCTTGATCTCAAGAGAAAAAGGTCAAAAATTCTGAACTCAAACTTTTGTAAGTTCTCGCTCTTGCTTCAGCATTTTTTCCCAGAACTTTGTTTCTGCTTGGAAAAAATACATATCTCCATAGCTGAGAAAGACTATCCATCACGGATATTCACGATAGCCCTGAACCTTATCAGCATATCGCTTCTCTCGAAGTTCTAGCTCTCATTTGGAAATATGAATTTGTAGTGAAGCAAATAGCTGAGCAATTTCGGTTTTTCCAATCTTTCCTACTTTTTCTCTCTGCCAAAGAAAGGCTTTTTTGACCTGCAAAAGTGGGTTGAGTGTAAGAGGGATCAATTCAGATTTCTGGTTTTTCTCTTCTAATGCCGCATAGATCTGCCTTCGACTTTGAAAAAACTGATTTTCCCTCTCTTTCCCATTTTTTTTATCTTCAAATTTCAGCTCTCAAAGTGGGAAAAGGAATTGATTTCTAACTAAATTTCTCAGGCTCATATCTGGGTCAAAATTACTCTTGTCGAGAAAATAGGGAATTGATAACTCAGTGCAAAGGCTCAGAATCTCTTGCTTCGTCATATCTAAAAGTGGCCTCACAACAGTTTTTCATCAAAGAAGATGATGAGAACTTGCCTTTTGCATGCTCAGAAATCCTTTGATTCCACAACCGCGGATCATATTTAGCAAGCTCGATTCTATCCTATCGGTCAAGTTATGTCAGAGAAACAAGACTTCTAGTTGCTTTTCTTCCATCTTTTTTTGAAAAATAGCATATCTTCGGTTTCTCAAATTTTCCTCGGTTGGATCAGTTTTTTCTTGTCTTTTGATGATTTCCAAGTGCCATCAGTGGAAGAGTTTTTGGAGCTCCTGAGCTTCATATTCACTTTCTGGTCTCACTGCATGATTGCAATGCAAAAAGTACAAAAAGTCTGAATTTCGACCTTTTTTTGCAAAGAAGCTCACTAAAAGATAGCTCAAAAGCATACTATCGCTCCCTCCTGATACAGCAATTCCAGCCTTTTTAGGATACGGGAAAACCTGCTCGAACTCTAAGAAAAGCTGATCAATCTCTGGCGTAGAGGATACCAAAGGACAAAGCTGTTGAGGCATACCTTGAAGAGAATAAAAGACCTAAGTGTTATATTCAAAATACCTGTATTGTAAAGGCTTTTTTTAAATTTTTTGGTCAGGATAAAATCCTTATCATAAAATATCAAACATTTCCTCTTGACTTATAAAGTGTTTTCTGTATATTATGTATACGATGATTTTTTTCATGTAAAATGTGATTTTTTTAATGATTCCATTCAATGAAAAAGCCCTGGTTTGTATTCAAATCAGGGTTCTTTTTTTATTTTAGATTATTCACTTTTAAAAAAATCTCTTGCATTTTTTTAAAAAAAGAATATAACTATTATACCACCACCTATGGTATTGGTATATTTATATTTTATAGACTACATCAATGACAGAAAAAACAAATTGTTCATGTAACTGTGGGAACACTTGCTCTTGCGGATCTAGCTGCACATGTGCACACTGCAAAACAGAAAATTCTCAAACTTGCTCTTGCAATAAGTAGCAGTAACTATAGACTCTCTTTAACCTCTTAAAGAGAGTCTTTTAATATTTTTGCGTCTAAAATGCTCCATAGTGATCCATCTACTCATCATACACTTACACTCAATCTCAAAAAGGTCCAGTGAATGATCAGAAAAATTGATACCCTGATCAAGGAAGACACTTATTGCTGAGATATTGTCCAACAGATCAATGCAACCATTGGACTTTTGAAAAAAATGAATACTACATTACTTAGCTCACACCTTATGACATGTGGGAAAGACAAGCTATCCTCTCCTAGTGAAGCCGAAGCGTTTGTTCAAGAATTTTTAAGATTGACCGATTTAAATAAAAAATAAAAATAAATCTGATCCCAAAATAAAATCAGATTTCCTTTATTTTCTTCAAATAAAAAACTCAATAAGTAATACTTATTGAGTTTTTATTTCACATTTTAGCAAGCTGATGGACTATTCCCCATAAAAGCGATGATCTATTCCACGAACACCGAAAACTCGAAGCACTGATTCTTCCTCATCTCCATCACCTGAGAACCAAAGCATAATTTCTTTCTCAGCTTCTTCAAGCGTAGCTGAGGAATGAACAACATTCAGAAGTGGACCATCTGGATCTTTGGATCCGAAATCAGCACGAATCGTGCTCCCCTCTGCTTCCCATGGTTTTGTTGCACCATTTATCTTACGAACCACTTCAACAGCATTTGGACCAGCAACTATCGCCTTAATCAGAGCCCCAGACATCATATAATGCAAGGTCTCCTCAAAGACTTTCTCACCTTTCCTAGTCCTAAGCCTACCGATCGTCTCGTAATGCTCAAAAAGTTGCTCATAAGTAGCCTTTATCGGTTCCCACTTATAAGCAATTGTAAGGCCAGCATCTGCATATCGAGAAAATATCTGGCGAGCTAACAATCTTTTTACGCCGTCCGGCTTAATCAGAACAAGCGTACATTGAGAATCTTCATTCATTGTATAATTTTTTTATTTAGCAGAAATACTATACTTTTTTCAAAGAGAAAATCAAGTTAAAAAGCCAGAAATTAAAAAAATATGAATAGTAATCTTCATTTCAATATCTTCCCTTGACTTTTATTAGCATATATTTATTATAGCAACACAAGTAAAATAAAAAATTTAATTAACAGTCTTACACTATGGAAAATTGGATCGCTGCTTTGGCAAGTGCTATCGTGATTTCGCTTGCCTCTCTGATAGGAATCATCTTCCTCGGAATGAAAAAAAATCTCGGACAAAAGACAATGGTCTGCATGGTATCATTTGCTGCAGCAACAATGCTCGCAAATGCTTGCTTTCACTTTCTACCAGAAATCATTGAACATCATCATGATATGGATGAACATGTGATCGGACTTTGGATCTTTTTTGGGGTCGCTATTGGGTTTATAACAGAGAAAATTCTGAATTGGAATCACTGTCATCAAGCAACCTGTGCATCTCATCCTCATACTTTTGCAAAGATGAATCTTGTCGGAGATTTTGTGCATAATATGATTGATGGGATGGTGATTGGTGCGAGCTTTCTAGTAAGTATTCCAGCTGGAATCGCTACCTCTTTAGCAATCCTTCTACATGAGATTCCACAAGAGATCGGTGATTATGCCGTATTGGTACACGGAGGCTACAGCAAGAAGAAAGCTCTATTGCTCAACTTTTTAACAGCACTGAGTGCAATACTTGGTGTAGTAGCTGTACTTTTGATCGGACATTGGGCACACGATTTACAGCTCATTCTGATCCCAATCTCATTTGGAATGTTTATGTATATTGCAGGTGCTGATCTTATTCCGCAGCTCAATAAGCATAATGACAACCGAAAATTCTCAATGCTTCAGGTGTTGATTTTCCTCACTGGAGCTGGGCTCATGTATTTCCTCTCACTTGTAGGAGGGCATAGTCATTAAAAAATGATGACTCTATCTTTGATTTTTCAAGGTAGAGTTTTTCTTTTCTCGCATTTTTTGCATTTTTAGAATCTTTTTTTGATATGGGAAAACCTTGGTCTCTACTCATAGATATGAAGCAAGCAAGAAAAGATGAAGCCTGGCAGTTACCACCAAATCAGCATTTTTTACCTCTTGGACAAAGGCTCAGAAATCTGACTCTCGATCAATACTTTCTAGAGCAATTCCAAGTCTGTCTTCCAACTGTTTTTTGTAATATTCATCATTATAAACAGCGTTTCTACCTTTGCTTACAGAAACATACTTTAGTGTATATCAATCCTGAAGTAGCTTTTCACACTCCTGTAGCAAATCATCAAAGAAATGTTCTCCATTTTTATTGAGGTTAATCAATGCTGTTTTTGAAGTTGTCTCAGTCCTTTTTATCCTTTCCCAAGGATAGGCTTCCCAGCTTGTATCCATAAAAAATTCCACATTTTCAAATCAGAAGTTTTTCAATGCCTGAACTGATTCCTCATCTCTCAGGTAGGCATATTTAGCATGCGACAAGAGCCATCTAAAATACGAAATATTCAGCTTTTTAAGAGGTATCTGGACTCCTCACATGAGATAAACAGGCACGCCATCTAATCTTTTTTCGGATCGTAGTTTTCATATCAAAGGAGCAAGTCCCAGATTCCAATATCGATATGCATCTTTACTTTCCTCAGTTAGTATCTCACCTCATCAGATAATAACAGCATCAGCCGAGCGATAGAGCGAGAGTTCTCTAATTGATGAGGAGAAAAAATACTTTAAACCTGATCTAATTCATTTTGGGAACTCAGAAATATAAGTAATATCCTCCATATTTTCAAACTGAGAAAAAAATCCCTTGAGCCATGTCGGATCATAGGCTGAAATCAGAATTTTTTTTCCTTGTGCCTGAAGCAATCTGATCGTTCCAAGAAGTATGAGTTCATCACCCATATTTTTATAAGATCGATTCCCCAAG
>JABCOM020000002.1 GCA_013333605.2 candidate division SR1 bacterium
AGGACTTTTTTTATTTATCAAATAAAAAAAGATTCTGGATTCTAAGTTTTATAGAATCTCTTGAATCTCTGAAACTGAATTCATAAGATTTTAGGAATACTTTTTCTGCTTGAAAAGTTTTAGACTATTCATATACTAAGGCTTGTTTTATCTCTAGGGAGTCGTATGCTCAATTCAGCTTTCTTATTTTGTTGAGAAAATACCTATACGCTCAATAAGGAACTCGAAAAACGAAAAATCTGATTTCAAGAGAAGTATTGAGCAGATACGCTTTTTGAGTTTACCGCACAAAACTGGGATCTATGAGAGATTAAGCAATTACTTTATGCTGGAAGTCTTTTTGTGAGCAAAAAGATGGTAATTCTCTATTGAGTTCCTAGGGATACTTATGAAAATAATTCGCTTATGGCTGATAAAATTGATAAATTTCTTGAGGATTTTCAGCAAAATATGAGCCTGTTAACGAGTGATACGATTCTGATTTTAGTCTCTTATAAGCCAGATAAGAGGACAAAAGCTTTTAAGTGGTTTAGTGAACAGCTTCAATTTAAGGAGTTTGCTCCCTATAAGGAATCTCAGTTAAAGGGATTTATTAGAGAGCAGTTGGTTGGATTTCAGATTGGGGAACCTGAGGTGGATATGCTTTTGCTCAAGGTCTGAAACGATATGTATCGCCTAGAGAATGAGATTGAAAAATTAAAAATCTGACTACAGACGAGGTGAGAGGCTCAGGTTTCTATTGATGCTATTCATCAGTATTGTTTTTGATTGGTTGAATGAGATGCATTTGAGATTTTTGATCATTTGTGGAGTGATCCTAGGCTTGCTGTCAAGAGTCTAGAAAAAATGCAAGAAGATGGTAAGTCTTGGAATGAGGTTTCAGGGCTTTTGACTTGGGGACTCAAGATTTATTTAACGATTTTGGATTTGTATGGGCAGGGGATTGTTTCGGCGAAGGAGATTATTGCTCAGACAAAGTTGCATCCTTTTGTTGTTAATAAAAATCTAAAATATATTCCGCAGCTTCAGAAAAATCAGGGGTTTTTAGTCAGCTTTTTTCAACTCTTGATTGATCTTGAATATGCGATCAAGACAGGTAAAATGGCTGAGCAATATTTTTGGTTGCGTACAAAACAAGAAATATTAAAAATCTGAGCTTAATTTTAACTTTTCACTGCTAGAAGATGAGAGATTTGAAAAGGATAATTCTTCCTTTGATGGCTGGAAGTCTATTGATGGGCTGGAGTTTTGCAAGTGAGAGTTTTTCTGAGAGGTTGTATTGTCAGCTTGGGGAGACCAGTGTGAGGGTGTATTTATTGCAGGAGGAGTGAACCTTTAAGTGTACTGAGTACCGCAGGCTGTTGGATAGTTATTTGAGGAGAGAATATTCTAGCATTATGCAGGTGATTGCCAATATGAATAGGGGAGATGATGTAGACTATCGAAGGGCTCTCTATGAGGAGAAAAAACAACTTTTTTTCAAACTTTTCTCTCAAATTAAGCTGATCGAAAATGCAGTTTCAGATTTTCAGTCTAATTTTTTGGTGAGAAGCCAAGAGTTTATTAGAGATGAATTGAGTAAAAAGCGTCAAGAATTTGTAAGTATGAAAGAGGATTATGAGCAGCAACTACTTCAGAGTCCGTATAGTACTTTTTTGCCGAAGAAGATCGCTCAACTCAAGGATATTGAAGGATTGATAGAGCGTTTATTGACGACAAAAGAAATGGATATTTTTGTGCGCGATTTAGGACAATATCTGACTTTATCTATGCAAATAGTTTCTTAAAAGATGAAAATTGGAATTGTTAGTAGTGCTGTAGAGAGTCTTGTTCTCTTCAAGATTTTAAACAAGTACGATTGTGAATATATTGTGTACTTTGATAGTTTTATGGCCTCTTATGGAGATAAGGATTTTTGAACAAGTTTAGCTGCAGTTAAGAAAGGTGTAGAGACTCTACAAAAGCAATGAGCTGAGATGATTATCGTGCCTCCAGTATATGAACTTGCGTTATTAAAGGAGGGAGAAAATCAGATTTTACCTCTTTTTAGAGAGTATCTTTTTGAGTTTGTGTTTAAGTATTCTTTGGTTGGGAAGCTTGGAATTTTTGGAGATGGGGAGGAGCTTTCTGTGGCTCAAAAGTTGATTTCAGATTTTGCTACTCAATATATTTTACAGTCAGCTCAATCTGCAACAAAGAGATTTCATTTCCCATTTGTATTTTGGAGTGAAAAGCTTGGTGTCGCAAAGGGGCTTTTATCGCAACTTTCTTGGAAGTCGTATCTGACAAACACACTCCTAAAACATCAACTTCTCCCTTTTAAAGATGCAATGATTGATACTCTGATTCCGTTAAATTATTGTATTTTTGCATCAGAAAAGACAGTTGCTAAGTTTTTTAATTTTAAGAAGATAAGATTTCATACTTTAGCGAGTTTAGATCAGATTTTTTCTTCTTTTTTGAAAGATAAAAACCTGAATACGTATTCTGTTCGTATTTTAACTACGGATTCGGTCGCTTCACTCTTTGAGCAGAAGAGATTGGTTTGGCTTATGCAGAGGGGAAAGAAGATCGTGTTAGAGACTGAGAGGATTTAAATTTTGTATAAGAGAAAAATCTGAGTTTGGTACTCGGATTTTTTTGCTTATTGATAATTTTTGTTTAAGTTTGTGTGGTTTCTAAACTAAATTAATCCTTCCTTTCTGTTCTTTTATTTTAGTCAAAAAGAAAAAAGAGATAATTGACTTGTAAATAGATCGCTTTTTTTTATACTCAAACCGTTCAAATTTTTATATTTTATGCTATTTATATTATGGCAAATGACAAAAAACCTTTGGATAAGGTAAGGAACATTGGTATTATGGCACATATTGATGCCGGTAAGACCACTACAACTGAGAGAATTTTGTATTATACAGGAAAGAAGCACAAGATCGGTGAAACTCACGATGGAGCTGCTGATATGGACTGGATGGAACAGGAAAAGGAGAGAGGTATTACTATTACTTCTGCTGCAACTACTTGTTTTTGGCATGATAATCAGATTAATGTGATTGATACCCCTTGACACGTAGACTTTACTGTTGAGGTAGAGAGATCTCTTAGAGTTTTGGATGGTGCTGTTGCGTTGCTTGATGGTTCTCAAGGAGCTGAACCTCAGACTGAAACTGTTTGGAGACAAGCTGATAAGTATGGAGTACCAAGACTTATCTTTGTAAATAAGATGGATAAAATGGGAGCAGATTTCTTTATGTCTATTGAATCTGTAGCTCAGAGACTTTCAAATAAAGCAATTCCTATCCAACTTCCTATTGGAAAGGCTGATACCTTCGAAGGAGTGATTGATTTGATTACTATGAAGGCTTATCACTTTGAGGGAGAAAAGGGAGTTGATGTAGTTGAAGGAGAAATCCCAGCTAATATGCAGGCTCAGGCAGAAGAGTATAGAGAAGCTATGATTGATGCAATTTCTATGTTTGATGATGAATTGGCTGAAAAATTCCTTGGAGGAGAAGAAATTTCAAATGAATTGATCAAAAAAGCAATTAGAAAGGGAGTTATATCAAATGAGCTTTATCCAATGCTTTGTGGAACAGCTCTTGGAAATAAGGGAGTTCAACTTGTTCTCAATGCAGTGATTGATTTCTTGCCATCTCCACTTGATAGAGGTGAGATCGTAGGTCACAATCCTGATAAGGAAGATGAAACAGTAGTTAGAAAAGCTGATCTTAATGAACCAGTTTCAGCTATTGCTTTCAAGATCATGACTGATCCTTTCGTTGGTACTTTGACTTTCGTGAGAGTATATTCTGGAGTTATTAAGTCTGGAGATACTTTGCTTAACTCAGTAACTGAAAAGAAAGAAAGAGTTGGAAGACTTTTGCTTATGCATGCAAATAAGAGGGAAGAAATTTCAGAGATTTCTGCTGGAAATATCTGTGCTTTCCTTGGTCTTAAGGAAACTCAGACAGGACATACTCTTTGTGATCCTGCAAAGCCAATCGTTCTTGAAAAAATGGAATTCCCTGATCCAGTGATCCAAATTGCTATTGAACCAAAATCAAAGGCTGATCAAGAAAAGCTTGGACTTGCGCTTTCAAAGCTTATGCAAGAAGATCCATCTTTCAAAGCTTATTCTGATGAAGAAAGTGGACAAACTATTATTGGAGGTATGGGAGAACTTCATCTTGATGTGATCGTAGATAGACTTAGAAGAGAGCATAAAGTAGAGGTAAATACTGGTAAACCACAAGTAGCATACAGAGAAACAATTTTTGATACTGCTTCAGCAAGAGGAATCTTCAAAAAGCAGACTGGAGGTAGAGGTCAATTTGGAGATGTTGAACTTAGACTTGAGAAACTTCCTGAGGATAAAAACTATGAATTCGTATCTGAAATTAAGGGAGGTGTGATCCCTAACGAATTTATCCCTGCGATTGATAAGGGAGCAAAAGAAACTATGGCACAAGGTATCCTTGCTGGATTCCCAATCATCAATATTAAGGTAGTTCCATTCTTTGGTTCTTATCATGATGTGGACTCTTCAGAAGTAGCGTTTAAGGTAGCAACTTATAAGGCATTCAAGGAGGCATTTATGAAGGCTTCTCCTGCAATTCTTGAACCAATCATGTCTGTAGAAATCGTAACTCCAGAAGAATATGTTGGAACTGTGATGGGAGATCTTTCATCTAGAAGAGGAATTATTCTTGGACAAACTCCAAGAGGAAATGCGACTGCTATTGCTGCAAAGGTTCCACTTTCTGAGATGTTTGGATATGCGACTGACTTGAGATCTAATACTCAGGGTAGAGCTGCCTTCTCTATGGAATTCTCAAATTATGAAAAGGTTCCTGCAATGATTGAAAAGAAGATTATTGAAGAAAGAGCTGGAAAAGTTAAGAAGATGGATGAAGAATAGAATCCAAAAAAATCTGATTTTATTCTTTGAATATAAGAAAAGGTCTCATCGTTATGATGAGGCTTTTTTATTTTAACTTTTTTCGGTAAGTCTTCTAAAGATTATTTCTCTTTACTGTTAGATGATAGAATATATACTCTTATGTCCTAAAGTAGAAAAAAATAATAACAAAAAAGTCTGAAGCTTTCTTCAGATTTTTTTTGTTTTTTTAGTTAAAGAACTATTGAGCTACTACTTGCTGAGATTGCATGTGAGCTGAGAATGCTTCAGCTTCTGCAATAGTTTGGTCAGCTTGTGCGCTTCCAAGAAGGAATGTAAGTGTTGCAGCGTAAACTACTACACCAAAAAAGGCGATGTCTCTGATCAACTTTTCCTTCTTTGATCTTTCTGATTCTGGTTTGTGAATCAAGTTCTTTACTGTTTTTTTCATTGTGTTTATTTTGAAAAGATATAAATGTACTAATATTATATCACTTTTAAAAAAAATGTCAAAAAAATCAGATTTTTTTTATGCTATAAGAAAAGGCTCGATTCTAACGGCTTTTTCTCTTGATTTTCTCAATAAGAAACATACACTCTTGCTAAAGTACCCTTTATTTCCCAGCAAGAAAAACAATGGACACATCTGCACTATTTCAAGAAAACGTTTTGGCTCAGCAAAATCAAAAATTGCATGCTCAGACGCTTTTAATGATTGAAAAGCTTAGAAAACAGAGAGAGGAATATGGATATGTGCCGTATTCTGAATATGCTTTGGTGAGGCTTTTAAATGCTTTTTTTGAGATTCTCTCGCCTTTAGATAAGAGTATTCAGTCTTTGAATGATTTAGAGTTTGATTTTGTGGATAAGTCTAAATTTGATGCGGATATTTGTGTGAGGATACCAAGTTTGCTTAGAAAATATAAGGGATGAGAATATGTTTCTGTAATCATCCCAAAAATCAAAAATCTGATTTCTGAATCTTTTTTATTTCAGAAGGGGATTGTCTCTAAGATTGAAACTGTTGGGATCTATGTTAATATTTCGTTCGCTGATAGTTTTCTTTTTGATTCTTTAGGAGATATTTTTGTAAAAAAATCACAGTTCTGAGAGAGTGATGTGCATAGGGGAGAAGATGTTGTTGTAGATTATTCCTCTCCAAATGTGGCAAAGCATCTTCATGCTGGGCATATTAGATCGACAATTATCGGTCAAGTCCTTGCTAATCTTTATACTGCTACTGGATATACAACACATAGGGTAAATCATATCAATGATTGGGGAGGATTCTGATTTTTGATAGAGGGATATGAGAGATGGGCAGATCTTTTGATAGCGTACGAGAATAAGAATGACTTGCTTTTCGCGATTTATACGATGTATAGGCAGGGGGAGAAATTGGCTAAATCTGAATCAGATTTTCTTTCTCTTTCACCTGAACAGCTCCAAGAGCTCAAAAAATTCTATGGGGATTTTGGAAGCTATCAGGAATTTGTAGAGCATTTTAATGATTTCATTACTGCATCAAAGGAGAGATTTTTGCTGCTTGAAAAAGGAAATCCAAAGGAAACTTTGCTTTGGCAGGATATGGTAAAGTGGAGCTTGGCTGATTTTTGAGAGTTCTATGATTTGCTAGATATTCATCATGATTATGTGCTTTGAGAGAGCTTTTATGCTGAGATGGGGCTGAACTTAGTGATGAGTCTGTATGAAAAATGAATTGTAAAGCTCTATTCTGAGCAAGTAGCTCAGCAAGATATTGCACAGCTTGAGAAAGCGTTTGCGGATTGAGCGATCATAGACAAGATCTATGAAGCTGCGATCTCTGAGATCAAGAGAGATATTGGTGCATATGTAATTGATTTTTGAAATTTTGAGAGGCTTGTTGTACTTAAGTGAGATAAAAGCTCAATCTATGCAACTAGAGATCTTGGGGCACTTAAGTATAGAGTTGAGAACTATGCTCCAAAGAAAGTAATCTATGAGGTTGGGCAGGAACAGGAGGATCACTTTATGAATCTTTTTAAAGCTGCAAGGAAACTCTGAATAGATGATGTGGATTTCAGATTTGTTTATCATGGTTTTTATGTAGATAGTGTCTCAAAAAAGAAACTCTCAAGTAGAGATGGTGCATCAAATGTGAAAAAACTGATCACTGAGGCAATCGCTTATTTTGAGAAAAAATATGAAGATAGCCAGTTTTCTCCTGATGAAATTAAATCTATTGCTCGTAAGCTTGCGATAGGATCTATTATCCTCAATGATATTAAGCAAGATAAGAAAA
Organism: candidate division SR1 bacterium; assembly: GCA_013333605.2. Classification (GTDB taxonomy): domain Bacteria; phylum Patescibacteriota; class Gracilibacteria; order Absconditabacterales; family Absconditicoccaceae; genus HOT-345. Next base: position 7,182 of record JABCOM020000002.1, read on the forward strand.
ATCCAGTTGCGATCAGTAGTGATATTCAGGAAGCATGTAGAACTTTTGAGGAATCGGGAGGGGCTTATATTCTTTATTCGATCGCTAGGGCAAAGAGTATCCTTGCTAAAGTCCCAGCCTGAGAGACGCCGACTTTTGAAGAGGGATATGCTGAATCTTTGACAAACCTTGAAAAAGATTTGATTTTATGAATGGATAGATATCCAATGATCATTCTTCAGGCAGAAGAAACTGACAATCCAGCTTTGCTTGTTGAATGGGCGTTGATGATGTGTAGACTCTACAATAGCTATTATAGTGTGCAGAGAGTGATTACTGAGGAGTGAATTCAGAAAAAAGCTTACTTTATTACCAAGGCATTTGCTCAAGTTTTGGAAAATGCGATGAATCTCTGCCATATCAAGACTCCAGAGAGAGTATAATTGGTATTTGAATGCTAGATTGGGGAATTTTATTTTTTAGGTTATCATGTTAAAAGGAAGAAAAATCTGGATTCTGATTTTTGGGTTGTTTTTGCTTGATCAATTGACAAAGATGTTCTTTTATGATCATAAAATTGGGCAAGAACTTTGGATTTTAGAGCCAGTTTTTAATACAGGGATCTCTCGAGGCTTAAAGCTTAATGCTTGGATTATTTTGATGGTGAGTGCCTTGGGACTTGGATTATTTGTGTATCTCTGGAGAAAAAAATATATTTCGTCACTTGTTTTTGTCCTCATGTTTGTTTGAACGGTTTGAAATTTAAGTGATAGATTGATATTGTGAGGTGTTAGAGATTTTGTTTCTCTTGGAAGTTTCCCGGTTTTTAATGTGGCTGATTGTTTTTTGACTGTTGCTGTAATAATTTTGCTACGAAATGAGTTTTTCCCTTGCAATTGAAACAAAAAACCTTATCTTCAAGGTAAGTAGATTACTTTTTTATTCATTACTACTACTATTATGCAATACACAGGATTTGTAAAATTTATCGGTCCTAGAGAGACTATCGGAGAAGGTGTTGAAAAACAGACTGTTGTTCTAGAAGAAAACACTGATAGAGAATTCAAGGGTTCTATCGCTGTAGATTTCTTCAGAGACAAGATCAATCTTCTTTCAGATGTAAATACTGGAGATTTGATTACTGTTCATTTGAATGCTAGAGCAAATGAATCTAGAAATCAACCAGGAAGATACTTCAATAGTATCACTTGCCGAAGAGTTGAAAAGTCAAATGGAGCTGCTAACTCTTCATCTGATGATCTTCCTTTCTAAGTTTTCGGAAAGAAAAAGAGAAATCTGACCTTTGTGTCAGGTTTTTTTGTTTTTCATGATGGATTGGTAATTATACTCTACTTTAGCTTGCATTTTACTCATAAATAAGCATATATTGGCGAGTATAAAAATCTAAAAATAAAAAATGCATGAAACATGAAAGAGCTCGTAGTATCTATTCTAGAAATTTTCACAGTTGCAGGATTTGCCTCTTGTGGACAACAACATGTTACTGATACTGGATCGGTATCAGAATCTCAAACAGCAAAAGTATTGAGTGTTGCTCATGCTCCTCAGGGAAAGAGCTTCTATTCTGATCGAATTTTTTTAGATTCATTCAGATCTAGTACGTTGATCAGAATATCTCAAGACTATCAAACACTTCAGAAATTGAAAGATTTTTCATCTTGTGATGAAGAGCGTCCTTTCCTTTTTTCTGATGAGGAGCTTCATGAAATTGTTGCTCAGACTCAACGAGAGATTAGGATTGATTAGATTGTCCTTGTTCGGAGATTTAGAACAGAGAAGTGTGAATTTTAATGAAGGAGAATATGATAAATCTGTGCTCTAAAAACTTTTCTTACTAACCCAGGAATGGAACTCTACCTTTGTTTGTCTAAGGTAGAGTTTTTCTAAAATTAGAAAAAAGAAGAAATCTGATTCTTCTCTCTGTTGTAAATGGCTTGTAATGCTCAGGAGAATTTGTATCTTTAGAAGAGATTATACTCCTTTCTGATTTCTTTGTTTTTATTTATTATTTCTTGTAAACCATGTACAAAAAGATTATGTTTTTAGTTGCTCTTCTTCAAGTCTTTCTCCTCGGTGCTTGCAGCTTTGATGCTTCTAGAGATACAGGAAAGTTAGAGTCTGTTTCAGAAGTTCCTCAAACTAAACAGCAAGAGCGAGAGGCTTTTCAAAAAACCGGTACACTTGTTTGGAAGGAAAATGTTGAGGACAAGCCTTTCTACTCGCAGGCAAACAACTCCAGCTATCAAAGCAAAGCTGATCAGTTCGCGCTTTTTAGTGGGCAGGTAATGTATTTCCACTTTTACCCAAAGAAAATTACTGAAAATGCTCAGTTTTCTTTTAATATCTACACAGGAACACTTCAAATAGAAGTTGAAAACTTAGATAATCCTGATCTTAATACTGGATTAACTCTCTTAGCAAGTTCTGGACTACAAAAGTTTGACTTCGCGAGTATCAATGCACTTGGGGAGGGAAATGATATTCAGACAGTTAAGATTTCCTCAGAGGCTCCAGTCAGTATTTTTGATTATGAGGTTCAGATTAGGGAGTAATTTATAATAAATAGCTTACGATCACGAACTTTATTTTCTAAAAGATAACTATAGTGAATTTTGAATTCCTCTTTTATCTTCATATTCATTTATAATGAAAATAACTATCCAGGTATTTTTTCTCCTTTCAATCTTTATTTTTTCTGGTTGCTCGCTTAATGTGAATAAAATGAATGGAAATCAAACTTCTGAAACAGGTCTTGTAGTAGACGATCAAACTCCAGGATTCGCTCAGACTTGAGCGACTAAAAAAAGAGAACAGCATTTAGAATCTCTTTCGGGTTATTTTTACGGAGTAAATCCAAACTTAAATATTAGTACAGGAAGACAAGAGTTTGTAGATACTTCTCTAGTTTTGCAGGAAGTGCCTTTTGCTGAGACAGAAAAAAGTACCTATAAAAACTTATGAGCATTAAATACCAAGCAAATTATGAAAGTAAGCTGATTTGATAAACTTTTTAGTTGAGATATTACCCAAAAGAGAGCAGATTCAGAATCTATGTTTTCATGTCAGAAGAAAAAGGAAGATTTTATCGAATGAGTCTGATATGGGGAGCCGTGTATGTGGGTAAGGTATTTTTTTGACAAATTTTCATTTGTGTTTGTTGCTATAGGAGATAAGTACCCTGAGTTAAAGGTTCGCAATTGAAAGCGAGAGTTAGCACAGCCTTGAGAAAAAGCTACGCTTGAATTTTCAAGATATAAGCTTCCAGATGACGTTAGTTTTGAGGAGTTCGTTGCTACTTATAATCGACCTCAAGAAGGACTTTGTCTTCCTAATTGGTCAGTAAGCCGCACTTTTGCTTACTGAGAAGAGAATCCTGAATATGTAGTTTATCGTGGTGATGCGAATTCGTGATATTATTTTAATCAAAAAGATGAGAGGATTCTCTATACAGGGAAATGGCATCAATGGAGTGATAACTTCTGATATAAATTTAATCACTTACTAGCGAATAATAAAGCTCAAGCTTATATTCTCGGTCTAGTCCTTGATGCACCAAACTTGATGAGAACTTGTAATGGAATTGATATAGGAGTAATTTTCCATATTGATGGTGATCAGTATTTCTACATAGCTAAGGCCTTAGATAATGAGTCACTTTCACTTTCTGATGGTGATGGAGTATCTGGTTTCTTTATTGATATTGAAGAGTAAATCAAAAAAGAGAAGAAATCAGACTTTTCTTTTTTCCCTCTTCCTTTTTTGTAAATGTCGAATAATCTTGAAAAAACTTTACTAAAGATTACTTTTAGTAGAGTTTTTTATTAAATAGGTTTGGACTTTGATGAAAAAGAAAATGTTGATATTTTGAATTATTGTGTTTTCCCTTATTTGACTTGGAATATTTTTGTCTCACTATGTTTCAATCCGTTCTGGGACTTGTGGTTTTGTCCGTATTTGAAATACTGTTTATTTCTCCTATTCTTGGAGTTTATGAGAAAAGATTCGTACGGAATCTCCAGAATACTTTAAATTTCTTTATTATGATGATGTGCGAACTGTTGCCATGTGAACGCTTTGTTTTTATGTAGATAAGGAAAATCTCTATTGGGATGCTGAGGCTGTTTATTCTGGATTTGATTATGATACTTTTAAAGTGTTAACAGGAGAAGTTTTTTATGTAGATGAGAATGGAGTGACTGGTAGTAGTTACTCTTCAACCTGTGAATGATGAGGATGATGCTTTGAAGATAAGGATGCAGTATATTATAGTGAACGAGGATCGCCAGAGGGAAATAGTCATTGATTTATCAGAAATACCGATAAGATATTCCCTGATGTCTGAAACTACGACCATATCAGAGACAAAGTCAATCACTACTAAAAAAAGAGAAGAAATCAGGCTTCTCTTTTTCTTATTCTTAAACAAAAACTTACCTCTCTTTCTATTGTGGAGAAAACATATAATCTATTACCTTGAGTACTTCTAGCCTAAAAATGTAAAGACTCACTAAGCATCCGGTAATACATACTAACCAAATGAGTCCGTAAAAAAAAGTTTTGAGACAAAATTGCTTCCTTATTTTTGCAATAATTTGCCGTACGATAAATACTATTGTGAAAATTCCTATTCAAAAGAGCATTGAGTAGTAGAATTCATATCACAATGTCATAAAGGCTGTTCCTACATAATCAAGTGAAAGATTTTGATTTTTTTGACCTAGAACTTCAAATACCTCTCGATAGGTAAAGATTCTTATCACACTGTTTAAAATAAGTAATATACTGTAGCCTAAACTTCCCCAAAAGAAAATGGTAAACATTCTAGAGGAGAAAACTGATTTTTGTGTTTGAGGCATATTTTTATCATAAATAAACTAAAATCTTATCTCTTTAACCGCTTCTTTATCTTAGTCAGGAGTTTGAATGAATAATAGAGCAGTGGGTTGAGTACGAGGTCAAAGTTCCCGTAAAATTCTCGCTTCATCCCTCAGAGGCTTTCTTTGAATTTACTGACTCAGGCGAGTGGATGCTCAGGAAATCCTGTTGGTGCACCGCCCATCAAATCGCAATATTCAAATCCGTGGTCTCTTGCCCATTCAAACATTCCATATTTGAGGTAGTGATGTCCTCCGAGATTCGTATATTTTCTATCGGTAAAACCATAGAGATATACGATCGTATCATCATGAAAGAGACAAATATTCCCAGCAATGCTTTCTCCATTGAGCTCAGAGATAAACATATTTCCGCATTTATTTTCAATAATAACCTTTAACAGGGTATCAAATTGTTTTTTGCTTACGGTATGAAACCCTTTCCCATCTGCAGTAGTTTGCCATTTTTTGAAAAAAGTTTCGTAATCCTCAGGAGTTCAAAGTCTGACTTTTGTTCCTTTTTTTATTGCTTTTCTGATTCTGGTAGCACAACCACTATTCATCTCGTTTAGTAGTTCATCATCAGTCTTATCAAGCTTAATCATAATGGTGGACTGGGGCATATTTTCTTTGAAAGAGAGCTTGAGAGGTGTTTCTGCTTGCACAGTGGCTCTTGTATGAAGCCTCATTTGCTTTACCTTTCAGACGATATTTTCTTCTCTAGCTCGCGCATTATCAAAACTGGTTATTTCATTGATAATCACAAACTGGAAAAAAATATTTGTTCGGGATTTTGAAAAGTATTTTTTGACTTTTTTGAGTTCTTGTCTGACTTCTTCCCAGTTGTCTGGAAATTCAATTCCCATAATTTGAAACTCTCTAAAAGTCAGAAATCAGATTTTTTTTTGTTTTATCAGGTAGAAGTATTCCTTTCCAAAGAGTGTGATAAATCCATGTGGTTTTTTATAAATTTCTATTTGGAGTCTTTGCCATACCTTTGATTGATAGAGTCCATACATTGTTGTACAGATAGGAACTAAAAATCTGCTTAGGCTTTAGCATACATATCTTGACTTCTAAATCAAATAGAAAAAGAGTTTTTAAACAGTTTTTTTGTATTTCAAATTGAATATTCTTTGCGAAACTGTAAGATAAGAAAGTGCTTTTATATTTAATGCTTGATGATGTCGGAAACCGCACTTGTTATTATTAATATGCAGTCTGTTCGAGCGAGCAAGGAGACTGACTACTATCTGGGGAATATGCATGTGATGCTTGAAAAGATGAACTACTTGATTGCTTATGCTAGAGAGATGGGCTACAAGATCATTTTTGTGAAGCATTTAGAGGCATCAGGAGCTTTCTCTGAAAGGAGTCCATTATCAGAATTTTTCCCTGATTTAGATATTCAGGAGCAAGATACTATTATTGAAAAGAAAAAAATTAGCGCTTACTATCAGACTCAGATGGAGTCAGAGTTGAGCTGAATAAAAAATCTAGTTATTTGTTGAGCGTTAACTAACCTTTGTGTGAGAATGTTTGTAGAAGAGAGTTATGATAGAGGGTTTAGGATTGCAATATTGGAGGACCTCACAGCTTGTTTTAGCAGTGAGTTGCAGGAAATGACGCTAGAAGACCTTTATACTACGAGGTCTGGACTTAATATTTTGACTTTAGAGAAATTTGTTGAGTAGCATTTATTTTTTGATAACTAAGAATTATGGAAGGAGCAAGACTTGTGAGTGAATTGATTGAGCAGTATCATCCAAAAACTATTTTGGATCTTGGAGCTGGTAAGGGGTATTTTAGTATTTTAGCAGCGAGCTATGGAGCTCAGGTTGATGCCGTAGAAGATACGTCAGTTAGAAATCTTTATCCTGATTATCTAAAAGTGCATCCAAGTGTGACTTTTTATGAAAGTAAAATCAGTGAGTTTAAGATTACAAAAAACTATGACTTCATCATAGCGAAGCATATTGTGATGTATATGGATAAGGAGTATGTTTTAGGAGCTTTCATCTCTTCAATTTATGATCATTTAAATAGAGGAGGGCTCGTTTTCCTCACTTATCATCATAGTGATTCAGAATTGATGAATGAGAAAGATTGAGTTGTAAAGTATACGCTTGAGGATTTTAAATATTTGGGAAAAAACTTTACTGTAAAGGATTTTTGAGATTATGCTAATCCTGCTTCTGGTATTAACAAAGAATACAAAATCTGATATGTGATACTCCAGAAAAACTAATTTTATCTAACAAAAAAGATATGCTTATTGATACTCTCTCAGAACATGATGCCGCTAAAAAGCAATATCTTCGTGAGCTCCGAGAAAAAATAATCTTGGCGATAGCTGGGCAATTTGATCATAAGAAAATGCTGACTTTTCTCTGAAATATTGGGATTACCGATATTGATGAAGTAAAAAAGGAAGTTGTAATCTGAGTGCCTAATGACTTTATTCTGATTCAGATTAAAAAGCTATTTAATAAGGCGCTTAAGGAAGCTATTCAGAGTGTGTATAATCCTCAATTTTCGCTTAGATATGCGGTATATACTCCATTTTCTAGTGGAAAACATGAGCTACTTTTGGATCTCAAAAAATTTCTAAATATTGCAGATGAGCAAAAGGTTCCTCAGGAACAGAGTTTTGCTTTAGAAAAGACAGTAAAAGCTGAACTAAGTCAGTATTTTTGAATTTTGTTTGATCCGACCTATACATTTGATACTTTTGTGGCTGGAGCAAATAATCAATTTGCTTTTTCTGCTGCAAAGGCGGTTGCAGAAAACCCAGGTATTGTCTATAATCCTCTTTTTTTATATGGAAATGTGGGGCTTGGGAAGACGCATCTTATGCAGGCGGTTGGAAATGAGATTATGCAGAAAAATCCTGATAAAGTAGTGATTTATTTACCGAGTTCAAATCTGATTCAGGAAATCGTAAATGCGCTCAGAAATAATACTATTCCCAAATTGCTAAAAAAGTTTGAGAATGTAGATGTTTTGCTTGTTGATGATATTCAATTTTTGGCATGAAAGGATAGAACTCAAGAAGTATTCCACAATCTCTTTAACGATTTTAATATGAAGAAAAAGCAGATTATTATTTCTTCTGATCGTCCCCCAAAGGAATTAACTCTTTTGGAAGAGAGGATTACTTCAAGGTTTCAAAAGGGATTGGTAGCGGATATTCAGGCTCCAGATTTTGAAACAAGGATTGCAATCTTGGAGGAGAAGTTGCAGAGAAAGGGGCTTCAGATTGATTTTGAGTATCTTTCACTGATGGCGCAATATATCAAGAGTAATGTTAGAGAACTTGAGGGAGCTTTGAATATTTTGATTACTAGACAACAGCTTTCTGGCCTTGAGATTTCTGAAGATGATGTGTATAATTGTCTCAAGACACTTGGTTACTATTCAGATGAGAGGCATAAGACAGTGGAAAATGTTCTTCAGCAGAATAAGAAAAGCACAAAAAATTTTGAGACATTAGTTGAAATGGTCGCACAGTATTATTCGCTTTCTATCGAGGATTTGAAATCTGATAGTAGAAAAAAGGAAATCAGTACAGCACGTCAGCTTTTGATGCTTTTAGCAAAGAGATATTTTTGATGGACACTCGAAAAAATAGGTGAATATTTCTGAGGAAAGAACCATGCTACGGCGATTTATGCGATCAATAATATGGAAAAAAAGCTGAAATCAGATACGGAGCTCCAGCATGATTATAGAGTGTTTACTGATTGGATTGAATAATTTATTTGGAGAATGTTAATAGAGAAAAAACCTGCTAATACAGCAGGTTTTCTTTTTTTGTCAAAGCTATGCTTTAGATGCTTCTCTATCAAAGAATCTCATTGGTTTTAAAGTTTTATAACTTTCAACTTTCGCCTTAATCTTTGCAATTTCGATTTCTCGTTGTCTTTTTGCTTCCTCAGTCTCGGGCATGTTAAGGAGTTCATTGCCTCTTGCCGTTCTCCTTGGTAAAGGATATTTCTGAACTGCTTGATTCGTGAAGATCTCGCTTCGCAATCTTGGACACATGGTCTTTTCTGCAGCTAGAACTTCCTTTGGATCTAGAAGAAATTCTCTTTTGAAATCTTTCGCATAGTTGTTAATAGTTCTATTACTGATCAGATTTCTAACCCTTCGTTCAGTAATCTTGAGTTTTTGAACTGCTTCTTTGACTGTCATAAAGGTTTGTGGTAGCTCTGTTATTTCAAGTGCTTCTTCTAATTTTTCTTTACTAACTACAGCATAGAAGTCACAAAAATTAAGTTTTAAATCTATTTCCTTTGTTTCTTCAATGTTGAGAAGCAGTCTCATAACATTGGTCCTTATGCTTTTTTCGATGCGAAATAGGCGAGCGACATCTGAAATAGTCAGATATTCTGATTTGTTTACCGTGTCTAACATAGTAATTTATTTTTTATGATTTTATTTACAGTAAATATCTATAATTATTTTCCATAAAAAGTCAAGATAGAAAAGTAGAGAAGGCACAAAATCTGAAAATCTTCGTAGATTTAAATGATAAAGTTAAAAAAATTCTTGAAACCTCGCCGCATTTCCCTATTATGAGACAAATTGGCTTTATATTTGATGAGATAATGGCAAAAAGAATTCTTACCTGACTTAAACCAACAGGGCAGCAACTTCACCTGGGAAATTATTTTTGAGCGGTAAGACCGTTCATTGAACTGCAAAAAACAGAACAAGATTCAGAATTTTTTCTTTTTTTGGCGAATATGCATGGTTTTACGCAAACTCATAATCCTGATGAATTGAGGGCAAATACCATGACTATTGCAAAGCTCTACATGGCTTGTGGAGTAGACTTGCAGCGTACATTGATCTATAATCCAGCTTTGATCCCTGCACATGCCCAGCTTAATTGGGTGCTTACTTGTTTGACGATTATGGGGACGATGGAGAGAATGCACAGCTATAAGGACGCTCTAGCGAAGGGAAAGGCTGGAGAAATCTGAGTTTGAACTTTTTGTTATCCAATACTTATGGCGGCAGATATTCTCCTGTATGATGCGGATATTATTCCAGTTGGGAAGGATCAGAAACAGCATGTTGAATATGCGAGAGATATTGCACAAAAGTTTAATGCTACATATGGAGAAACTTTTAAACTTCCAGAACCGTTTATTCAGCCACAAGTTGCGACTATTATTGGTATTGACTGAAGAAAAATGTCAAAGTCGTATAATAATTATATTGGGCTGTTGGATAATGCGGATATTTTGCTTAAGAAAGTTAAGCAGATCCCGACTGATACTAAGACTGTTGAGGAGCCGAAAAATCCTGATGAGTGTAATGTCTATCAAATTGTGAAGCATTTGATCAATGCTGAAGAAGATCATATTTTGAGAGAGAAGTATTTGGCAGGTGGGCTCTCATATAAGTATGCAAAAGAATATTTATATGAAAAACTTTCCGCATTCCTTTTGCCATTACAGGAGAGATTCGCTGAGATTTCAGATGATGAGGTAAGGAAACTTCTTCAAGAGCATAGTGAAAAGGTGAATGCTATTGCTACTAGAAAAATTGAGGAGATTTATCAAAAAATCTGATTCTATCTCTAGATAAAAACTGGGAAAAACTCAGTTTTTCTTTTTTTATCTTTCTGCTATATAAAATATATCTTGAAAAATAAGTCAATATCTTTATAGTGTATTTTCTGATTTATGTTTTATTTTGTTTGCCGGTAGTAATGAAGGAGAAGTATATAAAAGGCTATGCTTTTGATATTGATGATAATTTGCTGCATACGGATTTAAAGGTTTTTGTTGAGAGAGAGGTTATTAAGCAGACTGAAAAAGGAACTGAAAGTGTTTGGGTAGAGGAGGAAATCCCAGATAAGGAGCTAAAATCAACGATCCAAAAACCCGGATATAGACTACCAAATGGTGATCGAGAACAGGCTTTCCGTTGATTAAGAGCTCCCGGGGCTATGAAACAGGATTTGCTTAATGCTTTGAATGCGGATAAGATAGGACCGAGCTGGAAAAATTTTAAAAAAGCGAATATTAATGCTAGGCCGCTCTGACTTATTACTGCACGTGGAAATCAGGTTTATGATCTTATTGAATCGCATCAGGCTTTGCTTTACGAAGGACTGACTGCTGAAGAACATGATCAATTTAAGGAAAATATGAATAAGCATGTAGGAACAAAGACAAAAAATCTGGATAAATTGATCGCAAAATACTTGGAGATGTCCTACTATGCTCCATGTTCTAATCCTGAGTTTGCTGAAAAGAGTAATATTCCTCATACTTTGTCCGTCCCAGCTAGAAAGGTATTAGCTTTTGATAATTTTGTAGCTTCACTACCGGAGCATCCTATATATAGGAAGTATATTGTTTCTCAGATGGGATTTAGTGATGATTCTTTAGAGAATATCTATGCGATGCAGGAGGCAATGCAGACAAACTTTGTGCAGAAGTATCCTGATATTATGTTTAGTATCTATGATACAAATAATCCTTTGGTAGTTAAGAGAACAAGTTATATAAATCCGAATTCTAAACTTCACTCTGACATTTAGAAGAAAGAAAAACCTGAACTTAAATTCAGGTTTTTTATTTTTTGATTGGAGGGAGATTAATTTCTCGTGCTTTCTTCAGTAATTTCAGGCTTAAAGAAGTTATCCATAGTATGAAGCTTCCCTGGATTGAAGCTTGGGACAAAGAAACTCACGGTTTGCCCAACATAACTACAGAGAGATACAATATCTCAGAGAATCTTGTAGGTATGAATTTTTGTGGTTCGCTCTTTTTTGACTAGAGTATCTTTGAGCATGAGGATGAAGATTTTATTGGGAGCAGAGCCGGGATTGAAGGTACAACAGTAGTCTACTTGCCTATGTTTTGCAACGATATAGCAGAGTGTTCATCCCAGTGAATGTCCGCAGATTCGCTTTTGGTACTCTTGGTGCGATTTTCTTACTTGGTCAAACAGTTCAATACTTCCGGTTACTCTAGGATCGATAGCATTTACTCAGAGTATGATCTGTGCATCAGAGATGAGGTCAGAAGTATTCTTAAAGTCTGTTCCTCTATAGGCGATGATGCAGATTTTTTCTTTGTGATTCAGATAAATGCAGTGAAATATAGAATTATATATTGGTTCGAGATAGAAATCTCAGATTTGATATGGTCTTTTTTCTGGTGGGAGATAGGAATATCAGGTTATCTTTGCTAAAAGTTCGTCCTGAGGAGGAAGTTCAATATTCTTTTTGAGTTGGCTATTTTGCATTAGGGTGGCAACAGTGGCTTGTCAGCTTGGAGTCAGATTTTTGATCTCGTTTTCAATCGCTCAGAGTTCTGCTTGATGAGAGGTATTTCAGAAAAAGTTCTGAGTTTGATTTCAGATTTTTTCTTTGGTTTGTGAAAAGTAATTGCTGACTGAATCTCGCCACTTTTTAACTTGCATTTTCTTCTTTAAAAAGGGCTAAAAAATCTGGATTTCAGAAGATCTCGATCATTTTCTCCATCGTTTTTCTTTTCCTCTCTTCATCAAAAGGCTTGATCTGACCAAGTAATTCTCATACTACTGTACGGTCTGTAGTGTCAATCAAATCTTGTTTGAAATAGAGGTTGTTTCTATCAATTGCGATATCAGTTACGCCTGAGTCTTTGAGTTCTTCGATTTTTTGTTTAACTTCTTTAGTAAAGATTTTTAGATCATAGGGATTGATATAGGTGACACTGTGGTCCTGTACTGCGGTATTTTTGTTTCTAGTAAGTGTTAGGAGGTGCCTGATAAATTTATATGCAAAGTATAAAAGGAAAATCAAAAATGCGATCAGATTTACAAATTGGAGAACTTTCCCAATCGTTCATGGAATCAGAAAAGATATAAATCAGAATAATAGGAGCGAAACCATAGGTATCGACTTTACAAACGAAATAATATCTTGTGCAGACATTGATTTTTTTTGATTGAGTTTGATGTAGACTAAAGCACGTGTGATACTGGTTTCTCTAGGGATAGTAATCTTATGAACAAAAAAGGTATCATTGATCATATGATCATTATCATAGGTATCGATCTCTGCTCCTTGAACGAGTGTTGCTCGGCTCATCTTTTGAAAAGAATATTTGACATACATATCAATACAGAGAATATTTACAAATCAGATTTTCTGCAAAAACTCAATGCTTTCTGGAAAGAAATCATTGTTGCTGGAATATTGCAATCAGAGTTTTGGAGAGGTATCTGAGATTTGCATTATCGTTTTTGAGATAAAATATTCTTTTCTATTATACAGAAAGAAGAGTAAAAAAGCAAAAAAATCAGATTTTTTTTCTTGGTTTGAGAATCAGAAATATCGCTTAAGACTAGTGAAATTTCTGAGTAAAGAACTAAAAATTGATATTTGCTGATTATCTTCTTTTTTTATGAAAATGTAAGTTTCCTTGATTCTTTTGCTGAGTTCTCTATACTGATCTGAAGTCAAATTTTTAGATTTTTTTGCTTTTTGATGGCATATGATAGCAAGCATACATTGCTTTTAGACTCTAAAGAGGGATATAATCTTACTGAAACTGAGTACAAAAAATATTGGCCACATTTGAATTCTTTTTATAGCTTGGATTTCAATAGATTTGTTCCGAGAGAGAGAAAGGGGTATCGTGTTTTGGACTTGGGGGCATGAGATGGGAGAATGTATGAGCAACTTATGAAAATCTCTCCAGATGAATACGTAGCTTGCGATTGTGCTGAGAAACTTTTAGCAAAGCACCCTTCTAAGGGAGTAAAAGTGATTTGTGATTTGCAGCAGGACTGGACTATGTTTGAAGATGAATCGTTTGATTTATTGTGTGCATTTTTCTTGCTTGAGCATATTGAGGATTTGGAGCATTTTTTTGCTGAGGCCTATCGTGTTTTAAAACCAAATGGTCAGATTTTGATTGGGCATTTTTTACAAAGAAGGCTTTTCCTTTGGAATATTAATGCAAAAAGATTTAAAATTGTTCAATATCCACATACTATTGAGGAAATAGAAAAAGAAGCGAAAGAAATCTGATTTTTTACAGGGATCATGCCACTTCGTGATGTCTGTGATTCTAAGGTAGTAACTGGGCACTTATTGGTTGCAGAGAAGAGGTAGGAGCAGATCGTCTTTAAAAATATAAGGCAGTTTTTTAGTAAAACTTGCCTTTTTTTATTCAGATTTTTTTTGTATTCTTTATTTCTCTACTTGATAACTTA
>JABCOM020000003.1 GCA_013333605.2 candidate division SR1 bacterium
ATCTACAAAAGTAGAAATCTTATATAACTTCTAAACTCAGAGGCGTATTTCTTTTCCAGAAGTCAAAGCACCCCAGCTTCAGTCAGGATTTTATAATTTTTTTGCGTTAAGAATGGCTTCCCCTTTTCATTCACATAATCTGGATTGCTTTTTCGGAGCTCTGCAAGCTTAGCATAGCTGTTTCCAATCGCGGTTCTCAAGGCTTTTGTGCGACTTTCAAATTCTTCATCAAGGCTTTTTAGCTCTTTTTCAGAGAAGTCAGCCTTGTTCTTTTTGCTTTTTTGGTAGTTTTGATAGAAAAGGATAAAATCTGATCGATCCTGGGATTCTAGCGACTGGAGTCCTTCTGTGATAAATTGATTGTGAAGCTCGTCCAAGAGGGGTTTAATTGCCTGATAGTCTTTTTCTCTCTGTTCGTCTCTCTGTGGGATTTCTGAGTTTCGAAGTGCAGTAAGAGATGGATCATGCTCAAAATTTTCGTTGAGCGGTTTTAACTCTCGGCGAAGGGTTTTTTGGATAGGATAGAGATTGGTGAAAGGAGCAAAAAAGTCTGATTTCATCTTTATATAAAAAAGGAGATAAAAGACCTCCTTAAACCTATCCTTTTATAAGCAAAAATCAAGAGTAAGATTACTTCTTGGCTTTTGTAGCAGTTTTCTTTGCTGTAGATTTTTTAGCTGCTGGTTTTTTAGTAGCTGGTTTTGATCATCACTCCTCTCAGATTCCAATAATTTTTAGACAATCCTCCAAAGTCAGATCGGTTGCATCTTTTCATCCTTTAGGGATTTTATAATTTTTCTTGGCATACTTGATATAAGGACCATAAGGTCAATTCAGAATTTGGATTTCTTCTCCCTCATAAGCGAATGTATTAATGTTTTTATTGGCTTCAAGGGCAATTTTTGCCTCAATCATCGGTATTGCCTCATCTAAGCTGATAGAAAAAGGATCTAAACCTGAATCTTTTTTGATAGAAACATAGAGATTTTTATATTTTACATACGGTCAAAATCTTCCAGTTGAGGCAAGCACTTCTTCTCCATTATAGATTCAAAGTGACCTTGGAAGTGCAAAGGCTTGCAATGCCTCATCAAGAGATATTGTTTCGATTGTTTTTCCAGCTGGGAGTGATGCAAATTTTTTGTCTTCATCATCTTGCTTTCCGATCTGGATCATCGGACCATATCTTCCCATTCTCGCAATAACAGGTTTTCAGCTCACGGGATGGATTCAGAGTTCTCTTTCTGTATTTACTCTTTCCTTACCTGTAGTTTCAACAACCTGTTCATGAAATGGACCATAAAACTCGGCAATCATCTGATTTCGTTTTTGATGCCCAGTAGCGATCTGATCAAATGCTGTTTCAACATTGGCTGTGAACCCATAATCCATAATATCTGAAAAATTCTGATTCAGAAAATCAGTCACAATCATTCAAATATCACTTGGAAACATTTTTTGTTTCTCAGCTCAAGTCATCTGCTCTCTTTCTTCTTTTATGATTTCATTATTTTTGAGCAGAAATTCAAAATATTTTCTCTTTTCTCATGGTCTATCCTCTTTGAGTACATATCCTCTTTTAAGAATAGTAGAAATTGTCGGAGCATAGGTTGATGGTCTACCAATCCCCTGTTCTTCGAGCTTTTTTACAAGGCTAGCCTCTGTATATCTTGGTGGATGTTGCTTAAACTTTTGACTCGCGAGAATTTCTTGCTCAGAGAGGCTATCTCATTGACTCAAAGCTGGTAGCATCCCTGCAGTTTCTTCATCATCTTCATTATCAGTTCCCTCCATATAGAGCTTTAAAAAACCATCAAACTTGATCACTTCTCAAGTAGCCTCAAAATGATACTTATCAGTAGAAGAAATCTGAATTTTCGCCTTAGTTTTTTCTAAAACAGCAGGTGCCATCTGAGAAGCGATTGTCCTCTTCCAAATCAGTTGATAGAGTTTTTTTTCGCTCGCGTCAGCCCCAGCAATAGTATTCTCCATATGAGTAGGCCTAATACATTCATGTGCTTCTTGAGCTCCTTTTGATTTTGTAGCATAATGTGTAGGTTTTGAGTATTTTTCCCCATATTGGCTGATGATTTGGTCTTTTGCAGCTTGTATGGCAAACTCTGAGAGGTTTACCGCATCAGTTCTCATATAAGTAATATGTCCTGCCTCGTAAAGCTTTTGTGCGACTTGCATCGTTCTAGAAACAGAAAATCAGAGCTTTCTACTAGCTTCTTGTTGAAGTGTTGAAGTAGTGAATGGTGCTGAGGGAGCCTTTTTTCAAGGTTTCACTTCTACACTATCTACTTGATAACTCGCGCCTTTGAGAGTTTCAAGGAGCTTGAGCGTTTCAGTTTCTGATTTGAGCTGCTTATTGAGTGTTGCAGAGAGCCCCTTGTTTGCTGCTGTAAGGAAAGTTCAAACCACTTTATAGAAACTTTCACTATCAAAAGCCTGAATTTCTCTCTCCCTTTCAACAATAAGCTTCACGGCAACAGACTGAACTCTTCAAGCTGAAAGTCAGGTTTTAATCTTTTTCCAAAGTACTGGCGAAAGCTCAAATCAGACCAACCTATCTAGGACTCTTCTCGCCTGCTGTGCATCTACTAGATTAAGATCAATTGTCCTTGGATTTTTAACGGCATGCTCGATTGCATTTTTTGTAATTTCATGAAAAACAATTCTTGGTGTAGTCTTGATATCAAGACCAAGCTGATTTGCGATATGCCATCAAATTGCCTCTCCTTCACGGTCCTCATCGGTTGCGATCCAGGTTTGATCTACCTTTTTTGAGATTGTTTTAAGTTCAGAAAGCACTCTTTTTTTGTCTGGAGAGACCACATATTCTGGACGAAAATCATTTTGAACATCAATTCACAAGCCTTTTGTTGGGAGATCAACGGTATGACCATAGGAAGCCTTGACTTCGAAATCAGCTCCGAGAAATTTTTTAATGGTCTGTGACTTTGCTGGAGACTCCACAATGACAAGGTGTTTTGGCATAATGATAGATTTTAGGTAAAAAGATCGTTTCTTGGTATACGGAAATTATTAGGGACTTCAAGCGGAAATAAAAAAAGCAAAGAGAAGTTTAATCATAAAAAAAAGTAAAAATCTGATTTTTTCTCTTTTTATAGTATTTTTTTAATAAAAAAATCCTCTGGAAAACCCAAAGGATTTTTCCCACCAAGAATACCCGGTGAAAATTAGTAATTAAGTATGAAATTTTAGTTTCAAGAATGCGAGTTTTTGTCTCACACGAATCATCTGTTCCTGATAGGACTGTGAATTTTGAGCATTTAATCTCAATACTTTCAAATCAATACCAAAGTTAGTAAGGATTTTTTCATCTTCAGTTGAAAGATAAAATTCTCCTCCTAGGACACGATCTAGAATTTTTACCTGTCCTTCATTAGCTTGAAAGGTATTACCTTCTATCGCCTTCTTAGAATAAGCGCACAATGGAGATTTTTCGTTTTTTTTCTGTTGATTTAAAAGTCTATTCATTTTCTCCGGATAGAGCTCCCTGAGTTTTGGGATAATTAATTCTCTTACATTTTGAGTAAGCCCCCTCACATTAAAGCGATTTTGTTGGCATTTTGTTTTGCTTCTCAGATGAATGTGATGTTTTTTTGCAAAATCCTCAACATCTTTAAAGAGAATATTAGATTCACTCCAACCATGACGATCTTGAGCAATGGCTACAACAAACTCTAGAAACTTGTCTACATCGACATTTCTCCCTTTAATACAGATCGAAGGAGAAAGATGAACAGAAGCATCGTTTCCAGCACTTGAGCTACATACGACCTTCTGAGCTAAAGGTGTTTGAAATGATTGATACATAAATAATTTGTTTAGGATTACTACTATTTCTATTAATTTCCAACGAGTACAAAAGATAAGAAGAGTATTTTCAGGTTTTTAATCTTTAAAAATCCAGTCTTACAGTACTATTATCCTCATTGGATTCGATAAGACTATACTGATTCTAACTATAAAGTCAACAGCATTAAAGAATATTTTCCTTTTTTAGGATTTCTTCGGTTTTTCTCTTGCAAAGAGTCATACTTTTCCCTATACTGAAGGAGATTTATTTGCAGGAAAAATATCATGAGAATAGGACTCATCTGAGCGACAAATGCTGGGAAATCTACGCTCTTTAACCGCCTTATTGGGCAATTTAGAGCGATTGTAACCGATATCCATGGGACAACCATTGATATTATTTCTCATACTTTGGAAGTAGACAATCTCTGAAAGATGACTTTTTTTGATAGTCCAGGACTAGGAGATTTTAGTGATGAGATTCCTTTTATAGAAAAAATCATCAAAAATTCTGACCTTCTCTTATTTGTAATTGATGATAGTGTGTGAGTTTCTGCGAAGGATCAACATATTTTGCAAATAATCAGAGAAAATAATATGCAGGATCAGACCTTTCTTATCATCAATAAGCTTGATGTAAAATGGAAAGTCAATGAGATTGATCTAGCAATTGCAGATTATTATGATCTGTGAGTTGCGAAGGTAATCGGAATTAGTGCTAAAAAAGAAAGAAATCTCGCTGAACTTGAAGATGAACTCAGAACTTTTTATAAAGAGTGGAGGAAATCGCATTCAGATGAAGAACATAGCACAAATGAGCCAACGCATAAAGGAATCTGACTTGCCATTGTAGGGAAACCAAACTCAGGAAAATCTACGCTTTTGAATACCCTGGTTGGGAAAGAACTTGCAAAGGTTGAGGATAAGCTAGGTACAACAAGAGACTATGTTGTGGGAGAATTTAAGTCTATGGGGAATTGGTATACGGTCTATGATACTGCGGGGATCAGAAAAAAATGAAAAACACATGGAATTGAGAAAATTGCTTACGATAAGACCTATGCAATGCTTGAGTATGTTAGACCTGTTGTACTCTTTATGATTGATTGTACTCAGGGGATTACGCATAGAGACATGACACTTTTACAGGAGATTGCTGGACTAGGATTACCAATGATCTTTTGTCTTAATAAATCTGATCTTGTAAAAAAAGAAGCCATTGATTCAATGATTAAGTGAGCTCAGACCTACCTTGATTTTGCAAAACATATTCCAATTGTACCAATTTCTGCTCTTCATGGAGAAGGACTCAAAAATCTTTTTAAGATGGTATCTATTCTTCAGAGTGAAAATCAAAAGAGAATCTGAACTAATGAACTCAATAAAGTTCTTAATCAAGAGCAAATCCAAAGACCAGCCCGTTTTCCAAAAAATAAAGTTTGTAAAATCATGTATGCGACGCAAATTGCTGTTGATGCTCCGACCTTTATGGTCTTTGTAAATCACAAAGCAAGGGCGAATTTTGCATTTAAAAAGTGGATTGAAAATGCTTTGAGAAGGAATTTTTGATTTGTTGGAGTGCCTTTGGTTATCAAATTCCGTGAGAGATGAGAGAATCAAGAAGATCGTCCAATGCCATGAATCTCTCTCAAGTCACTTAGAAAAGAACAGGATGCCCGCCAAGCAAAGATTGATAGAAATCAAGCGAAGATCCTTGTAAAAAGGCAAAAGAAAAAATAAAGAAAAAGCTGATTTTCTCTCTGAGAGTCAGCTTTTTTTGTTGTATATATCTAGAACTCAGCAAAAACCTATTTTTATAGCCTAATTGGATTGTTTTTTACTATTCAATAGTTGAGTACTTGATTTTAACTCTGACACAACCTCTTTGATAGTATCCATGAGCTGATTATTTTTTTCTATTCGTTCAAAGATTGCTAGATTCATTGATGCAACAGTATTTTCTTTGAGGAGAGATTGATTTTCTAGTGCAGAGGTTACCGTATCAGCATCCCTAAATTGACTAGCAGACTGAACAACTGGTGTACTTGCTACCTCAGGAGCTGTAATACTAGAACTTTTCTTTTCTGCCTCATAATTATCTAGCAAGACAAAACTATTTCTATCAATTCCATAAATGGATCACTGGAGATGAGACTTTAGGAGTTCTATTTCAGTTTTTTTCTCTGTTTCTGAGGGCTCTTGAGGAGGAGTTTTTGTCGCAACTGTAGTTGTAAACGCTACTGATTTACTAATATCTGACTTCGGAATACTACTGCTCAAAAGCTCTTTTTTCTGCTGTTTTACATTAAGTTTTCCCTCATTATAAAGAGTCGACACACTCATGGCAATCTCATCAAATAACTCTGCAATACTGAGGATATTTTTTGCAGAAGTATTTGGGACTGTCATACTAGAAGCAACAGAACAAAATCTGACTATCAATGCTCATTCCTTGAGTACTGGCTGTTTGGAATCTTTTGCCAATGCTGGAGAAATATAATCAGAACATGCACACTGCATAATACAGGTATACTTTTCGTCATAAGGAAGATCTTCACATTTTGTACTACACTCCTTTATTTTATTCATTATTTCATCAAGTTGCTTTTCCTCATCTGGAATATTATTAGATCCTGTCGATGAAGCAGCCTGGTTATTTCCGGATCCTGCCTCCTCTTTCTTTGGAAGTCAAGCACTTGCTCTATACGCCTCCAAGGCTTTTTGAACGGCTTGTTGCTCCTGATGAGCTCTTTTCTGCTCTTCTGGGGTTCAAGTTCCCCTCGCAGTCTGAGATCAGGTTTTTTGAGACTCTTTCGGCACTAGGATACACTGATTTTGAAAAAGAACCTTATCATAGTTTCCAAGTGTACTATGAGCAGAACGCTTGTAGACAAAGTCATTTAACTCCTCATCCTCTGTAATAGGGGTAGGAGCGTGAGCATTTTGCGCTAGTTGATTTCCTGCTCATCAAAAGTTTCCTGATCTATTGGCTTGTGAAGAGGCTACGTCATTTTTTCAATCCGTTGAAGCCTGAGTTCATTGTGTCGTTCTCATTCAGTTTTTCTGTGCTGCTGGTGGTGATCCTGCATTGCCAGAATTTTCTGAGTTTGAAGCTTTGTTTGAGAAAATTGGAGGATTATAGAAAATAATTTGAGGCTGCGGCTTATAACTTTTGTAAAGGATAGTTCCTACCTGAGACATATCATACATAAGATCATAATCAGAATCAGCTATATCTCCATTGATATATTTATTTGCTCCCAGATTTGCCATCTGAATATCCTCACCTTGTCTTCTACTCGTCTCACTTTTTTGATAAAATTCGTTGATGATATCTCAACATTCTTGAGCAGTAAATCTGTTTTTTAGATTTTTTTGATCAACCATACATAATGAAAGCTTATCACATGCACTTACGAACTTTTTAGTTACTGTTCTTCCATCTTTAGTATCACGCTGACTTTTATCATAATTCGGAAGCTCTTTTTCGATCTTTGCTTTAAAAGAGGGATTCGCTTCAAACAGGATTGCAGAAATATCTGCTGTTGAAAGATCACATTTTTGATATGTTGTATTAAAATATTCCTTAGTTTGTTCTAGTGCAGAACTAATAATTGCATCTTTTTGGAGTTGAGTTTTATTAAGATTATCTGAAAAGAGTCAAATGGTAAGTTTATTGTCTTGAAGATATTTATTTTCCATATAGTTTTTTTGACGAGCTTCAATTCTATCGACCCGTTCATTAATCCCGGCCATTGGGCTCAATCACATACCAAAAACAGCTCCTCCCATAAAAAGAGAAGATAAAGAAGAGAAAAAATCTGATTTATGATTTAATTTGAACATTCTGCAGTTTATAAAAAACTGAATAAAAAGGTGCAACAAGTTTACTCAAATATTTATCTCTTAACCTCAAAAGTTCTTCTTGGTAAGCAAGCATTCAGATATGAAGAGGATAGGTATTTTGAAGATCAGCAAGCTGTTTTAATGTAGTATTAATTGTTGGCATCAAGTTTTTTTGAAAATCTTGAATACGAATAAATTCATAATAGCTGGCATCACTCATCTCTGCTAGATCTTTATTCCACAAATGAGAGGTATAATAAGTAGCAAAAAGCTGATATCGAAACAATTCTGTATAAATTCTTGTAATAAAAGGATCTAATCCCTCATCAGTTCTCCCCATAATCTCACAGAACATGTGATCATAATCTTCTGCACTAGTATTTTTAGTACATATTGCTTGCTTTTCTTTGAATGAATCTATATCCTTTGCAAGTAAGCTCTCAACATTCAAAAGTCTAAACTTACTAAACGCCTTTTGAAACGCTCTCATTGATTGTTGCATAATTTTACAAGTTTCTGGATACCCTTGTGTTTTACTTTTACAAAAATTTTGCTGACTTGCATAGTGAATAAGTAATTTTTCCTTGGTAAAGGTATTGATATTTTCCTCAAGTTTTTTTTGACTTGAGAGATTATTCATTGTCACACCATAAAGATTTCATTGTTTTAATGTTGTCAATTCCTCAAGAATTAAAGTTATAATCTCTTCTGAAAGCCTTGCAATATCACAACCGACTTGAAATTCAGATCCATAACACGCTGCATTTTGTGGTGCAAGAAGTTTAATAGAGTGTGTTTTGAGATAGCGATTCTCCTCCCCCTTTACCCCAGCTGACATAAAAGGACTAAAATTACTTTTTACATCACTCTTTGAACACATAAGGGTGAGAAAAATTGACTGACGAGGATCTGATCAAGGATAAAGACTTCAAAAAGCTCATATTACTTCAGGTTTTAATGCTGTTGTACAAAAGTTTGATATAATGGAGTGTTTCATTGGTCAATCTGCGAGCGTTATATCTTTTGGGAAGAAGTCTAATGCCTTCAAAATAGAGTTTGACAGATCTTTTTTGCTGTTTTCAAAGTTTGCAGAAACAGAAAATCCGCTCCAAACAAGGAGCACTCAGAAGATACTGATTATCCAGTAATTTCGTTTCTGTCTCATAGTTTATATCAGCCAAATCTAAAGTTATGGTACATAACACTTCACCGCTGGACTATTGCTACATTGATAATTACAAAGAGAACTCACCTCTTTTCTTAGCCCTTCATTTTGATTTCAAATTTCCTGTATAATTGTTTGCACCTTGTAGGTTAAAGGTCAAAACTGCTGAGACAGTATTAATGTATCATTGATACTTGCATCCTTCCTAATCTCAACCTCATAGTCCTTCAAGATAGAGATACTCTGTAGTAGAGCGTCCTGTATTGGTAGTCCCATTGAATCCTCAATAGTATTTAGATGTTCAGCATTTTTATATCTTTCCTTATATTTCTGCTTTAGTTGGTCTAATGCTTCCTTTTCCATTTCCGCTTTTTCTTTTGGAGAGAATGCATTATAGGTTTTCTTAGTAGTATTCCACACATCTGAACCTGCGGTAACTACCTGATTTTTAATTGTCTTCCACGATTGCTTGGTAGACTGCGGGAGTCAAAGTAGAGGAAGCGTATTTTCTATATAGAGATCTGAAGTATTCGCTCAATAAACATTTCTCAGGAGTACAAGTTCTTCACCAGTAAGATGAGAAGCTATTGGTCCTTTCTTAAATTGAGGAAAGAGTGGAGATCATATAGCATTACGAAATCTCTTGACTGCATCTTTGATTAGATATGTCGCAGATTCTGCAGATTTTTTAGTATTTTTAGTGAGTGTCTGGATATTAAACCAGAAAGTTTTAGCATTTTTATTGCATCTATACCCAAATTTCCATCTTGCACATTGATAGTCAGACTTCAGTTGTTCTATCCACTCTTCATTAAAAGTAAG
Source organism: candidate division SR1 bacterium (assembly GCA_013333605.2). Lineage (GTDB taxonomy): Bacteria > Patescibacteriota > Gracilibacteria > Absconditabacterales > Absconditicoccaceae > HOT-345. Next base: position 9,659 of record JABCOM020000003.1, read on the forward strand.
TTGAAAATTCCCCTTTTGAATACCGTTCCTAAGTTGGCTCGTATCTCAGGCAAAAAGGAAATACCTTTGAGCTACATTGACACTATACAAAGCCGTAAACACATCCATGTAGGCAACAGATTCTGGTACTTGACTTCCAGCTTTCAAAAGCCCTTTCGCTTCATAACGATCAATAAGTTCATTAAGAAGCTTTGAATTTTTAATAGTCTTTGCGATGTCTCAAGCTTGACCAATTGTGTATGCTGTTTGGATAATTTGCCACTCTATATCTAGGAGCTTCATCCAATCTCTCACAATAGGTCTATCGGAAGCCAGAATCAAAAATCAGACTGAATTATCAATTAAAGTAGATATCGCAGATAATTGGAAAAGATAGATTGAAGTTAGAGTGCTTGATGCAACATTACCAAGTGCCTGATCTGCAATTTTGAGCGTTCTTCCTAAAAAACTATCATCAAATGTCTCAAGGTTATTAAGCTTAAGAAGTTTATTGGTAAAAAGTCAACCTTCTGGATTTGCAACGAGTTCGGTCTGAATTTCAAAGGGATTTTTTGCGAGCAAAAAAAGCATTTCTCTCTGAAAATCTAGGTAGAGATTAAAACTTCATGGCGTCATTTGACAAACTGGTGGATGATCATCACATTTTAGCTGCTGAGGAGATGATGATACATTTTGGGCTGAGGCATACGAAAATAATCCCCCAAAAAGGAAGAGACCAAGGAGAAAAAATCTGATTTTTTTTCTGTTTTTGTTCATCTCAAGGAGAAATCAGCACCAAATAAAGGATTTTTTTTATCTTGCAAAATACTGACTTTTCTTTATATACTAATATGATTGTTTTTATCAAGTAATTAGATATAAAAAATGGAACTTTCTCATTATGAGCAGCAGATGAAAAAAGCGATTGCCTATTTGGAGGGGGAATTTGCAGGACTTCAGGTAGGAAGAGCAACTACTGGATTGCTAGAAAATATCAATGTAGAAACTGACTATGGAACTGTAAAACTCAACACCCTTGGTCATATCAGTGTAATGGATACGACAACACTTAAGGTTGAACCTTGGGATAAGAGTACCTCAAAAGCTATTGGGAACGCTATCTATGAGGCAAATCTTGGAGTAGGAGTAGATAATCAAGGTTCTCATATTTTGATTAAGATCCCAGCTCTAACACAGGAAAGAAGAGATCATATTGCAAAACAGGTAAAGGCAATGGGAGAAGATACTAAGACTCAGCTTAGACAAATCAGACAAGATGCGATGTCTGATACTAAAAAATCATTTACTGCTAAGGAGATCTCAGAAGATACTCATAAAGCAAATGAGAAAAACATTGATGAGCTCACAAAAAAGCGATCAACTCAAATTGATACTGTGGTAAAGGTAAAAATTGATGAAGTAATGAAGATCTAATTTTATTTGATAGAAAATAAAAAGTGATGAATGTATTTGGTATACTTTGGGCAGAGCTCCTTTCTCGTCCAATTTTTAACCTCTTGATCGTATTTCTAGCGATCTTCTGAGGGAATATGGGTATTGCGATTGTGCTTTTGACAATCTTAGTAAGACTCCTACTCCTGAGAAATAGTATCGCTGGAGCAAATATGTCAAAAGGAATGAGTAATATTCAACCAAAGATGGAGGCTCTTCAGGAAAAGTACAAAGATGATCCTAAAAAGCTTTCTGAAGAAACCATGAAACTTCTCAAGAAAGAGGGAGCTGGTCCTCTCAAAGGATGTCTATCACTTTTGGTGCAATTGCCAGTATTTATTGGACTCTATGGAGTGATTGTTAAGTTCGCAGCTGGAGAAGTTCCACATGAATGGCTTTATAGCTTCTTCCGAAGTTTTGGGAATAGCTATCTGAATGTAAAAGACAATATTGATCCGATTTTTCTCGGAATGAATCTCTTTGAAAATCACAATATTATCCTAGCAATTATTGTTGCGGGGTTAAACTTCCTTCAATTTCAGCTTACCTCACTTACTCAGGCGCAAAATAGACAACAAACTATGCCAAATGGTATAAAAATGCCAAACATGAGCAATATGATGGGAATTATGAATGTAATGATGACATTGATGATGGGAACAATCGTTTGGAATTTTGCATCAGGAGTTGGATTATATCTGCTTGTTACTTCGCTCTTTAGCGTAGTACAGTACGTAATTCAGTATAGAGTACTACTCAAGGCTAAGCGAGATATGTGGTTTCACAAGGATAAACCGGTAGTACTTAGTTCAAAATAAGAAAAATCTGAATTTTCATCTCTTTTTTAAACTTATTTAACGAGAAAACACTATGGCGAGTAGGACAAATAAACAGGGAATCGCGAAGAAAAAAGCTCAACAGGCGAAACAAGCAAGTAGAATCAGGGGGGCAAAGAGATTTGACTATCCTAAGAGAAAGCTTGAACTTGAAGAAGCAAAAGA
>JABCOM020000004.1 GCA_013333605.2 candidate division SR1 bacterium
AAAACGTATTATAAATGATTTGATGATAATTGAGATCCCACTGGAGAATATATATATAATTATTTACCAAAATCCTACCTTATTATAGGAAATTTGAAAGAATTTATGACAAGTAATTGAGTTAATCAAGAGAAATATTCCTCTTTTGAATTATTTCGTAAGAATATACATAATCCCGAAATTATTACATTTGATGAGTTATATGAAAGAGCAAAATTTATTGTTGATGCAAATTCTTCAATACAAATGTTAAATTTAGAAGATAATGATTTACCACTCTAATCTTTGCAGATGAACGAATCCACTATAGAAAATCTCCTTATCGAGCTCCTCCAGGCTCAAGGCTACAGCTACCAGCACGGCTCAGAGACTAGCCCTCAAGCTACCCCTCAGCTCAGAAGCTCACGAGATGAAGTTTTGCTTTCTCCAATTCTCAAAACTCAGCTTAAGCTTATCAATCCAACCGCCTCAGATTCTGCTTTGCAAGAAGTCTATCAAAAGCTGACGCATCTTGAAGGTTCTGACCTTATATCTAGAAATGAGCACTTCCACTATCGGCTCAGAGATGGGATCAAGGTTGAGTCTTTTAGCAATGGCGAGACGATCAATGAACAGATCTTTCTCGTAGATACTCAGCACCTCGAGAACAACGACTTTCGCGTGATCAATCAGTTTACCATCAAGGAAAACAATCAGGAAAAAAGGTGTGATGTCGTGATCTTTGTCAATGGACTACCACTTGTGCTCTGTGAACTCAAAAATCCATTAGATGAAAAAGCTGACCTCCAGAGAGCGTATACCCAGATTCACAATTATCAAGCAGCTATTCCTTCTCTCTTTCATTACAACGGGCTTTGCGTGATCTCTGATGGGATGTTGGCGAGAGTTTCTACTTTTCCAGCTCCATTTTCTCGCTATCTTGCTTGGAAATCAGGAGCTGATAAGGATTCAACTTCCTTTGAAATAGAGACGCTGGCTACGCATATGCTCGCTCCATCGGTGTTGTTGGATCTGATCCTTAACTATACTGTTTTTGAAACTCAGGAACAAAAAGACCAAAAAACCTGACAGATTTTTACCGTTAAACTCAAAAAGACCGCGGCATATCATCAGTATTACGCAGTACAAAAAGCCGTTCATGCTACCTTGCAAGCCGTCAATGGTGATCATAAAATCGGAGTAGTGCGACATACTCAGGGAAGCGGAAAATCACTCTCTATGGTTTTTTATGCGGGCAAGCTTATTACTCATCCTACCCTCAAAAATCCTACCTTGCTTGTGATCACAGATAGAAATGATCTTGATGATCAGCTTTTTCAGACTTTTTCACAGTCGCGTTCATTACTCAGGCAGTCTCCACAGCAGGCAGAGTCTCGTGAGCATCTCAAGGAGCTTTTGAAAGTAGCAGGTGGAGGAGTCATCTTCTCTACGATTCAGAAATTTTCTCCTGAAGAGGGAAATGTCTTTGACACCTTATCAGAGAGAGAAAATATTATCGTGATTGCTGATGAGGCACATCGTAGTCAATACGGTTTCAAAGCCAAAGCAGTACAAAAAGATCAAAAATCTGACCTCAGATATGGAAATGCCAAATATCTCAGAGATGCACTTCCCAATGCTTCTTTTATCGGATTTACAGGTACCCCAATAGAAAAGACAGATAAGTCTACGAGAGGGGTTTTTGGTGATGAAATTGATATTTATGATATCAGGCAGGCAGTAGAAGATGGAGCCACTGTTCCTATTAGTTATGAGGGGAGATTGATCAAGCTTGGAGTCGATCAGCAGGTACTTGAGCAGATTGATCAGGAGATCGAAAATTTTGACTGAGTTTCTCCCTCAGACAAAGATGCTATCGTATCAAGACTTGCTCACATAGAAGCGCTAGTCTGAAATCCAAAGAGACTTGAACTTTTGGCTCAGGATTTTGTTGCTCATTTTGAGCAGAGGCAAGCAGTATTTGAGGGGAAAGTGATGTTTGTGGCCATGAGTAGAGGCGTGCTTGTTCGTCTATATGATCAGATCGTTTCACTCCGTCCAGACTGGGCACAGCAAGGAAAGATCAAAGTAGTTATGACAACTTCAAGTGATGATCCTGAGGAGTTTCAACCACATTTTACTACCTCTCAGCAAAGAAAAGATCTCGCTATCGCTTTCAAAAATCCAAAAGATCCTTTTCAGATTGCATTAGTATGTGATATGTGGTTGACGGGATTTGATGCGCCTTGTCTTCATACCCTCTATCTGGACAAGAAAATGCAAGGAGCCGCTCTAATGCAAGCTATTGCAAGAGTAAATCGTGTATACAAGGATAAGCCATGAGGACTAATTGTCGATTATATCGGTATCGCTCAGGATCTGAGAGATGCTATGACAGTCTATACACAGAGTGGAGGAACCGGACTTGCAGTTCATCAAAAGCAAGAGAATATCCAAGAATTTTTGAGCAAATATGAGGTTGTAGAACAGCTGTTCTATGGTTCTGACTGGAAAGACTATTTCTTGGTTTCTTCAGAGCAGGAGAAGTTTAGAATTCTAAGCTGATCTTGTGATCGAATCCTTCAGTCCGAAGATTTGAAACAGAGATTTCTCAAAGAGTTTACTCAGCTCAATAAGCTTTTTACCTTAGCAATGCCATCTCCAGAGGCAGAAGAGCATAGAGATGAGCTCGCATTTTTTCAGGCTATTAAAGTGAGTTTGATCAAAATTTCTAGATCTCGTGGAGAGAATATTGCTCTGGAGACAACGATCAGACAGATTTTGGATTGAGCTGTTGCACATGGAGAAGTCGTAGATATTTTCCAATCTGTAGGAATAAATAAACCTCAGGTGGATTTACTCTCTGATGATTTTCTCTTGGAGGTGAAAAATATGAAATACAAAAATCTTGCTCTCGAATTACTCAAAAGAGTTTTAAATGATGAGATATCGATGAGACAAACTACAAATCTTGCTCAAGCAAAAAAGTTTTCTGAGATGATGACAGGAGTTTTTAAAAGATATACCAATGCTCAGATCGATACTGCACAAGTATTACAAGAATTATGTGATATTGCAAAACATCTCCGTCTAGAGGATAATTCAGCAAAACAGCTTGGCCTTACTCCAGAGGAATTTGCTTTCTACACGGTCCTTTCTCAAAATCAATCCACACAATTTCTTCAAGATGAAAAGATGAGAGAGTTAATTCATGCTATTGTTGCTCGTGTCCGCAAGAGTGCTACCTGACTTTGGCTCAAAAAATCCGATATTCAGGCTGAACTCAGGCTTCAGGTTAAAAAAATTCTAATGCAGTATGGCTACCCACCTGATCTTGCAAGAATGGAAGCTGATAAAGTTCTTGAACAAAGTGAACTTCTTGCTGAGCAGATGGCTAAGCAGTAAAAAGATCAGCAATTTTATAAAAGATATGGCATAGAAAATATTGATACTTTCCCTTATCTTGGGTTTTATAAGATTATTGAAAAATAAAAAAAATCTGAAGTTGTTTTCAGATTTTTCTTTTTGAGAAATTACTGGCTCTTAAAACTATCAATTGTGAAAAGTGAGATCAGAATCTGATTGTAGAGCCATTTTTTTGCTATTGGGAGATCTGGCTTACTCATTTCTGAGCGGAAAAGCTTAATTAGGGCTGTTTGATATTTTGTTTTTCCGTATTTTTCGTAGATTGCATCAATCAGTCCTAGGAAGAATTTGAGTTGTTTTTGATCTTCAGAACTAGGAATAAATCACTGGTATCCTTCAGTTTTTTCTCCTTGTTTTGGAGTAGGAGTAAGGCCTGTTAGTTTCATATATTGATCCCTCGTCAACACAACAAAGGCATCCATCACCCTTGTTCTTGGGCTTCTATCAAGGGTGTTCCCATCATATACCATTGCAGTACTCGCTCCGGCATCAAGGGAAAGCGCGTTTCGGCAGTTGAGGTATTTTTTGAGATAAGCAGGTAGCTTTGGAATTGAAATACCTCCCACAACTCCCATATATACGGTCTTTCAGTCTTGTGTTGAACAGATGAAATTTCTCTTTGATGCACCTTTCATTTTGCTGTCAATATATTGGTTGTAGGTAGGGACTACATCTTCTCATTCGAGGAGAAGCACTGGGAAGTTTCCAATACCAAAATAAATCTCATCTAACTTATCTTTGTTGATATCGCTCCAGAGTCAAATATCGTGTTCTCCTGAATTTCTTTGCACAAAGAAGGGATTCCCCTCCTTATCAAATGAGAAGATCGCTCTGATACTCGTATCTCCTCGGAAAGTGCTTCGAGTTTTCCCATCTCAGAGGAAGACTCTTTCAGAGATGGTATGTGTGGTTCTTTTCCCATTGATTTTACAGTTTGAGTAGTCATCTGGACAGAAAAAAGCTCCGTTGATAGCAGTATCTCAGCCAACTTTCTGTGCTAGTTCCTCAGTTGTCGCGCCTCCCAGTCCTGCTGGAGATGCGACTACAAAATGCTCTCCATCTAGTCAAACCTTGATAACTCTGATTGCATGTCCTCATCTTTCCTCAATCATGAGTTCCTTGTAGGCAAACGAGCTATTGGTTAGTCAAAAGAGGCATAAAAGGGAGAAAAATCAGAATTTTATTGCTGTTGAGATCTGCATTGTTATGATTCAAAAACAAGATAAAACTTATCAGACGCTACCTTCCATCTCTAGTTCTATGAGACGATTAAGTTCTCATGCGTATTCTAGAGGTAGCTGTTTTACAACTCCAGAGATGAACCCATTTACCAAGAGAGACATGGCTTTCTCTTCTTCTAGCCCTCTACTCATCAGGTAAAAAATCTGATGTTCATCAACTTTCCCAGCTGAAGCTTCATGAGAAACGATAGCATCAGCGTTTTCTGACTCAATGACTGGAATTGTTTTACTCACTGATTTATCATCAAGGAGTAGAGCATCACAGTTCACACCAGAGATTGCTCATTCAGCATTTTTTGCAATTTTTACCAGTCATCTATAGGTAGAGATACCACCTTGTGTAGAGATTGATTTTGAGATAATATTTGATGAAGTATATTTTCCGAGGTGGATAACTTTGGCACCTACATCTTGGTTCTGATTTTTTGAAGCGAGAACTACTGAAAGATTATCTGCTTTTGAATAATCTCACTTGAGAACTGAACAAGGGTAGAGCATAGTTGCACCAGATCAGAGGTTTCAACTCACCCATTCCATAAGTCCATGTTCTTCAACAATCGCTCTTTTTGTGTTAAGATTGTAGGTATTTAATGACCAGTTTTCTACTGATGAATATCTCATTTTTGCGTTTTTACCCACCAAAATCTCAACGCATCCTGCATGTAAGGAGATTGAATTATACTTTGGAGCAGAACATCACTCAATATATTGAGCTTCAGCCTCATCTTCAATCACAATTAGAGTATGCTCAAACTGACCTCCAGCTATGGTATTCATACGGAAATAAGCCTGAAGTGGTTGCGTGAGTTTTACTCCTTTAGGGACATAGATGAAAGTTCCTCAGCTCCAAACCACTCCATGCAATGCTGCGAACTTATGGTCGGCAGGAGTAATAACTTTCATAAAGTATTTTTGTACGATATCTGGATATTTAACTACAGCTTCTTTCATGTCTTCAAAGATAATTCCCATATTTGCTCGGGTGTCTTTGATCTTGTGATATACTGCTGTTGAGTCAAACTGTCCTCCAGCTCAGGCCAAATATTTCTGTTCAGCTTCTGGAATTCCTAGTTTTTGAAAGGTAGACTTGATCTCTTCTGGTACGTTTTCCCAGTCGTTAGCATAGGTATCGGTTCAGGTTTTAGGTTTTGCATAATACACGAGATTATCAAAGTCTAAATCTGAGATGTCAGGTCCAAAGTTTGGCATTGCCATTTGCTTAAAAATTTCTAGTGATTGTAGTCTATGATTGAGCATTCGCTCTGGTTCTCCAAGGTCTGCAGACATCTTTCTAATAGTTTCTTCAGTCAGTCCTTTGAGATAAATATCATATTCAATTTGATTTCCTTGTTCAAGATTCATATTTTTGAGTTTTTCTGAAATATAAAAACTGTCACAACTCCGATTGTACGGAAACCGAGATTTTTCTCAATAGGATTTCTTAGAAAAAGAGGAGGAGAGATAAAAGATCAAAAAATCAGATTTCCCTTTTTAGATATTGTAGGTTTTACCTTGCTAGATCTGAGGTGCTGATTTTTCTCTTGTGTTTCATTTTTATTTCCCTACACTTTGAAGGTAATTTTTAGATTTTTATTTGAAAATGATTGGAATAGTATTGTGAATTCTGTTTTTTATGCTGCTTGTAGTGTTACATGAATTTGGACACTTCCTGGCAGCAAAAAAATCTGGAGTAAAAGTAAAAGAATTCTGAATTGGGATTCCTCCAAAAATTTGCACCTTTTGGAAAGACAAGTCTGGGACTGAATATACACTGAACTGGATTCCTCTTGGAGGATTTGTATCGCTGAAGTGAGATGATACTGAGCAAACTATAGAAAGTAAGGATAAGGACAGTTTTCAAAAGGCTAAGCTTTGGAAAAAGGTGATTATTATTTTGGCTGGAGTTGCGATGAACCTTTTGATCGCGTTTGTGATCTTTACTGGAATATTTATGGCTGGTATTAAGCCGATTTCTATTCTTCCTGAAACAGTTCATGGTGTGCATCCAGAGAGTTATTTGACACCAAGTATTTCGTTTTTGGAGAAGGAGGGACTTTTGTCTGGTGAGGCTAAGGATGGTCCAGTAGTTGTTCAAGAAGTAGTATCTGGAAGTGTTGCTGAGCTGGCAGGAATTAGTTCAGGAAGCGTGATTACACATATTAATGGTCGTGAAGTTTCAACTTATACTTTGGTTTCTACTCTTCAGAAATATGCTGGGACAAAGTGAAATCAGATCACCTTTGAAAATGAAGCAGGAGAAAGTCAGACTTCAACCTTTGATTGTACTGAGAGCTGTACTTTGGGAATTGCGTTCCAAAATTATTGAGATATCGAGGTACTCCCTATAAAGTATCCGCTTTGAAAAGCTATGCTTGCAGCACTTAAGGAAATTAAGTGAGAATGGAATATGACGATGTCAGCTCTCGGATCAATAGGAAGTAAGCTCTTTTCTTTCAATGCAAATTCAAGTAAGGAAGCACTCAACCAATTAACAGGACCTGTTGGAGCGATCAAATTTGGAGAGAGGATCTTTTCTCAGTTCTGAATATTGATTTTCCTTTGATTTGGTGCGATGCTTTCACTAGCCTTGGCATTCTTTAATGTCTTGCCAATTCCAGCACTTGATGGAGGAAGATTGCTCGCAATTTTAATTCAAGCGATCTTTAGAATCAAACAGGAGAATTTCTCAAAAGTTGAGGGGCGAATAAATGTAGTCTTTTTCTGGCTTTTGATGTTGATGGGGATTGTGATTATCTTCAAAGATTTGATAGTATGGCGAGGCGTATCTCTGCCGTTCTTCAAATAATTTTAGCTTGTGTAGTGTTGTATGAATATAAGGAAAAGAATCTGATTTTTGATCTTATGATCTTTGGTTTTGTCTCTTGGTTTTACTTCTGCTTATTCTGCTCAGACCGAGCAATTTATTGCTTGATTTGAGAAGGAACTTGCTAAAAAGAAGACGGCTGCAGACAAAAAAGCTTATTTGGAACAGATTGAATCATTGATGAATGATTCAACAATGAAAGAAAAATCTGAATTAAATACGGAGCTCCTTGATTGGATTGCAAAAAAACTTGGTAAAAAGACAACTCAAATTCAGCAGAGTTTCCGTGCCTCAACGACACCAGAGAGTATCAAAATTGAGTGAATTGATGCTCAGCAACTTAGAGATGCTTGGCTCTGATGGCATAATTCGCTCAGAGCTGAAAAGGGATTGGAGCCGCTGGCATATCATAGTGAGCTTGAGAGAAGTGCTACTGAGTGGTCAAAAAAACAGGCTGAGACCTGATATGTAGGACACAAGAGAAAAAAAACTGATTGATACTACAATTATTCTTCTGTTCAACAGCGATTTGCTGACTTGGGAATTAAATTTGTGAGTCTTTGAGGTGGGAAATCTTCTTTTACTGAATCTATGTGATATAGAGGATATTCTTGTTCAGGAGCGGATTGTACAAGTGCAATGATTGACTCAACTAAGAAGAGTTTTGATGCCTTTGTTAAGGAAGGACCTGGAGGAGTACATTATAAAGCAATTGTGATGCCACACTTTAAGTATATTGGAGTCGGATTTGCAGTGAATAGCAAAACGAAAACTGTGTATACTACAATTCACTATGGTACTGATATTTTAGAGTAGAGTTTGGTGTCTAAGATATAAAAGATATAAAAAAGGAGCTAAAAAGCTCCTTTTTATAAAATACTCAAAAGTAGTATTAAATCAGACTTCTTCCTTTTGTCGTTTTTTCAATTTTCCCGAGCTTGAGCAAAAGCGGCTCAATATCTTCTTCAAGATTTTTCTCACTCACTCAAAGCTGGACTGCGAGCGTCTTTACTCCGACTGGACGATCAAAATCTGCAAGAATATCAAGATATTTTTTATGGATTGGCATCATTCCTCAGTCGTCAATTTGGCTGTGTTTAAGAAATTCTTCTCGATCTTTACTAGTTAAAATTGGAAGTTGTCTACTAATGAGATAATCTCTGATTTTTATGACGAGGTTGTGAATTTCTCTCGGTACTGATGCTACTTTTTGTACAAATTTTTCCAATAAATCTGGTTCATAATTGACTTGGTAATGCTGTAGATAGCGGTCAAGGATTGTCTTTTTTTCCTCTAAATCATAGTCCATAAAATGGAAATGATAGATAAATCTGTTTTTCATTGGTTGAGAAAGTGATTCAGGTTTTGTTGTTGCTCAAACAAGTGTGAAGGGATTGATAGGAAGCCTAATACTTCATCATTCTGGCATGAGCATATCAATAACAAAGTCTTCCATTGCGATGTAGAGGACTTCTTCTAGTGTTGGCTTGATACGGTGGATTTCGTCGATGAAGAGGATGTCTCAGCTTTCTAAGCTATTTAAGAGGCTCACAAGCTCGCTTGGTTTTGTGAGGGCATAACCAGTTACTACTTTGATATTAGTGTTCATCTGTTGTGAGATGATCGTTGCGAGTGTGGTTTTCCCGAATCCGCTAGAACCAGAAAATAGAATATGACCAAGTGGTGCCTCTCTGAGTTTTGCACTTTCAATCGCAGTTTGAAGTACTGATTTAATCGGAGTTTGTCAGATAAACTCTGCAAAGCTCTGTGGTCTATGAGAAATATTTCAGCCAGTGGCGGTTTCAAGCGAGATCTTCTTGATTTCCATAGTTTTTTTGACAAATAAAAATATCGGCATAAATATGCTGAATTTAAAGAAAAAAGCAAGAGAAAAATCAGACTTTTGATCTGATTTTTAGAAATAATAGAATATATTAGTCAAAACTTTTTCTGAGGAAGGAAAAATAAGTCTCATATTCATTATGATTTTTGCAAAATTTCTCAACAGTAAATTCTCCGTTTTGTTTTATGAGGAAAATTCTAGCACTTCATCAGATTTTGATCGTGAAAATGCTTTGAGATTTTTTTTCTGGAGATTGGAAATCAATAGCAGCTCATAAAAGCAGGTCTTTGTGAAGCTTTTGTTTTGAAAACTCTAGGATTTCTTTTCTAAATTTTTCTTTATTAGTAAAGGTATAGTCACATTTTTCTAGCTGCTCTAGGATATGATCTGTGATTTCTTCAGGAGTTTCTAGGTTTGGAAATCAGGTTTCTAGTTCTTTTTGTGGGTGAGTGGGGTCTTCTTTAGTTTCTATAGTGCTTGTAGTCTCTGATTTTGTGGTTACTTTTTCGTTATTAGATGTATTTTCTTCTCTGATGATTTCAATTCCAAGTTGATCGATTAAATCAAGGAATTTTCATTCGTCTTGAGCTTTGATGATTGTATTTTCTTCTGATAGATAGTCGCTTGTCTTTAGCGGTTTTTTATTTTTTTTCAGTCTAAAGAGGCGATTTGTAAGTTGTTTTTTTTCTTGCGGAGTTAAGTTAAATCCACTAATTCCTGATTGGATCTCATCTTGAAGAGCTTTATCTTCTTGGTTTTTTTCGATTGATTCATCAATGATTGTTGATAAGTTGAATCCTGTAGGAAGTTCGGTGTTTTCAGTTTTAGAAATTTTAGTTTTCTGAGTCGAAGAATTAATTTTTCTTACATATTTCTCATGTAATTCTTTTTTTATCATTTGAAAGAAAAACTCAGGGAAAACTCTTAGCATTTCAGATTTAGATCTTTTTAGGGCTTCTAGGGAGTAAGCAAGTGAGACTCTTTCGATATTTGGTGTTGATTCAAATAATTCACGAATCTGGCTTTTTCACTCAAATAGGAATTGCTTTATAAAGGCTTCTTTTACTGTCTTTAGAAAATTTTTTCCTTTGATACGATGAAGAAATGAATTGTTAATCATATTTCAATAGTTTATTATCAACTCTTGTATCGCCTCGTTTCGAAATTCCTGAGATAAAGATTTTTCTTCATCAAAATTTTGAAGCAGTTGAATCTGAATATTTTCATACATTTTTTCTGAAAAATCTACAATACTTTTTGATTGTGGAATCATTTTAGTATATCTATTCACTAGAATTCTTATTTCTTCATCAGTTGTAAGTTTTGAGATGAAGATATTAAAAATTCATTCCTCTGCTAGTTTTTTTGAGGCTTCTTGTTTAGTATTTGTGAGGATGATTTCTGCTGCATTTCTCAGTGCTTTTTCTTCTTCTGGATCTACTTCTCCATCAGCTGGAGATCAAAAAGCATTTCTTATTCTATCTACAACTTCAGCAACTAGGTTTTCTTGTGCCTTTTGTACTCAATTTAGAGACATTAGATTGTTGTAGATTGGATTTTGTTCACTTCAGTTTTGAAAACCTTTCAGCTCCATTTCACATCTAAAAATTAAAAAAGAGGAATCTTCTCCTCTCTATTATAATTTTTTTGTTTATATTTGTCAATTTTTGATCTATTTTCACAAAAGCTTCTTTTCTAAAAGATCAAAATCTGAATCAGTCATTGTAGATTTTACTTTTTCTTCAAAGAGTTTCATCATTGGAGAGTCAGATTTTTTTTCTTTTTTTGATATTATCCAGAGTGCTAGTGTCATTTCTTCATTTGTCCCAACACATTCAAAGGGTTTTATTCCCTCAATTCAAAGCAACTCTTTGAAAAGTGGCATGAGGTCAGCTTTTTCAAAAAGATCTGTTCAAAAAATATCGTTGACTTCTGATTTATCAATAAAGGCCCTCAGCATAGTATAGACAAAGGCACATTTCGGACACTCTCAGCATCGGAGCTGATCTCAGGTGAGTTTTGTGCAGGTGGTGATGTGAAAGTTCCTATTACAACTAGAAAAAGCGTGAAAATATTGAGGGTATTTGCTAAACTCTTGTACTACTTTGATTTCATATCGGTTGCGGATGAGACTTTTACATTCAAAATTTTTCAAAAGATAGGTTTGAGCGTAGTTTCTAAAACTCTCCTCAAATTCTGAAGATTTACTTCGTTGGTGGTTGATATTGAGTCCGTGGTATTCAGTATTTCAAAAATCCGCACTTTTTTCTAGTGAGGTAATGACTGATTTGTAGCCATAGAGATAAGAAACGACAGCAGTCACAAAGCAGATAATCCCAGTAATTGGTAGATGACCGTTGTAATAGCCTTCAGCAAGGAGTTTTTGAATTTGAGGGAGATCAAGTGTCCTCTGAATGATAAGTCTTTTTGCTCAGGTAGGTGCTTGAGCGATTTGGTGGAGGGGATACTCTTTACCAAAAGAAAAGAGGTCAAAACTCAGATTTTTTTGTTTTGTGAGTTCAACTGAGACGAGCGAGTCTTTTCCTCATCAAAAGAGAATAAGTAGTTTTTCTGCTGAATACTCAAGTGCTGATCTTATATCTTCCTGTCTATTTTCTGTACATAAGAACTGGGCTAATCCGGTTGGATTGATCTGATTTCTATAAAAAAATTCTCCGAGTCCTTTGATATAAAAATCATGCCAAAAATCTTTCATTGCATCATTCAGAGGGATTGTCTCGACTATGATTTCCGCTGTAGGATAGAGCTTATAATAACTGACTCCTAGTGCAATATGTAAATGGCTTAAAAGCCGATGAATCTTAGCTGAATCTTGGTTTATGAGAGGAAAATCAGATGTATTTTTAAGTGGAGAAAAATTTATGGTTTCAGAAAAGTGCTCCTGATCATCAAAAGCGTAATGAAACTTCGCTTCTAATCTATTTTTATCCCACTCAAAATGGCTGATAATAAAACGTGAAAATGGTTTCATTCGTTATTTTAAAGACTAATATTCGATTTTATCAGATTTTTTTGTCCATTCTTCAAAGACTTTAATCGCATTTTCTCTACCGAGCTGGTGAATAGGGAGCGTTCTTTCCTCAAGTTTCTTTTTAAGTTCTTCGTAGAGAAAATCATCATCGAAACCGATGTCTGCCGCATCTTTTCTAGTATTTGCGTAGTAGATTGCTTTTGGTCTTGCTCGGTAAATTGCTCCAAGACACATTGGACAAGGTTCACAACTTGTATAAATCTCACAACCATCAAGTTGGAAAGTCCCGAGATTTTTGCAGGCGTCTCTGATCGCAACAACTTCAGCGTGTGCAGTTGGATCGTTTTCTGAGGTTACATGATTGGCTCAGGTTCCTACAATTTTTCCATCTTTTACAATAATTGCTCAGAAAGGACCTCACTTTCCAGCTCTCATATTTTCTAAAGAAAGTTCAACTGCTTTTTCCATAAAGTAAGTTTGATTCATGGCTTATTGTAGTAGTAAATAAAAGGTTGAAATCAGATTTCTTTCTCTCTT
Organism: candidate division SR1 bacterium; assembly: GCA_013333605.2. Classification (GTDB taxonomy): domain Bacteria; phylum Patescibacteriota; class Gracilibacteria; order Absconditabacterales; family Absconditicoccaceae; genus HOT-345. The sequence goes on from JABCOM020000004.1 coordinate 12,843, forward strand.
TTAACTATCATAATCTGCTCAGAAAAATCAAGGAAAATTTTTGATTTAATGTTGGTATAGATATTACCATCTCTTGATAATTGGGATTTCTCTCTACTAGTTGAGCTCGCGAGCAATAGTGAGATTCGTGGCTTCATACTCAACCCCCTCTGTCCTTCGGACATCTCCCCCTATCAGGGGAGGAATTGTATCGTACGAGTGATAGCCTGTCATCGCGAGGCGAAGCCGTGGTGATCCAGATAGAAGTTAAGAAAGGAATTTATATTATCCTAGATTGCTTCGCTATCGCTCGCAATGACAAGTTGAATACCAAAGCCCCTCAGTCTCGCTGTGCTCGACAGCTCCCCTAGCAGGGAGCGAAAACTTTTGTCTTCGTTCGCGATGACGAGTTTAAAGCTATGCGCAATTATGAACAAAGAAAATAGCGACTTATTTCTTGATTGACTTTAGCCATTCCTGAGCAGCTGTTTCAAATTTATTTTCACAGGGAATATACAATTCAAGCGGTTTTTGGAGATATTCTTGGTCAGTGTAGTGATTTTTGAAATTGTGGGGATATTTATATTTATTAGCTCAGAGTTTTGTCAGATGGAAGGGGACTTCTTGAACGTCTTGTTTGCTGACGAGATCAAGTGCGGTATTTATTGCATTGTAGGCGGAATTGCTTTTGGGAGAGAGGGCAAGATAAATAGCAACTTCAGCGAGTGGTATACGAATCTCTGGCATTCAAAGCTCTTTTGCAGCCTGAAGGGCGGCAGTTGCGATCGGGAGTGCTTGAGGATTGGCAAGTCAAATGTCCTCAGCAGCGAGAATAGTCAGTCTTCTAGCGATATATTCTGGATCTTCTCACCCCGCAAGCATCTTTGCGAGCCAATATACCGCTGCGTCTGGATCGCTACCTCTGATACTTTTGATCATAGCAGAAATGGTGTTGTATTTATCTTCGGTTTTGTGGTAGGATTTATTCGTTGGGATCAGGTTTTTTATCTCTTCAAGGCTGAGATTTTGATTAACTTTGCTGATAAGTTCCAGAAGATTGATCGCAGATCTTGCATCTCACTCGGTACTTTCTGAAAGAAAGGTCAAAATTTCCTCTGAAAATCAGAATTGTTCTTTTTGATCTATGGCTTTTAGGATATTGAAAAGCTCGGTTTCGCTTAGTTTTTTGAATTCAAAGCATAAACATCTTGAGAGAAGTGCGTTGTTGAGGTTATAATAGGGATTTTCAGTGGTAGCTCAAATAAGGATGAAATGTCCAAGCTCTAAATCTTCCAAAAGTGCGTCTTGCTGCAGCTTATTGAACCTATGGATTTCATCCAAAAAGACTAAAGTCTGGATGCCTTCAACATCTCGTCTTTTTTGCGCGGTTTGAGAGATATTTTTGATATCAGTCGTAGAAGCCTTAGTTGCATTTAGATAGACATATTCATACTTGAGAAGCTTAGAAATGAGCTCAGCGAGAGTTGTTTTCCCAGTTCATGGATTTCCTCGAAAAATTGCGTTGATGAAATTCCCTTTTTGTATAAAGGGTTTGAGCACTCATTTTTCTCAGATCAAATGCGCTTGCCCAAAAAACTCGCTTAATTGCTTGGGGCGGTATTTGAGAGCGAGAGGAAGTGGTTTTTGAGATGGATTTGAGAAAAGATTCATTAAATTATGAGAAAAGAGAATAAAAATCAGATTTTTTTAATGTTGTATATTTAAGAGTTAAAATCAAGAATTTTTTGACAATAATCGTACGAATTATGTATCTTATTGTAGCTATTTTCCTTTTTGTCTTATTCTTTCTAATTAAAAGAGTAATTAAGCAGGCAAAACAAGTTCCTTTAGGACTTATCAAAACTGTGATAAAAATAAAGGAAGTCTCCGTGAATTCTGGTCTAGGAGATCCGTTGCTTAAGGTTACCAAATTTATAGGTTGGAGTACCAAGCCCTATAACTTTAGTAAAGTAAATAGTGATTAGAGACTGTCAGTATTACTGATGGTCCTCTATTTTTTTATTGAAAAAACTCCTCAATTCGCTATACTCAAACCAATTTCAGAATGCTTGATTTTAGAGAAAAAACCAAGAAATCTGATTCTGGTTTTTTATTTTTTATACCAAAAAGCAAATGGCAATTAGAAATATCGCAATTATCGCACATGTAGATCATGGAAAGACTTCACTTGTAGACCAGCTCTTGAGGCAGTCTTGAACCCTCAAAAAAATGGAAGAGCAAGACCTCGTTATGGACAATAACGATCAGGAAAGGGAGAGAGGAATCACCATTTATGCCAAAAATACCGCGATTGAATACCAAGGTGAGAGAATCAATATCGTAGATACGCCAGGACATGCGGACTTTGGAAGCGAGGTAGAGAGAGTTTTGAGGATGGTGGATTCGGTGATCCTCGTAGTAGATGCGTATGAAGGGCCGATGCCACAGACCAAGTTTGTGCTTAAAAAGAGTCTAGAACTCTGACTCAAGCCAATGGTCGTACTTAATAAAATTGACAAACCTGCGGCAAGACCTGACCGAGTGATTGATCAGCTTTTTGATCTGTTTATTTTGCTTGGGGCGAGCGATGAGCAGGCAGATTTTCCGATTATTTATGCGAGTGCAAAGAATGGGTATGCGATGAAAAATCTGACTGATGAAGCGAAGGATTTGACTCCGCTTTTTGATGCGATCTTGGAAAATGTAGCTCCAGCAGCTGAGAAATCTGATCTTCCTTTTTGTATGCAGGTTGCCAACCTCGGATATGATGATTATTTGGGAAGACTGGGAGTTGGGCGTGTGTATCAGGGAACTTTGAACGCAGGAAGTCAGGTAACTATCATCGGAAATGATGGAGTAAAAAGAAGCGGAAAGATCGCGCATATTTTTAGAACGCTTGGACTCCAGAGGATTGAGATTCCTCAGGCAGAATGTGGAGATATCGTGACGATCAGCGGGATCCCAAATATTTTCGTTGGAGAGACGATTGGAGTAGGAGAGTTTGAGGCTCTACCGACAATTGCGATTGATGAGCCGACCTTGAGTATGGAGTTTTTGGTGAATGATAGCCCGTTTGCTGGGAAAGATGGAAAATATATGACGACCAGAAATATGGCAGAAAGACTAGAAAAAGAAGCTGAAACCAATGTTGGTTTGAAAGTTGAAATGGTGGAAGGAAAATTCATCGTCTCAGGAAGAGGAGAACTCCACCTTGGAGTATTGATTGAAGCGATCAGAAGAGAAGGTTGGGAACTTCAAGTGTGAGCGCCTCAGGTGATTTACAAAGAAGAAAACGGACAAAAACTTGAGCCAATGGAAAATCTTGTCGTTAGTGTAGAAGATGGACTCTCTGGAACAGTGATTGATATGCTCGCACCTCGTAAAGGACTCATGCAAAATATGAGTTCAGAAAATGGACTTACTACGATGGAATTTATCATCCCAACCAGAGGTCTTCTCGGATTCCGTGGAGAATTTATCCTTGCGACCAAGGGGGAATGAATTATGTATTCAGCTTTTTCTCACTATGAACCGTTTAAATGAGAAATCGTAAAAAGACAAGTCTGATCTATGATTTCGTCTGCCACTGGACAAGCGATGATGTATGGAATCTTTAAACTCCAGGAGAGAGGACCAATCTTCGTAGACCCAGCTCAGCCAATCTATGAAGGAATGATCGTAGGGGAGCATTTGAAAGGAGGAGATATGACCGTAAACCTCACCATCAATAAACAAATGAACAATGTCCGCAACTCTGGAAATGATGAAGCGATGAGAATTGATCCGATCGTGCATCTTTCTCTAGAGCAGGCGATGGGATATATCGGACTAGATGAACTCGTTGAGATCACGCCAAAGGCGATTAGAATTAGAAAGAAGTATTTGACGGAGTCTGCGAGAACGATTGCGAGGAAGCAGGGGTTGATTTAAAATCCCTGATTTTTTATTATTTGATGCTTATACTATGGATAAAGAACAAAGAGTGGTCTTTTTTTGAGTAGGTGATGGCGCTAATTGATACTGTTTAAAATTAGCTGAAGAAAAATATTTGAAAAATAATTTTTGCCTAGAAGATCAGGATCTGAATATTATAGATTATCTAGAATTTTATAAT
>JABCOM020000005.1 GCA_013333605.2 candidate division SR1 bacterium
AATATTCTCCTCCGTTCATTGGTTTCAAATATTTATAGACTCAGTATTTTGTAGGATATTCTCCTCCATAGACAAGTTAGATCCTTTATAAGCCTCAGCCTTCTTTACTAGATTATTTTCTATTCCTGCTTTATGACTAGAATCTACTACTATATCTTCTTCCCTATCAAAATACTCTCCCTCTATATGTTGAGAGATATTTTCACTTAATTTTACAAAATCTCATTCGTTTAATGAAATATTTTTACTATCATTATTTTCTCATAAGCTTTTTGTTTGTTCATAATCAAGATCAATTTGTTTGTATATCCAATATTTTTCTGGAGTATGCAATACTTTTGAAAGCAAAATATCCCATGCAATAGTTATCTTTCTTTTTCATTTAATGAGCTCATTGATTTCACTACTTCTTTTCCCTATTTTCTCTGAAAAAGCCTTCTGAGTTAGTCAGAATTCCACTATTTTTTCCAATAATTCCTTTCAGAGACTATTCATATAAATATTCTAATGTCACTAAATATTTTTAAATTCTTCTTCAAAAATTCACTAATTCTATGAATCTTTTAACATTCTTTTCACATTTCTAGTAAACTTTTTCACAATTTCTGTGAATTAATATTTTTCACTACTTCACTAAATCAGTAAATTTTACCCTGTAAATTATAAAGATTTTTTTCTTTTTGTCAAAAATTCTTTTCACATTTTTAGTGAACTTTTTCACAATTTCCGTGAATTAATATTTTTTCACTACTTCACTAAATCAGTAAATTATTTAAAGAAATAAGATTTATTAAAAAAAATCTGATTATCTCTAATCAGATTTTATTTTCTTTTCTTAATAACCTACTCTTAAACCAATTGAGAAAAGCTGCAAATCACCATTATATTTTTCCTTCTTTTTACCGTATATTGCGTCACCAAGAATAGGATATCCTATAGAAGAAAAATGACTTCTGATCTGATGACGAATTCATTTCTGAATACTTACAAGTACTATGGCTCTATTACTCTGTTTATCATAACTATAGTCCTCTATCTTTGTTTTTACCTGATGAGAAGCTCATTTTATTTTATTTTTAAGATCATTCGTTAATAATACCACCATGCGATCATCCTGAAATTTATGATGAGCTATAGGGAAATCAATACTATTCCCGTATTTTTTTATCCAATATCCTATATCTCACCATATCTCCAACAGATAATATTTATAAACTCTTCCCTGCTTCTGTAAATCTTTATATTTTTGTTTTATCTGAGGAGTTTTTGCAAAATAGAGTAATCCTGTTGTTGGCGTATCTAATCTATTAAGCAGTCAATATTCTTCCATTTCTGTAAAATTCTTCCTCAAATTCTCCATCATCTTAACAATATAAGAATCATCTTTCTGATCTCTTAACTCTTCTAAAAATGAATACGATGCTCAGAACGTGGATGGCTTATTAGCAGGTTTCCGAATATAATAACAGTATTTATCTTCATAATGAGTATATTCCATTACCTTTTTCTTAAATAAACAGAAGTAACTATAGGAGAATAAAGAGGAAAATCAAGAAAAAACCTGAATCAAGTTCAGGTTTTTCCTATTTTTTAAACTCTTATTTCTTAGACTTCTTAAGAAGGAGATAAGCGGTTGGAACCGCAATAAAGATACTACAAAGAGCTGATGCAATAACTCAAACTCACACTGTAAATGCAAAGTTTGCAACTACTCCTGTAGCAAAAACAAACATTCAAATTAACACAAGGATGGTTGAAAGTGAGGTTCCAACTGATCTTTTCATAGTTTGCCAAATACTTTCCTCAAAGATCATCAACATATTTGTATCTTTTCTTTCTCATTCTTTAATAATATTTTCTCTTACCCTATCAAAGATAATAATCACATCATTAATTCCATACCCAATAATCGTTAAGATTGCAATAATAAATACTGTATCAATCTGAATTGTTGAGTTTGTTGCCATTCGGATTCCATATGCTCCTGCAGGAATACTAATACTCAAAATAGTACTTAACACTACTACTACTGCAAGAATAGATGGATTAATATATTTTCTTACAGAACCAAATGAGAAGATCATATAGATTGCCATTGCAATGATACCGAAGATCAAAGCCTGAGATGCTCTTGTTTGCATGTAATTTCCGACACTTGGCCCAATAATTGCTGACTCAACTATTTCGTTTTGAGAAGAAATATAATTTTCTGTCTGAAGATAGTCTGAAATAGCTTTTGAAAGCTGAACTACTTTAGCATCATCTTCCAATTTTGCATTGATTTTTACTTTTACTTCTCCATTTCCATCTTCAAGATTTACTTTCAAATTAGTAAATCATTCTTGACCAAGAGTAGTCGTTAATCCATCAATAAATTCAGTCTTTTGAACATTCCCCTTAAATGTCACGTTTACACCTCCAGTAAATTCCTCAGAGAATTGTGCATTACTAATAAAGAGAATCCAAGAAAGAACCGTTGCAACAACTCCCACAAAGAGCCAAATATAAGCTCTTTTAACAATATTAAATGGTCTTTTCATTATCATATAAAAAATAAAATCTTGATCGCATTTTATGTTTTTACTCTCATTTTTCAAGGAAAAGTCAAGAGCTATATATTTTTATCTGGATTTGTAGCCTCATAATAATTTTTAGCTGCATCTTCTTGAGCCTTTTTCTTATTTGTCCCTGTTCACGTTGCGAGAAGCTTATCTTCTACCATAATTTTAGCTGAATAAAGGAGAATATTTCACTTTTCATCAGTTTTTTCTTCTATATTCTCATAAGTCGGAAGCACTTTATAAAGTTTTTGGACTTGCTCCTGAGCCATAGTTTTATAGGATTTCACAGGTGCTTTTGAAAGAACTTTGATTTCTGGATAAATGTATTTAAGCACAAAATTTTCGGCAACTTCATATCAAAAATCTAGGAAAACATATCAAATCAATGCTTCTAAAGCATCAGAAATAATTGAAGCTTTTAAACGCCCATGATTTTTTTCCTCCCCCTTACTGATAAATATATAAGTATTTAACTTGATATTTTGAGCAACCTTAGCAAGTGTTTCTTCTCTAACAAGTCCTATCTTATAAAGTGTCATATTTGATTCTTGCATTGTTGGGAAATTGAGAAAAAGTGCTTTGGCTATCACTGAACCAAGCACTGCATCTCCTACAAATTCTAGTCTTTCATTATGATTATACTCCTCCTTAAAATCAGAGGCATAAGATTTATGAACAAAAGCACACAAAAGCATATCGGTATCCTTTATTTTTTCCACTGGAATTTCAAGAGACTCAAGAAAACTGACCAGATTTTTTTGCTCTTCTTTTACTCATGGAGGTAGTATAATCATTTCCCTTTTCCTATTTTAATAAAACTAATCACGATATTTTATATCCAAAGTTTCTGGTAAAGGATATTTAAATCCTGAAAGATAATCATTTCCTAATCTAATTTCGACATCATTTCAAGTGAAAACAATCACTTCATTACCATAATCATCAATAATACTCTTTATCACTCATGTATTATACACTACTTGGTCAATAGGAAGAAAATTTTTGATAGCATTCACTGTTCCCTCGAACCCTTGAGCTTCTTCACCTGGAACATTAATAACAATCTGAGTCAACTCTTGTGGATCAGTGTTTGATACTTCCTTTACCTCTAATCCATATCTTTTCATTTTTGCCGCTAAAATACTTGCAATTTTAGTATTTTGAAGTTTTTTTGTACGAAGTTGCTCTTTATCAATTCCATTTACAATTTCTATTGTTGGTTTCTCAACTAGAAATTTTTGAAGATGAGAAACGAAGTCTACATATTCATGAATCATTGAGTATTGATCTAGATTAACTACGCTTCCTCAATACGGAACAAGCACTGATGCTCCTCCAACAAGATCTCTTGGTGGATTATAGACAAACGCTCATTTCTGCATTGTCTGAAAATTTGTAGGCGTATAAGAGTTATTAATTCCAAATGAGAAGGTTTTTAATCCATCAAGGAATTGGACAGTTCGTAGCATTTCATCTAACTTTACATTTGTTGTTACCATCTCTGTTAAATTATTATAGAGCTGGGTTGCTCTATCTAGAGATACTCATGAAGCGACAAGTTTATTTTTAAGAGCGTCAATAACTAATTGTTGTCTTAGAGAACGATCAAAATCTGATGCATGTCCAGCTGCATGTCTTGATCTTGCATATTTGAGAGCTAAAGCTCAGTCCATCGTCTGCCATCAAGCTTCTACATGTAGAGGATCATATCCTCTCAAATGTTCGTCAGGATATTGATAGTCATGAAGTGCAGATGGTACATTCACTTCAATACCTCAAAGTGTATCAATAACTTTTTTAAATCCAGAGAAATCAATAGTTGCATAATAATTAATCTCGAGACCTGTAACTTTTTCTAACATCTTTAAAAAATCTTGCGCTGCTAGATGAAGGTCTCTCTTGTGATGAGAATAAAGCTGAGTAAATACAGCATTAATCCTCGAAGCTCCTCAGAGTGGATTTTTTACATATAGATCTCTAGGAATGGAAATCATTGAAACAGCTCATTTTTCAGGATTTCGAGAAGCCACGATCATAGTATCCGAAAGGTATCCTCCACCGTGAGTACTTCCTCCATATCAAATCAATGCAACATTTACATTTCAGTATGAATCTTTTTTCATTTCTGTCCCTACAGTTTTACTTACAACTTTTACTACATTTTTCCCAGCAGAACTAAAAAAGCTTTTAATATGATCAGCATAGGGATGAATTAAAGCAAAAACTCAGATAATACACAAAATAGCAATACCCCATTTTCGCACTAGTAGCCAACTCTTTTTTCTAGATTTAAACGATTCTCAAACTTTCCTTGTTTGCATATAAGAATTATTATCAATAAATAAAGTAATTGAAAAATGAGTATATGAATCTTATATAGAAATTCAAAGGGAACATTCAGTATTTTTTCCGTTTATTTAAGTGCTAGTTATAAGCTCTATTTTCTTTTTATTGAACCATGTTTATTCGGTTTTGGTAGGATTTTTGATATACATCAACTAGTTTTGGACTGATCATTTGCAGGATTATTTCTTTCCCGGTATCAAGGATCGTCCTTTCCTGAAGAACTTGGTAAATTTTAGAAAAATCTTTTCGCTCATAATTTTGAAATCAAATATGGGTCCGTGTTTTTCAGTCTTTTAAGTCAGCTTTTGCCTTTTTCAATAGATCAAAAATCTGATATATCTCCGTTTGGTAATATAATGCCGTATAGTCTTTTTTCAGCATTTCCTCAAAAACCTTTAATGCTGCTTCAACGGTTTGCTGTTTAGCCTTAAGAAGTGGATCAATTCTTGTTTTTGGTGCATTGAGACATTTTATCTCTTCTCACTTGTATACCATACAGTAACGATTATTTTTTCTCTTGAGCTGAAGAGATTTTAATACTTCTGGAGACTTCTCATTTAATCACTTGAGAATTTGATTATTTTGAGCAATAATACTTCATTCTTTATGCTGAGAATAGCAGAATGTATCTAAAGTCTCTAATCAATGAAGTAGTGAGACGCAAGCTTGAGTATTTGGTAGAGAGAAAGATCAGAATATTTTAGTAGGCTCAAATGGAGCAATAGATCACGTCAGTTTTTTCTTTGTTTTTCAGTTGATAAGGAGAGAAAAATTCTGAGATAAATCAACATTACGATCTCCTGAATAGAGAAGCTCTATAAATTCATGAGAAGCATCTTTCCCTTTGGGATTTGGAAGGAGGGATAGAATCTTTATTTCTCAAGAAAAAACACTTTGATCAGATTTTTCTTTTTGGTTTTCTTTTGAATCATTAGCTCAAACTTTATAGCAGCTGATATCAAAAACATGATCTCTCTGAACAAGAGCTATACATGTTGATTTTTTATTTGGTAGTCAAAAATCTCATTTTAGTCTTAGCTTTTTTTGTAGTGGTTGTATCCCTAAAAATCAAATATCTTTAAATTTTCCTGTTCAAAATGAGAAATCATCGAAAGAAATCTGATTTTCTCATGTTGTATCTTCGAAAAGATATATTCAAAATTGGTTTGAGAAATCAATGTGTTGTATTTCTCAGCTTTTATCATAGATTGAAAGTTCTATTTCTTCATTTCACTTATCAGTCCCCTTAGGATCAAAGAGAATATTTGTTATCTTTATTACTAAATTTTGTGTAGTTTGCTGAAGCTTTTCGTATTCTTCATGTGTATTCCCACAGATAGATGGATTCCGCATTCAGAGTTTTTTTTGTTTTGCTTGAGTAGCCGCTTGTCTAAACTCTGTCTGCTTTGAATAATCTGATTTATATGTATATTCTCTAGCATATCCTTTTTCTAGGAGATCTTGGTTAACTAATACTCCGTCTAGATAGACATAAGCAACTTGCCTTCCATATCTATCCGTTATTTGCTGGGTCGGATCAAATACTATTTCCACTTGCTTTCCTTTAATAAGTTGAGAGAGATAATCTTTAGCCTCTTTTCAGTAGCATTCGGTTTTTTTATATCTTGTCGTATTACTCTCTGGTGCATCTACTCCTAGCAAACGAACTGACTGGAGTTTTCAAGATTCATCTCTATATCTAAAAGTATCTCAATCTAATACTGAAAATACCTTATATCATTCAGCCTTTTTAGACTTTTCTTTTGTCTGCTGGAGAGACTCTTCAAAACTATAATAGTAGGTATCAAAAATATGATCTCAAAACTTTAGCTGAACTGGGATAGTTTTTTGGTCCTTACTTGAATTGGGAAATCAGAAATTTCCTATAAAAGTTTGAGGAACTCATTCTACAAGATGTCCACTCATTTTTTTATTTTTTCATCCAATATTTAGAATAATATTCTCTAAATCCAATTCTCATCAATTTGTGAGGAGAAGTGTTATAAATTCCTTATTTTTGTCTGCTCATGGAGGATCATAGACGATATCTTCAATTTTAATCTCGTATTTTAAAGGATCAAAATCAGAACTTTTACCCTTCTTATCTGAACTTTTAGTGTTTTCTTTATTTTTTGATTGAGTTTTTACTTCATTAGACTTTTCTGGAGAACTATCTTTTGTGTCTCAACACAGATCAGCCTTTGTTGGACAACTGTAAGAACCTCAACCTCAGCTTGTATAAATGTACTGAATTTGTGGAGATGTTGTATTAAAAAGAAATGAGAATCTCCTTTCTAACCCTGGAGTTGTAGGTTCTATCTCGTCAAAATTTCTAATACAATTCTGATTTCTTCCGGAATAATAGTGAGCTTTTTTATTGTCTAGACTTGTCAAGGAAATCGTGTCTAAAACTTGTCGACTAGTTCAATCAAATCACTCTAAGATCAGTGTTCAACTACTATTTTTTATCTCTAAATTTGGAGCAATTATTGTGTCTATTCCGTTATCTCAGAAAAATGATGTCTTAGTAATCAGAAATAATGTATTTTTTTCAAAATCAGAAAATTCATCTCATTCAAAGGTTAGAGCTTCATTTAAAAGGTCCCCTGTAAATCTAATCTTCTGATGTGTTATATCAAAGTCATACTTTAACTCAATATAGGCTGGGAGAGAAGAATTTCCAGCAAAAATTTCCTGAATTTCCAAACCTGCTGAATTTTCTGAGAAACAAGTCTGATTATTTCATGACTGTTGAGGATTTTGTGGTTGCTGTGGTTGAGAGGGATTTAATGGTTGCTTTTTTGGTTTTGTCGCATCTTTTGCATTTTCTGCTGAAGTAGAATATACTCCAGGATTTGCAGAGAAACTTCCAGAAATATTCTGCTTTCTGTCAGGTCTAGTCATTGTTGTTAGTCGAGATCCGTTAATCAATATCTTCTCAAAAGAGGATTCTGCGTCTTTGATATCAGCAACTCGCTCTTTATGAAGTTCAAAAGTATCTAATATTCCACTTTGATCAGAAAGAGAAATCTGGAGTCAGGTTTTCTGGTTGATAGTATAATTATGTTTTGTAATAATCTTTTGAATAGAATCTGACAGAAATTCGTTACTCTTTGCAAGGATAAGGGACTTTTTAGCAGGAATGGTTACTTCGTATTTCAGGTCTTTTTTTGCAATTGCTCAAGCGAATCCAGTCAAAGAAATACTTCAACTGTAGTCTTGATCTCAGAGATTCGTAATCTCGACAAAACTATTCTTTGTATGATAAAAATATTCAGTAATAAAGAGTTTTGCTGGCTGTTGTCAGGTTTGAGTAATTCCTGTATTTATACCGGATACATTTTGGGCTAAATGGAGCATTCCGGATGAAAATATTGATACTCCTGAGTGTAAATCTGCATCTCATGATCAGAAAAACAGATCATCTAAAAGAGATCAAGTTATACTAGAAGTACTAAGAGCTTCCTCCTGTATTCATCATAAGGAAACTGTATTTTCTTGGGTATATCAAGTATCATTTAGTAAAATAGGGAGTTTATCATCGTCGACTTCTTGATTTCCATCATCAGAAAGTTCTTCGGTAGTTTCTTCTTGATAATTTTCATGAGTAGTAACTGAAATAGTTGACATAGATCAGATTTCTTGTCCTGTTATTATCATATCATCTCAATAAACAACTAGTGTATTTTGTATTAAGATTAAAAAAATAAGAAGGGCTGATAAAAATCTCTTCATATTTTTTATAAAAGAAATAAAAGTAATTATTATCTAGAATATATAGGAAATTGTCAAAATGTGTCAAGAGAAAATTTTAAATAAAAAAAATCTCCATCTCTGGAAATCCTTTCAATCATTTGATGTCAAAGACTACCTAGAGCGGGACTTGAACCCGCACGGCCGTGAAGCCACCAGATTTTGAGTCTAGCATGTCTACCAATTCCATCACCTAGGCTTAAATGACTTTCACAGTATATGAAAGTCCTGAAGAAAATCAATGATTTTTTTTACAATTTATACCTCAATAATCTCCAAATCTTTTTCTTCCTTCTGTTTTTTAATATTTTTGGTGAAAAGTAATCCAGTTGGTCAGAGAATAAGCGTTACTACTCAAAATACACAAGCAATGTCTCAAAAATAAATTCCTTCTAGACCATTATTTGCAAGCATAGTTTTTCCTAGAATAATAGCTGCAAGTCCTATTACAAAGAGGATTGCTCTACTGAATTTAATATGTTTTGGGTAAATACCATAATACACTGCAATGTAGAGAGTGAACAGAATGAAAATTCCGTAAAAAAGATAGTTAAGGTTTGCATATTCTGTTGTAACTATTGGTTTTCAAAGAATGAGTGTATAGAGGAGATATCACGTAAAAAGTCAAAAAAAACTAATAATTAATAATCTTTTTATAGTATCTTTCATTTTATTTGATCAAAAGTTAAAAGATAGAATACTTTGGAGTGTAGGAAAATGGTTATTAATTTCAAGAGAAAGATTTTTCGCACTCTGTTTTCAAAAAAGTTTTTCACATAATTTTTTATTTATAAATAATATTTTAAATAAATAAAAAATTTAGTAATAGTGATAAAGAATAAAATTTATATTTTTGTTAAATGTTAAGATTTACATTTAATGGACTGATAATTTTCTGATTTTTTTCTGTGTTGAAAGAATGTTGAAAAATGAGTTAATTGTTAACAATCAGATTTTTTGATTTCTATATTTTTGTTAAATGTTAAAAACCTGTTAGAAAAAAAGTTATTTTTTTATGTTTTGCTTGAGTTTTTTATTTGGTATTTTGTCTCTGATTTATCCCATCATTTTAGGAGGTTATTTTTGAGACTTGATCGGTCTGAATCTCATAAATCTGGTCAGTTTTTTTGTTCTTTTGCTAGATCTAGATAGGGAAGGTAGCCCTTTGCATATTCGTAGTTGTTCTGGTAGGTTCAAAATAATCTTGCTAACCATTTTGTATATTGGTAGCTTCTATGTTGTAATTTTGAGTTGTTTTGAAAAATATTAGGAAGTGATTTTATAATGTACTCTTTCAGATCTTCATTATAATTTTCTTGTAAGATTTTTAGTTCAGGAATTTTGCTTATTTCTTTTTCTGAAAAAAATGTTCAAGAGTTGATTTTGAAATCAAAGCTGATATTTGTCTTGTGAGTTGATAGGGAGAGTAGCGATTGTGCTGGAATTTGGAGTATTTCTCAAATTGGAGAAACTATTAAGACAAGTTCTTCTCAGCTAATAGATTGACTTTCGTACGTTATACTATAGTTTTCTCATCTTTTAAGTGAGAATGTTTTTGAAGAATCTAAGAGTATTGATTGAGTTCAACTTTTTTGGGATTTGAGTTCGAGTTTACTCGGAAATAACTCAGAATTATGAACCAAGAGAATGAGTTGATAGTCTTGATTATTTATAAATTCATTTATTGGAGCTTCTTGTCTATAAATCATTAAAAAATTAATGCTTCGCATTAAGAGATTGAGTCATATTCAAAGTACTACTCAAAGTATTTTGAGTGTTTTTTGTTTTGAGGTAGCTCAGAAAAAAAGTAATAGTAAACTACTGTATCGAATAATAAACTCATTAATTGTGAAATTAGTATAGGGCTTTATCATAAGATAAAGGATAATATAGACTTCTGTGACGATAAGTCAGATTTTTAGGTAGTTTGTATTTTGATCTTTAGTATTTCGTAAAAGTGAGAGGATAAACCAGAAAAATGAGAAAAATAGAAAAAAAAGCAGATTATTTTGTCCCATATCTAAAAGTGGAAATCCTGTAGTAGAGCTAATATAGATCACGAGGAGCAGAATTCCATAACTTATGAGTCAGATTAGTGTTGATTTTCAGTGGGATGATCGCATGGGATTCCAGAGAATAAAATCTGTTTGTACTAAGTATAAAAAAAAAACGAAATTTTGCAATTTTTTGCTCTTTTCACTATAATGAGGTATCTTTAATTTATTATTTATTGTAGTATGCAACAACTTATTCATGTAGAACAAATTGTTCAGGATATTAAGGACATTAAGATTCAAGGGGCAACAAATATTGCAAAGGCAGCCTTTGAAATTATTATTTCAGAGTCAAAGAGTCAGAATTTTATTTCTTTTGAAGAATATTCCGAATTTGTAACTACGGCTATGCAACTTTTGATTGATGCTAGACCAACTGAGCCAATGCTTTTTAATGGTATGGACTATATTAAGGCTCAGATTGCTAAAGTTCAAACTTCTGATTTGGAAACTTTAAAAAAGATTGTTATTGAAGCGGCTGAATATTATCTAAATCTTATTAATGAAACAGCTGAAAGAGCAGTTTTGAATGGGCTTTGAATTATTCATGATGGAGATAATGTTTTGACACATTGCCATAGTTCTTCAGCAGTAAAAACACTTAAACTTCATAAGACTAAAGGTTTGAAATTTAAGGTGTATAATACTGAAACTCGTCCTCTTTTCCAAGGAAGAAGAACTGCTCAAGATTTGATTCAAAATGGAATTGATACGACTATGGTTGTAGATGGAGTAGCTCCGTTTTTGATGGATGAGGAAAGCTGAACAGATTTAATGATGGATTGTGTGGTGATCGGATGTGATGCGATCAAACTTGATGGAGGAGTAATCAATAAGGTTTGAAGTTATAGTGTTTGACTTTCTGCTTTGTATGCTAATGTACCTGTGTACATTGCTGGAAATCTCCTTAAGGTTGATGTGCATGATAATATTCATATTGAGAAGAGATTGGCTTCAGAAGTATGGGAAGATGCTCCAGGTGGTTTGAATGTATTGAACTTTGCATTTGATAAGATGCCTCCAAAGTTTATCAGAGGAATTATCACTGAGTTTGGAATCATTAAGCCTAGAGATATTAAAAAGGCAATACAGGAACACTATCCTTGGATGGTAGTTTCAGAAGATAAAGAAAAGTCTGAATAATTCAGACTTTTTTCTTTTCTTCTCTTTAATATTTAATTTTGAGGATTTCATATTTGACTGGAAAATTTGCTAGATAGGATCTGATTTGTTGTTCGTTTTTATTGAGTTGTGAAGTGTTGGTTTTGATTTCTAGAAAAACGATTTCTCTAAGTCTTCAATTTGAGAGTCAATCAAATACAATATAGTCAATTCCTTTTCCTACGAAGACAAGATCTTTTGTATGATATGGAAAATTTGGTAGGAGAGGACTAAGTTTTTCACTAACTTCTCAGAGAATACTGCTACGAGATTGGCGAACTGTTGTTTGTTGGATTCTTTTGATTTTACGGTAAAAACGGATTGTTAAGAAAGTATAGGTTATAAGTCATCAAATCAGTAGTCAATAGATGAGTAGTGTTCGATCAGATTTCATTTTCTCTTTAAAATTAAAAAATCTGATAGAATATAAGTATTTTTTTTCTTTTGTCAAAAGTTTTTATGACAAGAGAGATTGACTTGTATTTTTGCTGAATATTTGTAAAAAGAAGAGTGATTTTGTTTTGTTTAAGATAGAAAATGCAAATACTTGTAAAGAATAAGAGAGCGTTTTTTGACTATCAGATAGAAAAGGAATATTTAGCTGGGATTGTACTCAGGGGATTTGAAGTTAAAGCACTGAAAACTTCTCATAGTAATATTCAGGATGCGGTTGTGTGAATAGATAAGCAGGAATTTTGGCTTTATAATATGGATATTCCACTTTATGAAAAAACTTCTCCAGTTTTAGCTCCAAACTATCAGTCTAAATGAAGGAGAAAACTTTTACTCAATGCTAGAGAAATTTCAAAGATTGCTGCGAGTTTAGATAAGCCTTGAAATGTTTTGTTAGCACTTGAGGTTTTGGTAAATAAGTGAGGATTTATAAAGGTGAAACTTGGGATAGGTAAACTTAAGAGAAAAATAGAAAAAAAACAAGTTCTCAAAGAAAGAGCTATTAAACAACAAATGGATAGAGAAATCAAAAATTATTAAAAAAATCTGATTTTAGTCAGATTTTTTCTTTTTTTCTTCTTTAATTAGTTTGTCAATGAAGAGGACTCCATTAAGATGATCGATCTCATGTTGGATAATGCAGGCATTGAATCCTGAGTACTTTTGCTGATGGATTTTCCCTTTTATATCCATGTATTTAACTTCTACTCGTTTTGCTCTCTGGACAAATCACTTTTCTCAAGGAAGAGAGAGGCAAGCTTCTTCTGATCTTTGTACTTCTTCTGAAGTAGCTATGATCTCTGGATTAATGAGGAGCGTTTCTCATAGGAAGTCTTTGTCAGCACTTTTCCCTGTTGGCATTTTTTTTCGTTGGGTGGTTGCGATCATGCGGATGGTCTCTCAAATTTGTGGAGCTGCTAGTCCTACTCCATCGTATGCCCACATAAGTTCTAATAGGATTTCTCAGAGTTCTTTGATTTCAGGAGTGATTTTTGTGATTGGCTCACACGAAGTTCTTAGTATAGAATTATCTTTCCCTAATATAAGGGGATAAAATATTTTTAGTTTATCAATATTTTTCATAATTTTTTAGCTCAACAAAAAAATAAATTCAGAATTTTTCTTTTATTTTTATTTAAAAAGCCACTATTGACCTGATAAAATCAATATACTATTTTTTTCTTGAAAATCAAGTGCAATTAACTATACTCTTTCTTGCAATTTCATTCAACCCACAAATAGTTGTTGTGTTAAAGTGTTGTTTGTGGAGGGATGGCAGAGCGGTTGAATGCGGCAGTCTTGAAAACTGTTAACCGAGCAATCGGTTCGTGGGTTCAAATCCCACTCCCTCCGCCATTTATGATATCATTGTATATGACTAGAAAAAACAAGGCGAGTAGAACTAAGGTTTTATTTACTATCTTGCAAATCTTTGTATTTGTTGGAGTAATGCTTTATGCTGATGTATTTGGAAATTCTTCAGAGGAGCCTATTAGTGTTAATGAGGCTTTTTTAGGAGAGGAAGATTATAGAGTTTGAATTAATCCTGATAATGTGAGTATTGATAGTAGTGACAATCAGGATTCAATAATTTACTATATTGTTCAGAATTGAGATAATTTGGAAAAAATTTCAAAAGAATTCTGAATCCCAGTTGCTGAACTTGAAAAGATTAATAGGCTTGGAGATACTCCTATTAAGGAAGGTCAGAGATTGATTGTGAGTGATCAGGAAGAGGGAATCCCTTATGTTGTTAAAACGGCGAGAACACTTAAACTTTTTGCTGAATATTATAGACTCAATCTTGATGATTTGATTACCCTGAACCATTTCTCTGATGAGAGTGAAATGCTCTATCCAGGACAGGAAATCTTTATTAATGTGACAGAGCAGAGGGCCTATGATATTGGTCTTTTGGAGAAACCTCAGCCTATTTTACCTAAGGATGAAGTGATTCAACCTAAAAAGAAGAAAGTAGTTACACCTACACAGTCAGTGAAGGTTAGTGGAGGACAGCAAAAAGATCCTGTCGTTGTAGTGGCTACAAATAGTAAGACAAAGAGTCAATGGGTATTTAATAAGAAGGTGTCAAATGGTTTTGCTGCTGGATACTGTACATGGTATGCTGCTCATATTTCTCCATGGATGTTTGATGAGAATGGACAAAGACTTTTTGGTGGAAATGCAAAGGATTGGTATGCAAATGCTCAAAGTGAAAGAGCCAAGGCAGCTGGTATTAAGGTAAGTCGTACTATGCCAAAGGTTGGGGCGATTGTAGTATATCAGCAGTTAAGAAGTTATGCCGGTCACGTTGCTGTTGTAAAGTCATACGATCCAAGTACTGGGGAGATGGTTGTTGAAGATATGAACTATGTAGGAAAGTATATTGTTACACAAAGATCAGATTCAACTTCTAATCCAAAGATTGTTTGATATGTATATCACTAATTAATAGTTTTTGAAAGGATGTGATAGATATCATAAAAAGATCTCTTAGGAGGTCTTTTTTTCTTGTTTTAGTGTTGTAAATAGTTATACTCTATTTGTTTTATACTCATTTATTTATTGTAGTAGTATGCAGAGAAATCCGTTATCAGCGTATAGTCCAAAATCTTTTTTGAAAAAGAGAGAGGAAACTTATAGACCTCAAAAGAATTATAGTCTTTCTAGTCATAATTTTTGATGGAAAAAAATATTGATAATCAGTCTTTGTTCTCTTTTTATTCTTGTGATGGGAGGAGGATTTTTGTATCTTCAGATCAGAATCCTGAAGCATTTGCCTGATGTTAGTCAGATCAAGGATATTCAATTGACACAAGCTACTGTTATTACGGATAGGAACGGAGTTGAACTTTATAAAATCTTTGATGAAAATAGAGAATATGTAACTTTTGAGAATATTAGTAAGCATATGATCGATGCTATTGTAGCTGTTGAGGATCAAAGATATTGGGAGCATGAAGGACTTGATCCAATGGGAATTTTCAGAGCTGGATTTATGACTATGCTTGGAAGAAACTGAGGTTGAGGTTCTACTCTTACTCAGCAGTTGATTACTAATTTGATGAAGCTCGAGAGGCCTTTTCATGGAAATTTTCTTGATAAAGTGGATTATAAGTTAACACAGATTATTCTTGCAAAGAGGCTTAATAATGTACTTCAACAACAAATTAAGGCTGAAAATAGTAATCTTTCAAGTACAGAAGTGAAACATAAGATGAAGGAGAAGATTATTGAACTTTATCTGAATTATGTTTTCCTTGGTAATAATGCTTATGGGGTAGAAGCAGCAAGTAAGACTTACTTCAATAAATCAGCTAAGGATTTGACAGTGATGGAAGCTTCTATCTTGGCCTCTATTCCAAAGGCTCCAAGTAGGTATGATCCCTACAAATCTTCGGCTTTGATGTGATCTTTTACTATCAAGGATGCTGCAGGGAAGGAATATCCGTATGAATGAAATATTAAGGCTAGTATTTTATCTAAGTTTAGAGAAAATATTACATCAGCAAGTTTTTCAAATAAGAAAACTGCAGAATCTTTTGTTAGGTTTGTGAATAGTTTGTCTCCAAGTTCTTTAACTCTTGATGGAAAGGTATATACTATCCAATACTCTAATGGTAGAGCAGAATTTGCACTTGGAAGAATGTATGAGGATTGAAAGATAACAGAAGAAGAGCTTAAATCAGCTTTTATTGAATCTTTGACAAAGACTTTTGAGAAGAGTACCTTTGATATTAAGGCTCCACATTTTGTTTTTTGGATTAAGGATTTGCTAGAAAAGGAATACGGTTCTGGAAGTACAAAGAAATGAGGACTTGTAGTAAAAACAACCTTGGACTATAATATTCAGCAATTGGCTGAGGCTGCAGTTAAGGCGCATAGTGCTTCGCTTTTTGAATATGGAGCAAGTAATTCCTCTTTGATTTATACTGATTCTACAAATGGAGATGTGCTTGCATATTTAGGGTCTTTGGATTATTTTAATAAGGATATCCAAGGACAAAATGATATGGCAAGAAATCCAAGGCAATCAGGATCTTCTATTAAACCTTTGATTTATGCATTAGGATTTGAGAAATTGCCGTTGACGATTGATACCCCGATTTATGATATTCCATTTAAGGCTGGGAAGGATTCTCCAAATAATGCAGATGGAAAATTTAATGGTTCCTTGCCTCTCAAAAAGGCGCTTGGATTTAGTAGAAATATTCCTGCTGTGAAGATGTTTTTTGCTCTTGGAGGAGAGAGTGTTGCAAAGCCATTTTTGCAAAAACTTGGGCTTTCTGGTGTAAAAAATGAAATAGAATACTGATATCCACTTGCGCTTGGTGCTGCTGAAGTAAGTATGATTGAACTTGCTGGTGCTTATCAACATCTTTCTACTGCTACTCCAGCTCAGATCAATCCGATCTTGGAGATTAAGGCAAATGATGGTTCGATTATTTACAAGAAAACTCCAGTAGTTCAGGAGAATGTTATTAAGCCTGGAATTATTACTCTCATGTGGCATATTCTCTCTGAGCCTTCAAATAGAATCTGAGCTTGGGCGACAAAGTTTAATGTAAAATGACTTACTTATGCTTTAAAAACTTGAACCTCAAATGTAAAAACAGATAAAGGTTCTAGGCCAAGAGATGGTTGGTTTGCAGCATATACACCAAGTAGGGTGCTCCTTATGTGGGCTGGAAATGCTGATGCGAGACCTATGAATTCAAAAGCATATTGAGGAAGTATTCATGCTGAGAGTGTAAAAAAATTCCTCTCAGATATGTTAGCTAAAGGATATATTACTAATGAAGAGATGCCAAATAAAGATACTTCAAGTATTAGTATTTCGAGTGTGTCGTGAAAGTTACCTTCTGAGGCTACTCCAGTAAGCTTGATTACAAAAACTTTAGGATGGAATTGATTATTGCCAAAGGAAACAGAATGACCAATTTCTGAGATAGAAATAGATACTTCATGTTTCGGAAAGGTGAGTCCTTTTACTCCTGCTGATCAGATTAAAAAATGATATCTTATTACGCCAACTTCATTTATGCCAAATAATATGGATTTGGAAGATATCAAAAAGTATTTGGCTGAACAGGTACAACAAACCTGAGCTACTTCAGCTTTGAACTTCTTTATGTCTGAACCTCAAAATTATTGTCCAGATAGACAGCCTGTGACAAATGATGAGATTAAGATTAATATTGTGAGACCTAGTAAACAATGAGCTTTTGCGAAGAAAAATACTGTGACCTATTCTATTTCTTCCCCAACAAATATTAAAAAGGTAATTGTGACATTGGATGGAAATACGATAGCCTCTTATATAGATAATAGTTCAGAGGTTTTTGGTAGCAAAAGTATTGATTTGTCTACATATGCAGATGGGAATCATCAGCTCGGAGTAACTGCTGTTGATGTAAACAATTTAAGCCAGTCAGTACAGGTGGCTGTTAATCTTGTGAGTGAAGATACGACTCCTCCAACTTTCAATAAATCTCAGAGTAAAGTTGTTAAAAATGCTGACGGTAGTTATGATGCTAATTTGCTTTTTGATGATGCTATATCTGCGGTTAAGGAAGGAAAGGTATTTGAAAAATGACAGACTAAAGGTTTGTCTACATTTTCAATGCAGGTTGCTCAGTTTAGTACAAAAGCCTCTGAGGTGAGCGTTGAGGTGAAAGATATGTATGGTAACACTCTCAAACAAGATATTAATTTAGAAACTTTTAATCAAACTCAAGAATAAAAAAAGAAGTCTGACTTTGTGTCAGGCTTTTTTCTTGTTTTTGATTGATGAAATTTCTTATCTTTATTTTTATAACTCAGTCATCTTATTGAGGAGTAAAGTTTTTGTTATCATAGGATACTGTCTCCTGTGATTTATTATGGTTTGATTAACATTAGTATTTTAAAAAATAGGTTTGTGTATATTGCTTCGTTTTTAACTCATTAAGGATGAAATTTTCTATTTGTGAATTGATATTTTCTGATTATAAAGTTTCTTGCAAGTGCTTAGTAAATCGTTATACTCTAATATTCGTTTATTTTTATAGAGATCTCATGAGTTTGTCTGGATATAATAAAAAACTGACTTCAGGTTTTTTTGCCTTTTGGTTAACGCAGTGGAGAACTACTTTTTTGGTGTTGATTTTGATCGTGTTGATTGGGACTTTTGCGGCGATTCGTATCCCAAAAGAATCAAATCCTGATGTGAATTTTGGTATGGTACTCATCACAACGGTGTATCCGTGAGCGAGTTCTCAGGATATTGATTCTCTTATTACTGAAAAGGTAGAAAATCAGATCAAAAATATTGATGGGATTGACAAGATTACCTCGACTTCGGTAGATAGCGTATCAAGTACAACAGTAATGCTTAAGAATGATGCTGATGCTGATACAGTGACTTCTGAGATTCAGGATAGTGTTAGGCAGCTTTCTCTGCCAAAAGACGCAAATGATCCGGTTGTAAAAAAGATTACTTCTAAGAATAATAGTCTATTTAACTTAGTCCTCTATAGTAAAAATCAGAATTTTAATGTTGATTATCTTAAAGAGAGAGCTTGAATGCTTGAAAATGCTCTAGAGGGGAAAGGAGCGATAGATCAGATCACGGTTACTGATGGTGATAAGTATGATATTGAGATATTGGTAGACCAGGCAAAGTTGGAGTCTCTAGGAATTCCTCTTTCTCAGGTAGCGAGTAGTATTCAGGCTTTTAATAATAGCAATCAGCCACTTGGAACACACAAGATCGGTGAAAGAGAATATGCCTTTAGAATTGATGGAGAGGTCAGGTCGATTGTTGAACTCAAGCAATTACCTATTAGTGTCGCTGCTGGAAAGGTCACAACGCTAGAAAATATTGCGAGTATCAAGAAGGTTTATGCTGATACTACGGATTTGACTGTTTGAAATAAAGCTCAATGAGATATTGGGAAAGTAGCTGTGGATATTATGTTTGAGAAGAAGTCAAGTTCGAGTATTCTGTCTGCTGCTGTGGAGGCGAAGAAGCGTATTGAAGAAGAGATGAAAAAGCAGATTTATCATGATATTTGATATTTTTATACTAACGATCTCTGAGAGTATATTAGTGAGGATTATAGTGACTTGGCGGTGAATATGGTTTCTACCTTGGCTATTGTATTTGTGATTGTATCAATGTTTGTTGGTGGTATGGAGTCTTTTATTGCGACGGTTTCGATTCCACTTGCGTTCTTTATTACCTTTTTTGTGCTGAATTTCTTTGGGTATACGATGAATTTTTTGACAAATTTTTCATTGATTATTTGTCTTGGAATTGCGGTAGATACAGCGACGGTAGTCGTTCAGGGGGCGAGCGAGTTTATCAAGCTTGGATATAAACCACTTAATGCTGCCCTTCTTTCAGTAAAAACCTATAAGAATTCATTGATTTCTGGGACTGCGACAACTGTTGTTGTATTCTTTCCGTTGATGAGTTTGCCATGAGTGATGGGAAAATTTTTGGCGTATATTCCAATTACGATTTTTGTGACACTTTTGGCTTCGCTTTTTATTTCTTTGACGATTACTCCAGCACTCTTTTTTAAGTCGAGTAGGGAAAAGAAACTCTTTACTCCAAATCCTGATGCTGAGCTTACCTTAACTGAGGATGAAAAGTTTATTTTGGCTCAAGATAGGGGAGATAAAGTAGAAAAAACTGAATCCAGTCAGCGTTCTTGGAGAGATAAGATTTTTGATCCTTTGAATGCACGGTATGATAAGCATCTTGGGACGATTTTGCAGAGTGCTGGGAAGAGAGTTATTGTAGTAATTATCCCGCTGGTGGTTACTATTTTTACAATGTGGCTCGTTTCTCCTCAGCTTGGGTTTATTATGATGCCAGCATCTGACAATGAATATCTGACGATCTCTCTTACTGCTAAGGTTGGACTGACAAAAGAGGCGATCAAAGAAAAAAGTCAGGAAATTCATCAGATTTTTGGAACTATTCCTGAACTTGTGAATTATACGAGCACGATTAAGGGAAATAAGATTGATGTGCTACTCCGTATCTCAAAAAAGGGAGAGAGAAAGAGATCAAGTTTTGAGGTAGAAAAGGATTTGGTTTCTAAACTGGATCATCTCGTGATGCAAGGATTTCAGGTGGCTGTCGCTACGAGAGGGAATGGACCAGCAACAGGAAAGGAAATCTGAATCAAGATCATCGCAGATGGGAATGCGAGCTTTGATAATCTTTCTAAGGTAAGTAGAGATTTTAAGCATTTTCTCGCGAGTATTCCTGGAACCAAGAATGTAAGCTCTTCTAGTGAAGAAAGTGCTGGACAGTTTCTCTTTGAGCTTGATGATCAGAAGTTAGCATTGCTTGGTTTGACTCCGCAGAGTATTGGTCCTTCACTTTATCTCGCGCTTAATGGGCTTGAGGCAGGAAGTATCAAGTGAGAGTATGATACTCATAAGATCAGGGTGAAGTATGATGACTTTTCTGGTGGAATATCACCTGAACAGTTGATGAATACGAGTATCATTACTCCAGCAGGGAAAGTTTTGCTAGGAAATATTGGAAGTTATGTTTTTAAGCCTTCAACAGATGCTATCACAAGGGAGAAAAATCAGATTACGATCAGTATTTGAGCTAATCTAGAAAATGGCTATAAGGCTGAACCAATCAATGCAAAACTCACAGAATATGCTGGAAAGTATCAATTCCCTGCAGGGATTAGTTCCAGTGCATGAGGGGAAACTGAGGAAAACAGTGATCTTTTGCTCTCACTTTTGAGTGCTTTGATCTTTTCACTTATTGCTATTTTTGCGATATTAGTCTTGCAGTTTAATAGTTATACTCAGCCAACGATCATCAGTTATAGTATTTTGATGGGATTTGTGGGAGGAAGCTTTTGAATGCTTTTGACAGGGCATCCGTATTCATTGATGTTTATGATTGGATTTATTGCCTTAGTTGGAATTGTGGTAAATAATGCGATTATTCTGATTGATAGTGCGAACGAAAATATGAAGCTTTGACATACTAGAGCTGATGCGATTAGAGAGAGTGCGAGATCTAGACTTAGACCTATTCTCTCTACGACACTGACTACGGTGATAGGACTGGCAACCTTGACTTCTGATGGATTTTTTGCACCATTGGCGTATACTATTATGTTTGGACTTTCGATTGCAACGGTTATGACGTTGTTTGCAATTCCTGCGCTCTATCAGGATGAATATAAACTTAGACTTTTGATCAAGAGGGTTTTGCTTAAGCCACTTTTGATGATTGGGGTGCCATGAGGATTGCTCGGAATGGTATATCTGATTTGCTTACTCTTTGGTATTCCATTTATTGGAACTGTATATGGAAATGCCGCTGCGATAGCACTCTTTGCTAGTTGAATGCTCTTTCTGATAGGAGCTGAATTGGTAAAAAATTGTAGAGGTGAACAGTGATGGAGGCAGCATATCCTGTGAATGATTCCTTATAGTCTAAGTGGTGAGATTCGTCCTAGGCAAATTATTAAAAGAATTCTGATTAAATTTGGAGTATTCTTATTGCCGTTGATTTTGTGACTTTTGACAGGAGGGCTTGCTAGTTTAGTGAGTGGAAATGTTTTTGTTTCTCAGACTGCAAGTACCGTAATGACTATTGTTGCATATCTCTTCTATTTAGTTGGGAATTTGTATAGTTTTTGGACAAGTCCTGGGCATCAGTTTCTGCATGATAGATTTACACAGATAGGATTTAGGTTAAAAAAACATGAAGATCAGGATTCTGAACCTGTTCATAATCAGTAGTGATGATATAGAGTTTGCTTAGTTTGGAGGGCTTTTTGATTGGTTTGTTCTCGTGAAAGGTCAGGAAGCTCTTTTTTGCTCAGGTAGGTTTGTGCTTTGGGCTAGTTTTTTTGCGCTTAATTTTAGATTTTATTTTTGGGAGATATGGATAATAAGAATGTTGAGCTTTCGCTCAAATGATCAATTGTGAAATGAATATTTTGGCTTGCGATTCCTATTTTAATTGGAAATTTTTTGCAGAGTGCATATCAGTTTGTAGATGCTTATTGGATTGGAAAACTCTCAAAAGAAGCTGTGGCTGCGGTTGCCTCTAGCGGATCAATTGTGTTTTTGATTTTGTCTCTAGGAATGGGGTTTTCTATGGCTGGGACAATTTTGATAGCTCAATATGTTGGGGCTAAAAATAAGGAAATGGTCAATAAAGGAGCGGCACAGACGCTTTTAAGTGTTGTAATTATTTCTGCATTTTTGAGTGTCCTAGGATATTTTAGTGCTGAGCATATTTTGCTCTTGATGTGAGCAGCAGAGGAGATTATTGAGCCAGCGACACAGTTTATGCAAATTACTTTTATGGGGTTAATGTTTAACTTTATTTTTTCAATGTTCCAATCTGTGATGAGAGGAGTTTGAGAGGTAAAGTTACCACTTTATGTAATTGGAGGGACAATTTTGCTTAATTTTGTGATGGATCCGATTTTGATTTTTGGATGGGGTGTGATTCCTGCAATGGGTGTAAGAGGTGCTGCTTTAGCAACTTTGATTACGCAGGCGATATCTTCTCTTATTGGGTTGATTATTCTCTTTAGAGGGAAGCATGGGATTAAGATTCAACGAAAAGATTTTAAGCCAGATTTTTGATTTATTAAAAGGGCCTTTGTGCTTGGTATTCCTTCAAGTGTTGAGATGGCAATTCGTTCTCTAGGATATGTATTTCTGATGAAGCTTGTGATGAGTTTTTGAGTGATTGCTAATGCGGCATATGGAGCAGGAGGAAATGTTTTTCAGCTGCTTTTTATCCCAACGCTTGGGCTTTCAATGGCGACTTCTACAATGGTGGCACAAAATATCGGTGCTAGGCAGCTCGATAGGGCTCAGCAAATCGCTTATAAGAGTTCACTTATTGCTTTTCTAATATTGGAATCTGCTGGAGTTCTTGTCTTTATCTTTGCTCCGGAGCTGATTGGTATCTTTATCAATGCACAAAAAGAGCCAGAAGTTATAAAAATCTGAACTGACCTTTTGAGATTTAGCGCATTTACTATGTGATTTATGGGGATTCAGTTCACTTTGACGGGAATTTTTAGAGCGGCTGGGAAGACTACGCTTGCAATGATCCTTTGAATTATATCAATGTTTGTTGTGGAGATTCCATTGGCTTATTTATTGGCATATTATACCTCTCTCAAGGTTGATGGAGTTTGGTTAGCTTTTGCATTGGTAAATCTTATTATGGCATTGATTTGTTATTTGATTTATAGGAAGTGAGACTGGAAAAATACGAAGCTTACACAGCAAGATATTGAGCAGGAGGAAGCTATGGAAGCGACACTTATCTGAGAAAATAAAAATTAAAAAAATAAAAACCTGATTTATTTCAGGTTTTTTTAGTATATTAGTTTTTAGTAATATTTATATACCTCTTTAATTGCTGTTTTTCTCAAGATAAGTACTGAACTCTATCAGGATTTTCTCTACAACTTCTTCGGGAGTGAGATTTGAAGTATCAACGGTTAGGTTATATTGATTAGAATCCCAAAGATCGATATTATAGAGTGAGAGATATCTATTTTGATCATCTTGATTTCTTTTTTTTGTTACTTGAAGAGCCTCTTCAGGACTGAAAAATTGGTCGGTTGTCCTTTTATCGCTGAGGATTCTTTGACTTGCAACTTCATCACTCACATTGAGAAAGACCTTGAAGGCATTTGGCTGACAGAGGAATCAAAGTCTGCTTTCTAAGATAACTTGAGAATTAAGATCAAGATTTTTTTGATATTCTTCGTATTTTAGATCAAATTCATGCTGATTTTCAGGTTTTTCACCTAGAAGATTGAATTCTGAGATACTGATCCCCATTTCTTCTGCTAGTTTTCTCTTTAGATTTCAGATGGAGATGATTTCATATCCGAGTTTTTCAGATAGTAATTTTGCGACAGTTCATTTTCAACTTCCAGCTTTTCCACCAAGTGTGATAATCATTAATTTCTTTTCAAGAACTAAAATTTAAGGTTAATTTAAGGTTACTATAGTAAAAAAACTTTAGTTTTCAAGAGCTTTTTCTTTGGTTATCTTCTAAAATAGGCTTAATTCTTCTGATTTTTGCTTGCATTAGTATATATATTTAGATATATTGGAAGGTAGAGTTTTATTTCAGGATTTTATTTGTTTTTTTACAGAAGGATGCAATTGATAAAAAGATTTTTTTCATGGATCTGGGAAAAAAAATGGCGAGTTTTAGCTATTTTGGTGATATGAGGATTGGGTGGATATCGAGCTATTAAAAAGTTTTTTCCAGAGAAGCCAGTAATTTCTTATACAAGTAGTGATCATGTTGTTGGAACATGAGATGTTGAAAAAACTTTGAATCTTGCTGGTACTACGCAGTTTGCACATGCTCAAAAATTGACCTTTATTTCTGAGGGAAGAGTAACAAGCGTAAAGGTTAAAGTTTGAGATACTGTGAAAAAGGGGCAAGTTTTAGCAACAATTTCTACAGATAATCTTGATAAAGATATTGAGGATCTTAAGAGAAATCTTAAAAATGCACAGCAGGATTTGAAAAAGGCGATTGAAAAGTCAAATAAGGATCTAGATATTCTTAAGGCACAGGCTGAATATGATCTTCTTTTGGTACAAAAACAAACTTTGCCAGGAACATTACAGTTGGAAACTCAAACTAAAGCCTCAGCTGTTTCAGAGGCAGAATCAACTATTAAATTGGCAGAATCAACTATTAAGACTAAAGAGAGGGAACTCAAAGATAAGCAAAAGGAGTTAGAAGATATTCAGGCTGATTATCAGAAACTTCAGTCTTGAGATAAGGGAGCTTTATTGAGCACTCCAGAGACTACAAGAAACTGGAATAATAAAATGTTGGAATATATTAGAGAATTCCGTAATGAAGCAAATAAACTTCAGAAGACACTTGATGCTTATGATGCTGTAGTAAAACTTAGTAGTACTTATACTGCTGATGATAGAAACATCTATCTTGGAGCGAAGAATGATGCAGCAATGAATCGTTCAAAGAATAAGTACTGGGATGTGAGTGCTTATGTAGGTAAACTCCATAAGCTCTATGATGAGTATTCAAAGTTGCCACTTGAAAAAATTACAAAAAATCAGATTTTGTCTGGATATTCAATTTTTACTCAACTTGGAGAAGAATTTAAAGAGTGGTGAAAAATAAATATTGATGCTTTTGGTGACTCTATTGAGACAGCTGATATGCCTAAGTCTAAGATATTAGAGTATGTTGATACCTTTGGAAGGGCTTATGAAATTCTTTGAGAGAGCTATTTGGATAAAAATGTTAATATTGTTGATACTTTGGCAAAATTGAAAACTGCTGAGACTCCATTAGAGGAAATTAAGGATAAATTGGATAAAGCAAAGGTTGAAGTTGAACAAGCTCAAGTTGCTTTACTAAAGGCAAAGACAGATTTAGAAACAGCAAAAAATAAAACTACTCAGGAAAGTTTGAAATATCAGTTGGCTAACCAGGAAAATACTGTAAAGGCAGCAGAACTTGAACAAAAGCTTAAAGAAGCTAAGGAGAAACTTGATGATGCAAAAAGTTGAGAAACACAGAGAGAAACACTTCAAAAATCTAGAGATGCAGTAGATTCTGCACAGTTGGCACTTACAACAAAGATGAAGGAGTATGATAATTATAAGATTACAGCTAATTTTGATGGAGTGGTTACTAAAGTGAATATGCAGATTTGAGATTCTATTGGTAGTTCAAGAAATAGTTCAGATACAGATACTAAATATATTTATGTTGAAACTCCAGATTTGCTTGAGGTAAAACTTGAAGTAGATCAGATTGATATTGTGAAGATTAGTATTGGAATGAATGTTGAAGTATATATCGATGCATTCCAAGGATCAGTATATACAGGAGTCTTCTCTGAAATAGATACGATGCCAGAAGGAAGCTCTTATAAGGCAAGAGTTGTCTTTAAAAAAGCTAGTGCTGAGGATAAGATTTTTGGAGGTATGAGTGCGAATGTAAAGGTAATTCTTGAATCTGAAAAAGGAAAGGTTGTTGTACCAACTCCTGCTATTGCAGATAATGAGCAAGGTGAAAAGATTGTAAGCCTTAAAAAGGGAGATAAGTGGATTGATCAAGTTGTAGAGACTGGAATCTCAGATGATATGAATACTGTGATCCTCTCTGGAGTTAAGGTTTGAGATACAATTAAGGGATTCTATATGAATGAAACTTCTGCAACGAATTTAGGGCTTAATCAAAAGTGAGGACCATCAGGAGAACATGATGTAACTACAGCAGCTGATGGAAGTATGAGTTATCAGTATGACGGATAGTTTTGAAATATAATTATGGATATTTTATTACCATGAAATAATAAGAATGGTGGAAGCAACTTCAGATTTTATCTCACTTAAGGGAATTACAAAGACTTATGGTGAGAAATTAGCAGAGCCAGTATATGCTTTGAGAGGTATTGATCTAGATATTAATGATGGAGATTTTATCTCTATTATGGGACCATCTGGATGTGGTAAATCTACACTGATGAATATTGTAGGACTTCTTGATGTTCAGTCTTCTGGCTCTTATTTCCTCCGTAGAAAGGAGGTAAAAAATCTGACTCCAGATCAACAATCTATGATCCGTAGAACTACGATCTGATTTATCTTTCAGTGATATAATCTCCTCAAAAGAATGGCGGCTCGAGAGCAAGTTGTATTGCCGCTTTCTTATATGTGAGTGTCTTCTGGTGAGGCTAGAGAAAGAGCTTATGAAGCTCTTAAACTTGTTGGATTAGAGGGAAGAGAAAAAGCGCTTCCAAATCAACTCTCTGGAGGACAACAACAAAGGGTTTGTATTGCTAGAGCATTAGTGACAGATTCTGCACTTTTATTGGCTGATGAGCCAACAGGAGCTCTAGATTCTAAAACGGGAATTGAGATTATGCAGCTTTTAAAAAACCTTAATACTGAAAAAGGAAAAACGATTCTCCTTATTACTCATGATGCGAATGTCTCAAGCTATGCGAATCAGACAATTCGTATCAAGGATGGAGTTTTCATTTAGGATCAGATTTTTTCTTACTTTTATTTAGGTATTGACAAAAAATATGAGGTTTTTTTCTTACTTTGTAGATGCTCGAAAGACTATTATGGCCAATAAGATGAGATCTGGACTTAGTACGCTTGGAATTATTATTGGAATGACCTCTGTTGTCGTGATGATGGCGATAGGGCAAGGGACTGAAAATTCTATTACGAAGACAATGGGAGATATGGCAAAAAATAAGATCTCTATCTCTTCAAATGGATGATATAGTTCTTGGGATGAAAAAAATGATAAGCCTGGGGGTTATGTTCAGGAGGTTAAGTTTGATAAGACACTTGTTCCTTATATTGAAAACTATTTTCCAGAGTTGAGTTGAAAAATTACATATCAGGTTAGAGCTCCTTATGGTCAAGTAAAAATTAAACAGAAAACTGATGCTGTTGAGGGGGTTGGGGTGCCTGAAAATTGGTTTACTCTCAATGAAAAAAAACTAGCGGAATGAACTTTCTTTACTAAGGAAAACTATGAAAAGAAGAATTTTGTTGCGATAGTAAATGATGGTTTTAAGAATAGTTTCTTCAAAAAGGGAAGTCCTATTGGTAAAAAGTTTGTATATAATAAAAAGGAATTCACTATTATTTGAGTACTTGCTAAAGAAGAATTTTCTCGATGAGTTCAAGCCTATATTCCTGATACAACAGTTATGGATAGAGTTACTCATAAAAGTGTGGTAGATTCCTTTGATGTTCTCCTTTCTCCAGATGATGATAATAGACTTTGGCAAAATAGATTGAGTTATCTCCTTCTCAAAAGATACAATAAGACATCAATGAGTAATGCTGGATTCAAAATAGAAAGTTTTGCTGATATGGTTGAACAGATGAAAAAATCGCTTCAGGGGATGAAAATGTTTCTATTGGCTATGGGTGCGATCTCGCTCTTGGTTTGAGGAATTGGAGTGATGAATATTATGATTGTATCAGTGACGGAAAGAACGAGGGAAATCTGAATTAGAAAAGCGATTGGTGCTCTGAATAGTGATATTACACTTCAATTCTTGGTTGAGTCAGTTGTGATCACTCTGATTTGATGATTTATAGCTTTCTTACTCAGTTATGGAATTGTATATCTCGTAAATACGACGCTTAGTGGTGGAGATATGGGACTTTCAGCTGAAATTGATCAGAATATTGTCCTTACAACCTTTGTTATTACTACTTGTACAGGAATTATCTTTGGTATTCTTCCAGCGAGAAAGGCCGCTAAACTTAAGCCGATTGACGCTCTTAGATTTGAATAATCAAAAAGAAATCTGGTTTCAGATATTGAGATCAGATTTTTTCTTTTAAAAAAGAAAAACTCCCTATATTTAGGGAGTTTTGTTTTTTACTCATTAAGAGGGTTCCAGGAGAAGATTGTTTCGTGATCTTCGGAAATTACCATCAAAATACACTTATTCTCTAGGATGACCTTTGAAAAATTAGTAAACCAATCGCAATCTATCTCATCAATAGTATATGTTTTCTTTTTGAAAAGGTAGATTTTGTTTCCTAATGTATAAATGAATTGATCATTTTCGAGCTCTTTAGGTTTTTCTGCGATTTGTTCACAGCTGTAGGTTTGAATTTTAGTATCCTGAATATCAAGTTTACAGGCTCTTTTGAAAATTTCAATTTCCTCTTTGTACTCTTTATTGAGGCGCTCTTGTTTTTCTCGCTCTTGTTTAATTGCCATAAGGAGTGGAACAGTTTTATTACTTACTTTGAAGCCTCCGTTATCCTTTTCGGGTTCTCCTAATTTTTTATTTAGTTCGGCAATTTCCTGATCAAGAATTTTAATTCTTTGATTCAGAATTTCTTTTTGTTTGACAAAGTACATAGACTTTTCAATCTCATCAAGGTGAAAACCTGATTTCAGGAATTCGATAAATGTTTTGATTTCTTCTAACATAAAAACTGATTTTTTTGTTTACTTGCCTACTATATCCTTTTCCTTTGAAAAGTCAAGTTATCTATTTTAGTATTCTTGAATCCCCTTTTCAAGATAGACGAGTTCTATTCCTGCGTTTTTAAGTACCTCTTCGCTAAGTGCAGCATCGTGATATCTCTTTTCGCAGACTACCCTCTTTATTCCACAACTAACAATTAGGTGTACACATCTTCTAACATAGCAAGGTGTCATCTTAGTATAGAGCGTAGCTCCTTTGAGATTGTCCTCCTGATGGGTGGCATTTGCTATGGCATTGAGCTCAGCACAGCAATTTCTCATACAGTGTTGGCTTGTTTCTCAGTTTTCTTTTGTAATTGTCCATATTTGATGTCAGACTTCATCACATTTTGGGCTTCAAAGTGGAGCGTCTACATAACCAGTTGAGATGATTTGTCCATCTTTGACGATGACGCATCCGCTTCTTCCACGATCGCAAGTACCTTTTTCTCAGACTACGCGACAGATATCCATAAAGTAGACGTCTTCTGGAATTTCATGTGGTTTAAGGTGTCCATGGTCTTTGAGCGTTCAGGTTTCGTGATTTTCTAATATCATATTGTATTTTGTTTTATATAAATAGTCTAAGTATAGTTATTTTATTTTTTTTAGCAAAAAAGAGGCAAAAATCAGATTTTTTCTTTTCTTGACTTTTTCTATGAA
>JABCOM020000006.1 GCA_013333605.2 candidate division SR1 bacterium
AGAGAAAGAAAAAGTCTGGTTTTTGTTTTTTATAAAAAATAAGAGGGAAAAATTGACAAATTCGAATTTTATCAGTATACTTGATATGAAGTATATTTTATATTCTTAGTTAGGAGAAAAATGGTTAATACTCCTCAGTCTTCATCTAATAATTTGAGCATTTCTCTTGAAGAAAGGCGAAGTGGAATGACTAAAGCCTGACTTTATCAGGAGCTTTCTGATTATTATAAGCAAAATACTGCAGATTCACTCAAAAAGGCTCAACAGCTTGAAGATTTTCTCAAAAAACAAAACACTCCTAGCCAACATGAACTCTGAGAAAAATCCTATCTTGACTGGAAGAAGGAACTTGATACCATGAAAGCCACTCAAGAAGCTGAACTTGCAAAACCTGGACTCAGTGATGCTGATAAAGCGAAATTAGAAGCGGATCATGAAAAAGCTAGAAGTGATATGCTCAAGGCTTTTTTTAAGACGGACATTCAGAGTTATATGTGAGGTATTCAGAATTCTCTTGAGCAAATGAAAAAAGAGAAAGATAGTGAAATCGATAAACTAAAAGGACAACTTACAGATATTGTTACTGAATGAGGGCCAACTCTCAAGGAATACTTCTCACTCTCTAGGAGAAGGCTCCTGAATATGCATACGAATATCAAAAAGCTGAAAGAAAATACTGATGAATACCCAAAGAATGTCCTTGTATAC
The DNA here is from genome assembly GCA_013333605.2 of candidate division SR1 bacterium. GTDB lineage: Bacteria > Patescibacteriota > Gracilibacteria > Absconditabacterales > Absconditicoccaceae > HOT-345. Next base: position 709 of record JABCOM020000006.1, read on the forward strand.
CTCATGACTCTGATGTGATCAAATATTTTTTGAACAAGGAAGAGTATGAAAAGGTTTTGGGTCAAAAGGACTTGGAGTAAAAGGGCTGAAAATCTAAATGATCAGTTTGAACTCTTTGATGAATGGACAAAGGACGAGAACTGAGATAGCCAATGGAAACTTGCACTTAAGCAGCTTTTGAGAACAGAATTAGCAGAAGCAAAGAAGGCATATGTTGATAAAATCAGTGAAGGAGCTGGAGTTCAATAATATAACAAAAAAGAAATCTGATTTTTTATCTGTATTTAGCTATATATACTAATGATTACGACACTTAGCGAGGCAAAAAAATATGCCATTGAGCAAGTAAAGAAGTTCTCGGAAGATGGACTCTTCCCAGATGAGGAAGTAATTATTGAGACAGGAGTTGAAGAGGAGTTTTTCTCCAAAATTGAGTGACTTGTCTCTGAGGAGGAATTTGCACAAGCTCAAACAGAAAATTCTGAGGAATTAGAAAGTTATCTCTTTCATCGTATTCCGAACTATGTAACGCTTTTACAAGAAGCGACTACTGAATTTTTAGCAGAATATTTAAGTTAAGTTCAGATTTTTAAACCTTTTTTGACTACAATCATGAATAGCAGGAATAATAGCCCTAAAAGTATTAATGAGCTTGTAAAAACAGCAACAAATAAGCTAGATACTACAACTGAAAAAGTAAAAAATAACCTTTTTCAGATTATCTCTAATGAACTAAAACATGCATCAAAGAGGGAAAGGGAACTTATGGAGGGAGAAATGATGCTTCATATTTGATCCCTTTTTGAGGCAATACTATCAGATAAGGCTAGCAAAAAAGAAAAAACTGAATTTAAAAAACAATACAAACTTTATGCCCATCTAGCCAAAGAACTCAATTTTGAAATGGTCTTGAATCAACTAAAAATTCATGAAAAACTTAAAAAAAAGGAAGAGAATAAGAAAATAAAAAGTATAAAAAAGCAACTTAGAAAAGACCAAAAGAAGAGACACCAGGGAACTGAAAACGCTATTTGAACTCAAGATTTCTCAGGGGAACATAATAATACAGGAGGGAGCAATAACACAGGAGATAACTACTGAAATATGGAATGAGATGGAATATTCATCACAGGACATGGAAACGTTGTTATTATCGATGGAGAAAGAACCTGAAAAGGAGAGTCTAAGATAATAACGGAAGATAACCAACATCTAGTACATAAAACTCAAAAAGATAAAAAAATAACTTCTGAGAGTACTATTAATTCCTCAAAACAATACGAAGAAGAGGATACTACTAAAGCATTTGAGGGAAAAGAACCCGAAAGCCACTTAAGCAGTAATAATGAAACCAACGATCTACCTGTCACCACTCATAGCGAATCAAAAAAGGAATCACCCTATATTCTTGCTGAGGAAGTGGAAGTACGACCTGATCCGGAAAAAAAGGCTAAAATAGAAGAAACAACCATACTAGAAGAGACATCTATGCCAACTCCAATAGTGCCTCCTCATATTGAATCTACTCTAGAAAAAAAGGAACAACTTGATAATAGCCTTTATGATCTCGATGCGAGTTTATCTAATGTGAAAAATATTCATCTAGAAAACGCGAGATATAAAGCTGAGGAAGAAATTAAAGAAAAATATAATAAACTAAATAAATATAACCTCTTTGGAAAGGCAAAGTTTTTCCTTATGAGAGGAATAATAAGAGAGAAGAAGATCAAACAACAGATGAAAGATTCAAAAAACTGACCTTTTAGTAATGACAAGGCGCTTAATTCTGAACTTGGGAAGGGTGTAAATAGACAGGAGTTGGAAACTCTATTTAGTGGTGAGAATAGAGGAAGATGGATTAAGGATATTCCTGAATTGAATCAAGCTTGTATTTCTTTTATTAGAGGAGAACTTTCAGAGTCCAGCTTTCAGGCTTTTTTCACTGCATTGATACAGAATAAGAAAAAAGAATTCTGAATACAAAACATTGACTACTTGGGAACAAATATTTTAGAGAAATTGAGATTTGAAAAGGCACAGCTTGAACTTGTAAATGAACTTGCAAAAGATCTAGAAACAGGTGCCAATACGACTGGTATTGAAAAGAAAATTGAAGATTTTCTCAAAAGCTACCAAAGAAATCCAGATTTCTTAAAAACTATTAGAAGTGATATAGCAAATAAAAATAATGAACAACTCAAAAATTACTTTAGGCATGAGCATGCGAAAAGAGTACTAGCACTGAATAACCTCAAAATGAATCTTAGTATCTTTACAGATAAAAAATCTGCATATCAAATCGATAATTCTGACCGTGAAAAGTGATGGGTATATAAACTTGGAAAGAAAATAGATAAACTACCTTGGTGGGCACAAACTGCTGGGTTTACTGGTGGTGGATTGCTTCTAGGACTTACAGGTGGGGCTCTTGGACTTGGAGTCGTTGGGAGTTCAATGCTTGTTACCGGATGAGTTGCAGGAATGACTGGATTTAAAAATTATATCAAAAAATGGACTCACTATACCAAAGAACAGAATACCCACGAGAAGAATATGACTCGTAATTTGAGTAATGAGCTAGCAAAAATTGAAAAACGAAAAGAAGACACTCAGCTTAAAGGAGCCAAAAATTGGTACCGTTCTTATCGTGCGGGTAGACAGCTTGATCTCTATAATAACGCAACTCAATCTTTTGAAAAGACAAAAACTATCAGTGAAAAACTCCTTGCATTTGGAACTTCACTAAAAACTCCTACTGAAGAGGAAAAATCATTAGCAAAGGAAATCTTAAGAGAAGCGAAAGCTAGACTTGAAGCCTATTATAAGACTGGGCATAACTTCTTGGCTTCTGAAAATATGGCACAAATTGAATCAGATATGAACGAACTTCATATGGCAATTAGTATGGTCTGCGAAAAGCTCAATTTAGAATATAAAGACATTGATAGTGAAGAACTGATAAAAAATCAGATTTCTGGTTATCATCATGCTTCATCCGTCTTTAAGAATCAAAGATCTCGCCTTGCTGCTAAGTATGGAATTGCTACAGGAGTGGCTTCTGCTGGAGTAGCTATTGGCGCACAATATCTTATGGGAACCTGAATCTTTTCAAGTGAAGCTGTTCCATGAAAGACAATCTCAAAACCAAGCATCTCTGGGAAAGAGTATTTTGAACTAGGAGGTACTGAACTTGGAAATATAAATAATTGATGAGGACAAATCCATGATGGAGTAAAAAATGCTTTTGATGGACTAGGAAATAATACTACAGTAAATATTCATTATGGAGCTGGAACTGATGCTACACAAGTTCTTCCTGGAAGTAAATTTTTGGATGCAAGCGTGTATCATGATAAGCTTGCAGAAGTGGTTAATGAAATTGATACACTCTCTCTTAGCAACGCTCAAAAGGCTGCATTTATCAAACAACTCCAAGATGAACCTTGGAAAGCAGATTGGACAAAGTGATTTACTTCGGACTATTTACATGGTCAGAGGTGTGCTGAATGACTGCTAGAAACAGCTCGTGGACTTGCAAATAGTGGCTCAAATCTTGTACCAGAATTTAGCTACGATTCAGCTATGAATATTGCTGGTAGTCAGGCACACAATCAAACTGAAAGATTCTTTAATGTAAATATGGAAATTATAGAAAACATCCCAGGAAAGGCTGGAAGTGGAAGCAGATGGTGGATTCCGATCACTGGATTTGCCAATACTTTTAAGAAAGAGCCTAAAAAATCTGAATTTTCATCTCCTGAGGAGGCAATCACGATTGAAAAACCTGAAATAAACAATGCTACTAATGAAAAAAAGGATACTCCAGTCGTGTTTACGGCACCAGCTGCAGATAATACTCTTCCTGATGAGAGAGAAAAGCAGCAAAAAACAATTGAGGAAGAGATTGCTGAAATCAGAAATACTAGAGCTGAAAAAGAAAAAACAATGAAGAAAGAAAATCAAGAAGAATACGAAAGAATATATCAGAAGACAGGTATTGATCTAAGGAACATTAACGATAAGGAAAGTAGGTTTGTAAAACTTGCAGACATTGACATGAAAGAGTTTGATTTTGAAAATAAGATTTATCTTACTCACCACACAAGCAAAGACAGTGCTGAGAATATCGTAAAAACTGGTCTCTATCATCGTGGAGTTCTCCAATGAACCACTAATCTCGTTGGTAAAGATACTCTTTTAGAACACCTGAAAAATGCTGAGAATGGAAATTATAGACATAGAAACTCTGATACTGTAATAATTTTAGAATTTGATAAAAAAGAGTTTAACATTAATCCAGGGGAGAAGAATGTTATTGATCGTATCTGAGAAAAGCTTATGCTTGATAATCGCCTGCCCCAACATCAACTCAGTGTTCCTCCTCAATATATTAAAAAAGTAGTCAGCCTTAGTCTCAAACCGAAAGATTTGATTAGTAGCATAACTCCAACAATCAACATTACGGAAAATGAAGTTACGCCAACTATTACTCCTCAGGTCCCTGAAACAATAGTAGAAACATTTTTGGTAGATGAGAAAAGAAAACAATTTACTCAAGCGATCCGTGAATATAGAGAGCTCATTGATAAACTAGATATCTGAAAGGAACAACAAAGATCTCTTAATAAAACCGCTGATAGGCTCTTTGGAAATGTGTTTTCTGTTGATTCAGATAGGAGATCTCCTCAAGAAAAAATCAAACAATTTGAAGATGGGATAACTCTTTTGACTCAACTAAAAAAAGAAATGCAGAAGGAACAAAATAGTAAGAACTAATAAGAACAAGACGAAAAAAAGATGTAAATTATAGGTAAATCAGTATATTAACCTTTGGATTTTTACCCTTTTATGCTAATAAAGATGAAAAACAACAATCAACACCTTGCTGAGGCTCACGAAGAAGATTTTTTGAATGATCTCTTGATGCAAGCTGGTTTTAATCCTGAAGAGGATAATTTTGAAGAACTTAAAGATGAGCTTGAGCCGATTTTGATTGATAGAATTATGGTGAGAGTTTTTGAAAAACTTACTGAACCACAAAGAAAGGAGGTGATGAAGCTTTTTGATGCAGAAAAAGAAGCAGAAGCTCTAGAAAAAATTGAAAAACTAATTCCAAATTATGATGAATTTTTGGCTGGAGTTTTTGAAGAATTTCAGGAAGAATACTTAGCAAATATGGAGCTTTCTGAAGAAGATGAAAAATAAAAAGAAATCAGACTTTTATCTTTTTAAGTAATGAGAAATGGGATTTTGGAAAAGTACAGGAAGATTTACAGGAAACACTGTTGGAGTAGCTCCTAGAGTTGTAGGAACTGGTGTCAGATGAGTAATTGATGGTACACAAAGCACAGTGAATGTAGCTTCAGATATGGCTTTTGTTATCAAAGATACCAGTGATAGACTCTGGAAGACTCTTACTTCAGCCTGGAATACAGGGAAATGGTACAATAAACTCTACCAAGTCCCACTTTCTCCATTTGCTGGAGCGGCAGAGGTCGTTGAAGGAGCAGTTAGAACTGTTATAGAACCTACAAGGAATCTAATCCTTAATGCACGTGATACTATTTCTCATGGTTTTACTAATTTAGGGAGAAGTATCCGTTGGCTTTTCAGGACCGATGTTCCGGTTTCAGACTTTAGTTTTGATAAACTAGCATACAAGACACCTACATGAAAAAACTGGATGTCGAGGCTAGCATTTTGGAAGAAATCTACCCCTACTCCTCCTGCTTCTTAATAGCTAAACTATTTCAGGCGAAGAAAAACTAGACGCCTCTCTTTATCATCTTACAAGAAACAAAATGCAGAACTATACGAGTAATTGCTATTGATTTGTCTATGCAGGACTCCGTAATAGCGATGAAGAATTTTTCAAATGTGCTGATGATCTCAAACTCAAGAGAACAAATTTTCAGGGGAAGATCGACAAAGAGAGTTTTCGTACAGCAGAAGCCATCATGGATGTCTTCTCTCAGGAAGAGAAAGACTACCTTTGCTTAGAGCTTTTTGATAACGAGAAACATAGTCAACATGTAGCATTTTTGGATGCTAATGGGAATTTTTATGATCAAAACTGACCTGATTGAGATCTCCGTCTCAAAAAAAAGCTCGATAACCTCCTTTGGGAGTATAAAGAACTTTTTTGAACTGCGTATTATATGGTTCACCCCTTAAGTTTTGAAGAGGAAAAAAAGGTTTCCCAGTTTATAAATAATCTCTTAGAATAAGGGAAAAGAAGGAGAAATCAGATTCTTCTTTTTTATTTTTCTCTTGATATTATCTAGCAAAATAGTATAGTCCTTGGTGTTAAATAAAAATAAAAAATTCATTAATAACATGAAAGAAAAATCAAAACAGGC
>JABCOM020000007.1 GCA_013333605.2 candidate division SR1 bacterium
AAATGTGGAACTTGTACCCATGATGCGTATGATCAATATGCATGTAAATTGAGTTTCCTTTGCTGAGGACTGAAGGTAGATCCGCTTCCAATTCCAAAGATGAAGCTTCCAAACCTGATTATTGATCTCTCTAATATTAATCTTGGAATGGAGATTACACTACCAAAGTTTAACTTTGTTCCAGAAAGCATTGAGTTGCCTAGGATTCCAAATCTGCCAACGCCTCCATCAATTGGACTCAAATTGGATCTTGACTTTGAACTTCCGGATATTCCATTCTTGCCTGAACCTCCAAATCTTCCTGAATTGCCTAGTCTTCTACCTCAAATTAATTTAGAACTTCCTATTTTGCCTCCTGCACCAAAGTTACCGCAGCTTCCAGAAAGTATCTCAAAAATTCTGAATCTTGCGAATAAGATTGGGCAGATCATCTGTAGAGTGAAGAGTAAGAATGGTCTTGTTGCAGAAAGTGCGGTGAAAGCCAAAATTGAGCAAATGACTCAAAGGACTTATGAGGTACCATTTGTAGATAAGCTAGACTTTACAGCTAAGCTTTGGCAAGCTCCTCTACAAGGGCTTGACTATCAGGTAGATGCCTTAGTTAATCTTGAATATAGTTTTGATGGGTTTTACAGCTTGTTAAAGTCCTTGACCAACGGGATCAATGATCAAACAAACATGATCACTTCTCGGGCTAATACTCAAACTAGTCAAGCTGATGATTATTTGAATGAGCAAGCAAATACTCTGGATACAGCAGCAAATGCATGAAATCTGAATATTAAGGCTGATCTTAGTCCAAAAATCTGATTTCATTGAGTACAAGAAGCTCCTAATGAATATCAGAGCACAAAAACTCAACTAAAGAAAGAACTCCAGCGTGTAATTGACCACTTGAGTAATGAAGAAGAGAAACATAAGATCAGATCTTTAATTACTCTTACAGACACGGATACTCAGGTAGAATCTAGCAAACAAAATTTTAAAAACATTGAAAATCAGATTTCTTCTGTGATCAAAGAACATCATACTACCACAAATCAGTTAGCAAATCTGGTGAGGAACGACTACGATACCTTCCTCTCAAAACTTGATCAGCATAATGAGCGTCAGAAGATTTACCAACTCACCTATGCTACTCCGCTCTTGGAGAAAAATCCTAGGGCTGAAGCGATACTTCAAAATAATGAAAGTATAATGGATACCTATGTTGCTACAGAAGCTAAACAAGTTGATGGATATCTAGATGCATTAGAAAAGAATAGTGCAAGTACTCTGAATATGTCTGCTGCTACGCATCAAAAAGCTAAACTCTATCTTGAATCCATCAAAGATCAGGTTAATCAATACTATGCGATCAAAACGACCGATTATGCCGGGAAAACAAGTTTAGTCGCTAAAGATGGACAACAAACAGAAAAAGCACTCTATGCACAGGTACAGTCAAGTATTCCAGAGATGAGTACTCAGGCTTCTGCTGATTATTCTAGCTATATCAAAGGAATCCTTGTAAAAAGTAGGGATAATAAAAATGTAGTAAATGTCGTTCATTCAAAGTATAATGCTGAAAAGTACGAGAGTTATTATCAGCAGGATCTGAATAATGATAAGGTTGAAGATTTGATTGCTTGGGATGAGCATAATATCTATGTAAAATATGCCAATGATGCTGAGCAGAAAGCACAAAACATTTCATCAACCTACTATCTCCTCTCCCCTAGTCTAAAAAATAGCTCAAAAAAATACGAAAAAGCTACAGGATCAGAATTTAAACTTTATGATACTGTTGCTGAGGTGAAAAATTTTGTATTAAAGGGACAAAGCTTTGATGAGATCAGCTTTTCATGGAATAATGACCAGTTTACTCAGACTGATGGATATTTGGTTAGAATTACAGATCGTGTAGATAGTTTGAAGGAGAAGTTTGGGCAATCTCAGTATAAATATGCACTCTTTTTGCCAAAGGGAGTGATCGCTACTGGATACAAAGTAGAAATTGATGGAAAGGAAACAAGTATTGAGCAGTTGGCTAAAGTTTGAAAGTTGTATGCTCTTGATTGGTATAATCCTAGCAATGAGACCATCAATTTTGGGCTAGGAGATATCCCAAGAAATTGGCTCTATCTTCAGGTGAGTAGCCTCAAACTAAAAGATAAAGTCTATGCTCAACAATCTCCTTGGTCAAATCAAGTTGTCGGTGGAAGACAGGTGATCTGAGATGCCGAACCTCCTGTAGCGGAGATTCAGCTCGTTAGAAGTAAAAAGTCAGAGATCGCTTGATATGGAAATAATCTGGAAGGATTCGTAGGTACCTACTATGATCTCAAGATTAATCGAGAAGATGCGACAAAAATTGAGAAACTCCAGATCAAGGAAGGAGATAAGATTCTGGTTTCTAAATCTCTTTGAACTACTGGAGGCAGCATTAGTCTAGAAAATCTCTTCTTTACAGGAATACAGACTAAGCTTTATACAGCGAGTGCTGTTGATAGTCAGGGCAATGAGGCTATTGAAAATATCTCACTAGAGATCAAAACACCAAACATTACGATCGAGAATGTTGAAAGATACTCTGGATATAGAGAAGGAATTAAGAATCCAGTAATTATTCATTCGGTACTTGAAACAGATATTGATGAGTGAGATGTAGGATTCCAAAGAAAGAGAAATCAGATTCAGAGTCATATTTCTGCAAAGCTCGGTGGAAATCAAGTCAAGAGCTTTCCTGTTAAGACTGATCAGACTCATATCACTGGTGCATTCTATGATTTTGGAGATTTGATAGGACTATATGGTACAAAGGGAAATCTCTTTGGTAAGGTGAATGCTCAGAATGGAGAAATCACTTTTGAACCATGATATCAAAATAAGCTTCAACTTGAGGTAGTGTTTGAGAAATGATACCCTACTATCAAGGTAAAAGAAAACGGAATCAGTATCTTTGATATCTTGCTCACAGCAAAAGAGCTCAAGAGTATTCAGGTTTTGAGATGAGAACTCCTTTCTCTGAAATGAGCACAATATGGAAAATTTGATGGAGGTCAGGTACTCGTTATCAATAAAAATCCTCTGCTCTATATCTCAAAAGATGGATTAGTTGCTGGAAATACTGAACTGTATTGAAACTATAGCTTTGATAAAGCAAAAGAGACTGTAATCTATACCATCAAGGAAAATAGATTTGGCTCAGAGATTGCAAAGGTTGAGATCAAGACGCTCCCTTTGTAGTCTCTGGGGAATCTCCCTGAAAATTTGCAAAAAATAAAAAATCAGCTATACTTTAACTGTTTATCAGATATTCTCATATGAAGAAAGGTTTATTGGCGTTGATGATTGGAGTGATTGGCATAGGGATATGAGGTATAAGTACTGCTCATGACTGTAATCTCTTTAATGAGGTATCAGTAATTGACTGGAAAGCAACCCCCTATCCTGCAATCTTAAAAGATGATCCGATTCTCAATGTTGTGCCAGAAGAAGCACTCCATAGAGCACTCTTGAATCTACAAGCACACTGCTGTGCTACCAATAAGAGCGATAGAGCTGGGAAAGGGTGCCAATCCTCTAGCTCCGACTGGAAAAATAGAACCAACTATCCTCAATCAGCTTTCTTATTTGATCATATTGTTGATGTGCTGATGAGAAGGCTCGCAAATGATAGAAGTTATCCTGGACTTCCTGTGGACAAAAAGGCAAATGAATGGCATAGTAAAGTTGATGGGCTAGTTAGTTCGGTTGATGGAGTTTTACCGCTGCAATTTCAGACAGAATATGATACGTATTGGCAACTTCAGAGTAATTATCTTCTGCCTGAATATGAATATTCAAGCTCAGTAAAATATCCTGACCTGATTAGGCAACTTGAAAATATCAATAAACTTAATAAGTATGATCAATGGACAATTAGAACGAGCTATTTCAATGTATGTTCGGTTGCTGTGTATCTGAATATGATCCTAGCACCTAACAATGCAAATACGCCGCTCCAAACCGCACGAAGAGAATGTAAAAAGATGACTTCAGCTATGTTATCTAAAGAAAATCAATATCTCAAATCTATGATCGTATATAAATCTGATCAGTTGGTCAATGATAGTCTTCAGCTGTATTCTAATCTCTATAATGGAGAAAGAATGAATCGCTTCAAGATGACTCTTCATAAGCTTTCAACTGAATGGCTTGGAGTAGCAAGGCAGGTACCGATGCTTGTTCCAATGTGTAGTTATTAAGCTCTTTTATATCTCAAATAGTAATATGAAAAAAGTACTTGGATTGTTCTTGGTGGGGATCAGTTTTTTATGACTGTATAGTTTTGCAAATCTAGATAGAACTCAGAATAATCTCCATATTATTCCACAGACGAGTTATAGTAAGCAAGACACGAGTAATATTATCAAGAATATTTGAGATATTGAGAAGTGAGGCACAGTGCTTGAGAAATATAGTGGTGCTGCTGCGGAACTTGAACAGAAATGAGATCTTGGAGCTGCGTTTGAGACTGGGGTCTTTAGCTGGAATATTGTGATTTCCTATTTAGTATATTTGCTGAGATTTATCTCACAGCTTGGATTATTGATCTGAGCAGTGATGATCCTCTATGCTGGGTATCAATATGCAACATTTATCTTTGGATTTTGAGATCCAAGTAAGGCAAAAACAACCATCAATCGTGCTATTCAGTGAGTACTGATCTTAGTATTTTCATTTGCAATATGGAGAGGATTGACTGCGATGTTTTTGTAAAAAGAAAACGATAAAAAGCCTGAATAAAATTCAGGTTTTTTTGTTATTGTTTGTGGGAATGTATATTGTGCTAGATTGAAGTCCCCTCAGTCTCGCTCCGCTCACAATGACGCATAACCTGTCATCGCGAGGCGAAGCCGTGGCGATCCAGATAGAAGTCAAAATGGTTTATTTTTAATCTGGATTGCTTCGCTATCGCTCGCAATGACAAGTTTAAGCGGCCTACTTTACTTTGCTCGCAATGACGGAGTGATTAAAAAGCCCCTCAGTCTCGCTACCGCTCGACATCTCCCCTAGCAGGGAGCGAAAATTCTCTCTTCGTTTGTATAATGACGGAGTTGATTTCAAGTTGCTTTCAGGATGAAAATGCGTAAGCTATAGCGAATTGCTTTTATCGCTGAATTTTATTCTGAGAGAACTCTATGTCTTCACCGCTTTCTACCTATCTTCAACTAACTCCAGCACAAATTGAAGATAAAAAACTGAATCAAAATCCAGCTTTTTTGGATCATCTTTTAGGAAAATTACATGAACATATTGCTAAAAAGGGGAAGATTCTTCTGATCACCTTGACCAAAAAATCATCTGAGGAAGTCACAAGTTTTCTGATTGCTCAAGGGTTTAAGGCTTTTTATCTTCATAGTGAGATTGCGACTATTGATCGCTGGGAAATCATCAAGAAGCTTAGAACCTGAGAAATTGATATTATTGTCTGAGTAAATCTGCTCAGAGAGGGAATCGATCTCCCAGAGGTAACGCTGATTGGGGTTTTGGATGCGGATAAAGAGGGTTTTTTGAGATCAACAACGTCTTTGATTCAGATCATCGGTCGTGCTGCGAGAAATCCAAATAGTGAAGTAGTTCTCTATGCTGATGCGTTCACTGAATCGATGCTTAAGTCACTACGAGAAACCTATCGTCGTCGTGAGATTCAACAAAATTTCAATCAAAAAAACTGAATTACTCCGCATATCGCCTTGTCTAATGTAAAAGAACTAGAAACGGTAAAAACAGACCTGAGTTTAGATCAGGATTTTTGATCTCTTACAAGAGGTAAAGTAAAGAAACTCAAGAGAGCTACTAAGGCTGAAAAAGAAATTATTCTCAAGGATCTTAAAATCCAGCTTGATGAAGCGATCAAGGCATGGGAATTTGAAAAAGCGGCTCAGATTCGTGATCAGATCAAGGAGATTTCTGGTGATTAAATTATACTGGATTGAAAGCCCCTCAGTCTCGCTGCGCTCGACAGCTCCCCTAGCAGGGAGCGAAAAATCTCACTTTGCTCGCAATAACAGGTTTGATGAGAGATTATCCATAGGCAAGCTCAAGATCAGCCTCAATATCTGCGGTAGAATGTTCTGACTGGCTGGATTTTTGGGCTTCATAGTTATTACGGAAGTCCTGAGAAAAAGATGAAAGCTGCCCGTTTTGATCCAGAGGAAGTCCACTTGAGAGGTGGTGGAGCGTCGCTGAGAAATCATTTATATTGAGCTTAAAGTCTGAGCTAGTAGGATCAAGTGATGGAGAGCGGAGGTTTTGTCTTGTAAAAAGATTGAAAAAAGTTGTGAGCGTAGCAAAAAAATCACTGGACTCAGTTTTCTTCTCTATGATAAAGTTATGAAGTTTTATAAGAGAGCCTCCGAGTATTGGATCAGCGATCTTCTCAAGTGCATCACGATCTTTTATAAGAGTATTAAATTTTTGTAATCAAGATCTAAACTTTTGCAACTGAATAGAAGTAGCACTCTCAAAAGTTGCTGAACAGAGCATAAAAAAATTTTTAAGTTCTGGATTCTGATTTATATTCATCTCAAATCTTGTTCTTTCATTACTACTTCAAGGAAAGAGTGTTGAAATAAGAGTCTCTTTTGTCTGATTCTTTTCAGCCATTCTCGTAAGACGATACTTTTCTTGTTCTTCACTTGCGTTCAAAAAGCCTCTGACAATATTCTGAATATATTCTACAAACTTTTTCCTAAATTCTGCGGGAGATGAAGAATTTTTTAGTATTCATGAGATTTTTTCTGGAGTTAGTTCTTTGTTGATTTCCGCATAGACTTCTGATATAACTGGAGCCTCTGTATTTAGGTCAACCTTTTGTCAAAAAACAACTCTATTTAGATTCCTATTATAATACATCGTATCGGTTGCTTGAAGAGTTTGGTTTGGAGTGTCCATAGGATAAAAAATGTCTATTGCTGCATCATTCATTTTTCAACTCATCTTCATTACTCTTTCTTCCGTACTATTTCCGTGTTCAACATCAAGCATCTTTCTTGTTTTCCCATTTGGACTAAGCTGATCATCAAGCGTCTCTCACCTTAGAGTTGGTTCGTCAAAAAAGTTCATCAGCATCGTATAAGGAAAATTTGTCGCAGTATCTTTTTGAATCTGCAATAAATTTTCAGACAATCCTGCTTTAATCTCTTTAACTTTAGAATCAAATATCTGCTTCTTCTGTTTCTGTTCTGACGTCCAAGAATCTATAGGCAAGTTTTGAAAATATCAAACTTCTTCAGTAAGTTTTTTGAGATTATCATTTCAAAAGAACATTGTTAGTTTGCTATCAATAAGCCACTCTCAATCGGAAAGTAGTTTTGAATGTTCAGGATTTTCAAATGCTTTATTTTTTGAATCTCTTGCATACTCTTTGATATCGGGATTCTCTTCAAGGAAAGAGGCTTCTGGAGTCTCAGATTTTGGAAGCCCGTGAGCAGTATGCTCAATGATACCACATTCTTTATTAAAGCTTTCAAGAGCATGTTTAAATTCCTTGGCTTCAGGAGAAGTAGTACCTTTGAGTGCATCTTTTGCGAGAAGCATACTAACATATTCCTCAAGCTTCATCCCGCTAGATTGCACTGCCTGACGCGTCTCAGGTGTTAGGGATGAGAGTTTTGACTGGACTTCTTCAGGAGTGTGAGTTTTAAATTGAGGAGGGAGGTTTTTATAGGAATCTCTTAGACGTTTAAGTGTTTTATTGTATTCTTTAATCTTTTCTATTTCCTTCTGTTTGTCTGTTACTTCTTTCTGTTTGGCTGTTGCTTCTTTGTTATTTTGTTGGGTTGTTGCTTCAATACCTCTTATTTGTGATTCTCTTTCCTTTTTCATTTTTACGGTGATTTTTGGTTGTTTCGCTTGAATATCTTCTTTTTCAACAACCTGTTTTAGAAATTCATTTACGAATTTTTCCAAGGCTTTTAGAGGATTTTTCTTTTGCTCAACTTTTCTCAAAAAATCAGCAAGTTTTGAAACATCAAATTTTTGGTTTACAAGTTTCTGGACAAGTAGAGTTATTTCTTTCTTTTCTGGAATAGTATATTTTTGAGCTGAAAAAACAGTATCAACAGTACTATTTATATCAAATTTTTGTTGACTCCATTTAAGTTTATCTTTAGCATTGAGTTGTATCTCTTTCCCAGAATCTCTATTTGTCATTATTTTATATAGTTAAGAAATTATTTATTTGCGACCTCTTTGACTATTTACAAGTTTTTGTAATTCTAAGGCTCTTGCAGATGGTTTCATATTAAGAGCCTTACAATTTTTAAAATATTTATTTAATCTTTGAGGTAAATCTGGCATATTGAGAAGTTTATCAGTTTCGATCTCTGCCCAAAGAGTTTCTGTTTCTTTGATTGTAGCGATCATTTTTTTGTCTGAATCTGCTAATCTCTTTTCTGAATCTGCTAATCTCTTTTCTGAATCTGTTAATCTCTTTTCTGATGCAGCCAGTACTACTCATAGACTATCATATTCTTTTTTGTTCTTTTCTTGTTCTTGTACTTTCTTTAGTCTATCACTAGCTCCTAGCATCTCAAGCCCCTCTTCAAGGCTAATATCGTCATCATCTTCCTGCATATTTATCAAACTTTCATTAGCTTTCACTTCCTGAACATCTGTGTCAGCCTTTATCTCTACATTTTCAATCTTGTCCTTTTGCTCATCTGCTGTAGTGTTGGTTTTATTTTCACATGCACTTCCCATCAGTAATGTCCCAGCTAGAGCTACTCCTGTCGTGAGTTTCCTGAGCTTGTCTTTGAATGATGAGCTGTTTTGTGCGTTTGATGAGTTTGTGAAATTTCTTGTGCTATTGTTCATAACTATTCTTGGTAAGAAGATAAAGATACCTATATTATAATCAAATTATAATATTTGTCAAGCTTTGGTGTTTTTTAATTAATTAAAGTGTTTAGTGTTTTGTTGCGGATACTCACCCCCTCTGTTCTTTGTTCATCTAAACCGTCATTGCGAACGAAGTGAAGCAATCCATATTAAAATTAAACTAGTTTGTCAGCTATCTGGATCGCCACGGCTTCGCCTCGCGACGACTACGGTTTTGCTCTCTGCTAGAGAAGGAATGATATATTGCTCCAAAAA
>JABCOM020000008.1 GCA_013333605.2 candidate division SR1 bacterium
GGAAAATTTGTATATTAGATAAGAGATGCTGAGATTTTATAGAAAGTTTCGAGAAGTTTAGAAATGCACGGTTTAAGCACAAAGATCAAGATAAACTTGTTGAATATATATTTCAAGCAATTGATATATCATATTATCTTATTGAGGTTATTGAAAAGGTAATTATAGTAGAGAATGGAGAAAAGAAATATTTCTATGGAAGATATCCAACGATTTTTATGAGTATTGGTAAACAAAATTATAAATTATATACAGAGAAGTATTTTAAACTGTATTGAAATATAGATAGATTCTTGGTATTACCAAGATGTTTTGATTATTCTATTTGGGATGATGATTTACAAGTAATTTTTAAGAAAATCATAAGATTAAATCCTAATTTCCTAAAACTTGGTCTTGATAAACGGTGGCTAAATGCTATTCTTCTTATTAAGAAAATTATAGATTTTTTAAAAATTCGTATATTCGTGTATTATGAAAAAATCTAGTTATTTTATGAATGGGTTTCAATTTCAGTATCTCTTTTTTAAGAAAAATTTTAAACATATTTTTAATATTGATCTTTACTACCCGAATATTGATAAGCCAACAGCTTGAGCAGTCTATATTCCTAAAAATTTTTGGCTCTTAAAAAAACTTTATAGAGAGTGAGTTATCCAAAAATATGACATTGTACATTTTAATAATACTGAGAATTTCCTGAATTTTAAGAAAATACCAAATCAGATCTCGATCGCAGAATCTCATGGCTTTGATTTTTGAGTTAATTATCACAGACTCTGGATTGATGAAAAAAATATTATCAAAAAGATACTTTGACGAATAATAGATAAATTATTTTGAGCAAAAATTAGAAAAAAGATTCAGGATTTTGATCTCTATTATTGTTCAACGCCAGATATGTTAGAACCTTTAAGACAAAAGGTGAGAAGCGATGTAAAATGGTTGCCAAATCCAGTAAATATGGATATTTTTAATCCTGAGGGGGAAGTTATAAAGCTTGAGTGAAATCCTGCCTGTTTCTTTCCAACTAGGCTTCACGGAGATAAAAGACCTGAATATGCGATAAAAATTTTTCAAGAGTACATAAAACCAAATTACCCAGAAGCTACACTTCATCTACTTAATCAGTGATTTGAAGTGAAAAAGTATAAGTCTGAACTTAGTGATCCTAACACATACTTTTGGCATGATTTTATGGATAAGGAGATACTAGCTGCAAAAATTAGAGGGTCAGATTTTTGTTTTTGAGATTTCAGTATTTGAGGGCTATCTCTTATGCCAATGCAGATTATGGCTTGCAAAAAGCCTATTATTACATATGATATGTATGAAATAATTAAAGTAGAAAGAGAGAATTTGCTTGATTTAACAAAAAAACTCTTTGAGGATAATGATTTCAGAGCAGAATTTATAGAAAGAAACTATAAGTATATAAAAGATGTTCATTCAGAAAGAGCAATATGTAATCAGCATATAGAAAATTTAAGACCTTTCTTAAAAAGCAAGCTAAATATGTTGGATACTGATATTAATACGCTTTTAGTTACTAACTTATAATATACTAATGACAAAAGTACTTGCAATAGGTCCACATCCAGATGATATTGAGTTGGGATGCTTTGGAACAATGGCTAGAATGAAAGCAGAGGGATATGATGTCAATTTCTTAGTTTTAACGAATGGATCTTGAGGGACGACAGGGAAAGATCGTAAAAAAGAAGCAGAAGAAGCTGCTGCCTTAATTTGAGTTACTCCCTTTATTGAGAGTCTTACTGACAGATATATTTCTGAATGATATGACACAGTAAAAGTTATAGAAAAATATATTAAAGAAATTAATCCAGATATGATCTTTATCCCATCCAGGCATGATACTCATCAAGATCATAGAGCAGTTCATCATGCTGCTATTGTGGCCTGAAGGTTAGTCAATCATATTTATGTTTATCAGTCCCCAAGTTCTACAATAGATTTTAGACCCACATATTATGTTGATATTACAGATTTTATGGATTTAAAAATTAGTGCTGTCAAATTTCATTCTTCCCAAAATACAAAGACCTATATGGCTGAAAGAGCTGTAAAAGGACTGGCAGAATATAGAGCATTTGATATTTTTAGGAATGAGAAATGTTTTGAGGCATTTGAGGTCTTCAGATCTGTTAATTAATTGTTTCTCATATTTATCTCTATATGTGCTTACTAACAAATGCGTTGCTCGATTCATCAGCCAAATTATATTCCTTATTTGTGACTTTTTAATAAGATTTATCTCTCGGATATTTTTGTTTTTTATGACAATGCTCAGTTTACAAAAGGGGACTACCATAATAGAAATAAGGTTAAATGAGCTAATGGTGAGGTTCTTTTGTCTTTACCCGTGAAGGTATCGCTAGGACAAAAAATTAATGAGGTTTCTTTTGATAATAAAATATTAAGGAAGCACTGGACGACAATAGAGCAATCTTATAAAAAAGCCCCGTATTTTAATACATACGGAGAGGAAATAAGAAGGAAGATATATGAAACAGAAGAAACTAATATTGCCAAGTTTAATATTGAAACAATTATTTTTCTTTCTAGGCTAATCGGCATAGAACGCACCTCATTTATAACTCTATCAGAAATTCTGCCAGATTTAGAACATTCTAGTACTAAGGCATTAGTTGATATATGCAAAGAAATTTGATCTGATTTCTATATTTCTTGAGCATGAGGGAGGTGATATGTGGAAGCTGATTTGTTCTCGGATGCAAAAATTGAACTAGTCTTTCAAGAGTATAAACATCCTGTTTATTCTCAATTGTGGGGAGATTTTCTTCCATATATGAGTATATTAGATCTTATATTTAATGAGTGACCGAATAGTTTAAGCTTTATCAGCCAAAATTCTATTTGAAAGATATAATTTAAAATTATTGGGTTCTTGAAATTTTCTTAATTTCCTTTAGAATAAAGGAAATTTTTTTCATATTCAAAAGAGCTAAAATAAGGCAAATTATAAAGGTAATGATAAGTAAATGAGAAACCTGTTGAAGTCTTGGGTAACTGATTGAGAAAAAAATATCTTTAGTTAGATAGATAATGAATCAGAGAATGATCAAATAAATTAGATTACTAGAAATGAAATTGAAATCTAGTCAAATTGTCTTGTATTTTCATAGGGCAAAATAACTAAAGATCCATAACGAAAGATAACTAAGTCAAAAGCTAAATACAGCACCATAGATTTTAAATAAAGGGATTAAGACTATCGAGGAAAGTAAGAAAATAAGTGTTGAATAGGATAAAGCTTTTACTCTAAGTTTGACCTTCCCCAATCCTCATAAAACAGAAAAATTAAATGTAGAAAGCGTTGAAAAAATAAGGAATATCGCTCAGTATGAAAGTAGTTCTCCAGATAGTCTAAATTTGGCTCCGAATAGAAGAGATCAAATATCTGATCATAAAGTCATAAATAATAGCACTATAGTGCAAATAAGAACAGAAAAATAACTATAAAAAAACGAAATAAGGAGATTCAGTTTTTTCTCATCTTTCTTCTCCATAACTTCTGCAACAATTGGGAAAATCAAACTCATAATTGGTCAAATAATTATAAATCCCATATTAAACAGACTCTGAAAATTCGCAAAATATCCAGCAGATTCATCACCCAGAAAATAAAGTACGAGCTGCTGAATAATCTGTCAGAATACACTACTAATATTTAGTCAAATGAATGACCATAATGCATATTTGCGATATTCTTTAAGCATAGGTTTGTTCCACTCAAACTTCCCCTGCATTAAAGAATGATGGTAGTTTCTATAGTAAATAAATCCAGCAATAAGGATTCAAACTCCTAATCATAAAAGTCGGTTAAGACTGTACCATTCTATTGTCCCTCTGTTAGTTAAAAAGCAAAAAAAAGAAAATCAGACTACAGATCGCATTCTTATAAATTCCACAAGCTGGTAGTCAAAAGTTTTTTGAAATGCAATAAAAATGCTCTGAAAAGTCTGAAAAAGATTTATTCACAAAAAATAGAGACAGAAGTATTTTAATATATCGGCAGAAACAGGATTGTGAAAATAGTTTGCTGCAAGCCAATCACTACCAAACCATAATCCAAGAGCGATCAATATCGCTGTTCAAAATTGGACTAAAAAGCTGAGATAGATCGTTGTCTTAATATGATTATATTCCTTTTTGATCCAAAATTTTGGCAAAAAATACTGCAAGCTTTCGGTTAAACCAAGGTCATTATAAACATTCAAGAAACTAATCAGGCTAATAATACTGTAGAGAATACCAACATCTGCGACAGAAATCTCTGGAGAATTAGAGATTAAAAGCCTAATTAAATATCCACCTGGCGCGATAAGATATGAAAAAAGATAGAGCCAAAAACCTTTTTTTATCAGTTTTTGACTCAGAGTTTCATCTTGAAGGAGATCAGTATTGTTTTCTTGTTGCTTCATGAGCTGTATCGGATAAAAATTATAGAATCTATCGGCTCTTTAAAAATCTTAGATCTCAATTGGTGAAAAGCCTGATATCTTTTATTCCATATCTCACTGCAACTAGACGATTAATTCCCATTCCAAAGGCAAATCCGGTTCGCCCTTCTTCAGGATTTACTCCAGCTTCTTTTAGTACATTTGGATGAATCATTCCAGCGCCAAGGATCTCCATCCACTTTGACATTTCTTTATTCCCGGTTTTAGGATTTACATATTCATATCTTGTATCTATCTCAAAACCTGGCTCAACAAAAGGGAAATATGCAGGTCTCATTCTGATTTCAACCTTTTTTTGAAGAGCAACAGTCAAAAAATCCTGAATAATCGTCTTGAAGTGTGCAATGCTGATATTTTTGTCAATATATACTCACTCAAACTGATAAAACATAGTATCGTGAGTCGCATCTACATTCTCAAATCTATAGACTCTACCAGGCAAAACAGCTCTGATTGGAACTCAGTATTTTTTGATAACATAGTTTTGAGCAGAGGAGGTATGGGTTCTAAGAACAAAATTTTCTCATCTAGGATCTAGCTCATCAATATAGATCGTATCATGCATTTCAGTAGCGGGATGAGAAACAGGAATATTCACAGACTCAAAATTCTCAAATTTGCTTACAACATCTCTTCCATGTTCAACGATAAATCCCATACCCTGAGCAATTTCTTCTAGTTCCCTTCTTACTTTGCTCAAAAGTGAAAAATATCACTGTTCGACAGGTGTCCCAGGAAGTGAAATATCAACAATATCCTCAGCAAGCTGTGCATTGATCTCTCTGAGCTTGAGTCTTTCAAAACACTCTTCATATGCTGCTTGAAGAGCTGTTTTTAGTGCAGAAATTTGTCCTCATTGAATCTTTTTCTCCTCAATTGGCAACTGGGCGAGCGTCTTTAACGCCTCACTTACATACCCTTTTTTCCCAAGGATCCTCTGATATCGATTTTCCAGTTCTACTAAATCCTCACACGCCTTGAGCCAAGTAAGTTCCTGGTCTAAGTTAATCATTCCCTTTAGAAAAAAAAGATAAAAATCTGACTCTGAGTGTAGTGTTTTCTCCTCACTTTTCAAGAATATTTTTCGAAAGATCAAAAAAAAGAGCAATTGTTTGCTCCTTTTATATTTCTTTCTATTTATTTTCTATTAATTCTCTAGTAATTAATTCTCTTTGAACATATTCAGGATTATTAGCGGCTTGAATTGCTTGAGATACAGTGATCATTCCTTTTTCAACAAGGCTCAAAAGACTTTCTTCCATGATTTGCATACCTCACATTCTGTTGGTATACATAGTGCTTTTTAGCTGATTAAGCTTATTATCTCTAATGAGGTTAGCAACTGCTGTTGTATTGAGTAGGACCTCTTGAGCAAGAGCAAGACCTGGTTGATCCTGCCTTTTTAAAAGCTTTTGTACAACAATTGCTCAGAGATTTTCAGCAAGTTGGACTCTGATCTGATTTTGTTCACTAGAATTAAATGATCCAACAATTTTATTTAAAACTTGTTCAGCAGATCTAGCATGAACAGTTGTTAGTACCAGATGACCAGTTTCTGAGAGGAGAATAGCATTTCTGATACCATCAAGATCTCTGATCTCACCAAAGAGGATCACATCAGGCCTTTGTCTTAGAGCATATTTCATTGCTGAAGAGAAGGAACTAACATCTTTCCCTAATTCTTTCTGATCAACAACACTTTCTTTTGCCTCAAAAATATATTCAATCGGATCTTCAATCGTCAGAATATGTTTTTTCTCGGTTTGGTTGATTTCCTCTACCATTGCTGCGAGTGTGGTAGATTTTCCAGATCCTGTAGCTCCTGCCAAAAAAATAATCCCATTCGTTCTATGTGAGAGTTCCTTGAAAATTCCTGGTAAACATAGTGATTCTAGGGTTGGGACTTTTTTTCTCAAAAGTCTGGCAACAATCATAATATGGCCTCTTTGTCTCGAAATATTTACCCTATATCTTCTATCTTGATATCCAATTCCCAGATCAATACTTCCGTGCTTTTCAAAAAAATCAAGTCCTGTTGTATTCATCAGGGTTAATGCTAGTTGATTGAGGAGTTCATCATCCAACGGCTCAAGATCAGTTTCTCTGTGGACTTCCTCCAAAATTCTCAAAACAGGAGGTTCACCATAGGTCAAATACATATCAGAAGCATTTTTTTGAATCATCAAAGTATTCAAATATTCTAGATATGCTGTAGGACTTTGAAATTGATCATTGCTTATTTTTGCCATGGGAATTTTTGAGGAGAAAAGATAAAAAATCAGATTTTTTCTTTCCTTGATTATAGTGAGATTTTTTCTTTTGTCAAAAAAAAGGTCTTAATCTCTTATCCTTAGATTTCAGATCATTCTATCAGAAAAATTTTCCTTGAAAAATCCGGTGAAAACTCTATATTTAACGTTAGTTTTATTTTTTTGATCAAAAGTATGTGGTATCATACGCGCCATGTCCCCAGTAATTAAGATATAAATACTATTTTTAAGAAGAAAAATCAGATTTTTATTTTGTTTTCTAAATTATTATGGCGACAACACTTACTTCAAGAGCTGAAGACTATTCTCAGCGATATAATGATCTCGTAAAATATGCAGATTTGGCTGAAAATTCAGCTGTAAGAGGATGTATGATTATCAAACCTTATGGATATGCGATCTGGGAGAATATGAGGGATATCTTAGATAGAATGTTCAAAGTTACTGGGCATCAAAATGCTTATTTTCCGTTGTTCATCCCTAAATCTTATTTTTCAAAGGAAGCCTCTCATGTTGCAGGATTTGCTAAGGAATGTGCTGTAGTGACTCATTATAGGCTTAAAAATTGAGAAAATGGAGAAATTATCGTCGATCCAGAGGCAAAGCTTGAAGAAGAACTTATCGTAAGGCCAACTTCTGAGACAATTATTTGGGATTCTTATAGAAATTGGATTAAGTCATATCGTGACCTACCATTATTGATCAATCAACGAGCAAATGTTGTAAGATGGGAGATGAGAACGAGACTTTTTCTTAGAAGTGCTGAGTTTCTTTGGCAAGAAGGACACACAGCTCATGCAACTCCAGAGGAAGCTGATGCTGAAGCAAGAAAGATGTTAGGAGTATACTCAGATTTTGTTCGTAATTTTATGGGAGTTTTCCACTATAAAGGAGAAAAACCTGAACACGAAAGATTCGCTGGGGCGGTTGCAACCTATACTTTTGAGCCAATGATGCAAGATGGAAAAGCACTGCAGGCATGAACATCTCATAATCTTGGGCAGAACTTTGCCAAAGCCTTTGATGTGAAATTTACAAACCAAAATAATGAGTTAGAGTATGTTTATGCTACTTCTTGGGGCGTGAGTACGAGAATGATGGGAGGTTTGATTATGGCTCATTCTGATGATCATGGATTAGTTTTGCCACCTGCACTTGCGCCAATTCATCTTGTAGTGGTACCTATTTTTAAGACACTAGAGGAGTTAAATGAGATAAAGGCAAAACTCCAGCCTCAACTTGATCAGCTTTCAAGCATTGTTATTCATTCTGAAACTTTAGGAGATTACTCAATTCCAGTAAAGCTCAAAATAGATGAGGATATGCAAAAATCTGCTGGACGAAAGTTTAATGAACGAGAACTCAAGGGAGTCCCTGTAAGAATAGCTGTTGGAAGAAGAGATTTAGAGCAGGGGCAGGTAGAAATTTTTAGAAGAGATACCTTGGAAAAGAGTTTTGTTCAAATAGATCAGCTTGCTCATACAGTTCAGGAGGTATTCCTTGATATCCAGCAAAATATCTATAAAAAGCACGAAAAATTTACCCTTGAGCACACATCAACAGCGAATACCTATCAAGAGCTTAAAGAAAAGGTTGAAAGCTGATTTGTCCTCGCTCATCGAGATGGAACAAACGAAACAGCTATGCAGATCCAGGATGAGCTTAAGGCTACAATTAGATGTTTGCCATTTGATCTTTGAGAAGAGGAGTGAATAGATCCTCTTTCAGGAAAACCAAGTAAGAGAAGAGTTATTTATGCTAGGAGCTATTAATTTCTTTCCTTAAAGATAGTAAACAGTCTAAGGAATATATCCCATGCAAAGGAATACTTGACTTTTGAAGATGAATAAGTATATAATAGGCTGTAATATAAAAACTATTTATAATATCAATTAAATCCATCATTATTTAGTATTGGCTGGACGTCGGGAGATGATCCAGTCTTTTTTCAAAAAAAAGATTTGATTTTTAGTACAAAATTTATATTATGAAGATCCCATATAAAGTGGGATTAGTTAAAATTTATGATTGAAAACTGACCGTCGTTTGAGATGAGTCAGTTTTTTCTTAAAAGAATTGACTTTGCCTAGAAAAAAGATAATATGAGAATGCCATATAAAATAAATTTTAAAGCAAATACTTGCATAAGAACATTTGATGTAATTTAATTGGATTGCTTGTCGGGAGATAATGCAATCTTTTTTCTTACTAAAAAAACTATTGATTTACTCTATTCTAGAATGCAAACGAAATAAATATGTTGACTTTTATGATGGAAAGTATATAAAATACTAAATTTACAAAAGCTATATATTTGTATCCGTTTAAAACTGTCGGGAGATAGACCTAAATCAGTCGGGAGATCGGTTTAGAACGGTTCCTTAGCTTCTTCACTCAAACTAAGGAGATGGTTCTCTAGGTATATTCTATGCATTTCTTCTTAAAGTGCCTAGAGAACCTTTTTATTAGAACTCCAGTTTTTTACTAGGAGTTTTTTGTATCATAAAAAAAGAAGTCAGATTTTTTAGACTTCTTTTTTGACTTTTAACTATGAAATTGTTTGGATAACAATATTTTTCGCAAACTCTAACCATGCACCATCTCTTACTTCAATCACAAACTTCTTGTCTCCAAGTTCTTTAATAATATAGTTTTCTCCAGGAGAAGTGAGGTCTCCTTTGCTCCTACATTCATACACAACAACAGTTGGATTTGTTGAAAGAAGGTCTTTGTCACTATGCTTGATCACTCTGAGACCATAACTACAGCGTACTCCTGCTTGACCAAAGTCTACATCAGTATTGAACCCCTCATAAGAGATATTCATTGAAGGGAAGGTGACCTCATAAGCACCTCTTGCAGAAGAATAGGTGAGTTGTCTATCCTCAGAGATTGGAAATTGTTTTACATTTGGATTATAGCTAGTTTCACGAGTTGTTGCTTGTTCTTTTTTTGCCTCTGATGGAGTAGTGGTTGTTTCTGTTTTCTTCTCTTCAGTTTTTTTTGTATCAGTGCCTGTTTGAGTTGTTTGTTGAGTAGTTCAGGTCGATGACTGAGGATTAGAGTTGGTATCACTCACTTTAAGATCAATAAATTTTAATTTGTTTGGTAAAGTTGGATCTACACTAACCTGACAAGTAAAATTCTTCTCACCAGCTCACTGAATGCTAGCTTCAATCCCTGACTTACTCGTCTTAATAGTATGCGAAGTGATACGGTTAAGTCCATTATCAATGCCAAGACAGACCTTTACTCAGTAAAGATTCACGAGCTGTTTTACATATTCAGGACTAACGATTGTAATCAGATTTTTAATTTTAAGTACTTCTTCGTCATCAGCATTATTGATGAAGTATCAGATAGTATCTCAATTTTGGAAATACCAAGTCTTTACCTCTCCTAATTTATAGAAAGTGTCTCCATTACTTGTAGTAGAGACCTGAGCTGAGGTGTCTTTAAAGGTCCTAGTCAACTCCTTACAATTAGTATCTCCACCATTAGTACAAGTAAAGAATTCAATTTTTGTCACTTTATCATTTTCAAGGTTTTTAATTTCAATTTTCCCGTTTTTTCCTGCCTGTCCAACAAAGACAAAACTATCAAAGAATTCCTGACCAAAGTAAAGTCCAGCATTTGCTACATAGATCCCAGGATTTTTTACTTCTTCCTGAACTTCTTGCTGGCCAGTACTTGCTTGCTGATTTTGAGCAGCAATTGGAACAATACCAGTTACTTCTACCAGAGGAGTGTTTTTATATATTGCCTCTAATGTTCCAAGAACCTGAAATTCTCCAGAACTAACTGAAGTATAATTATTTAGTGGGAGCGTTTTACTCTTAAGAAAGTAGGTCTTTCCATCTGAGCTAGTAAATACATGCGTATAAGTGATCAAATCGCTATCATCTTGCTTGAGTGTTCCTACAGTGTCGATCTGCATTCCTATAGTATATCCTCCACCAGTAGTTGACTGAATTTGAGAAATCTGATTTTGTTGAGTATTATTTTGAATAAAGTAATATCCTAATGCTAAACATCCAAGAATTAGAACAAGTGAAAGGAAGATTCGCATTCCATTACCAGATTTCTGTTGAGGAGACCTAATTACGCCACCAGAAAAACCTCATCTAGATTGCTGCTTTGAGAAAAAATCCTGTTGTTTATTCATAGTTCAGTATAAAAGGATAAAAACATTACGCCTCCTATAATAAAAAAAGAAAACAGATTTTCAAGTTCAGATTTCTCTTTTTTTTATTTTTGTCAATAAAGAAAACTCCTTACTAAGGTAAGGAGTTTCTGCTGGTTTTTTAGAAAATTAGTTCTTTCTATCTACTTTATAGATTGTCTTAAGTGCTTCGATAATGAATGGAACATTGAGGAAGAGTGTCAAGAGCGCAGTTAATACGATCATAGATCCAAATCCCTTAAACATATTGATTCCATATGCGAAGAGCAATACTCAGATCAAAAGAGTAGAAACCTGACCGTCTCTAATTGCTGACCAGCTTCTCTCTGTAGCACTGCTAATTGCAGACTTTAGAGTCTTTCATTCTTTGATTTCTTCATTCATTCTCTCAAAGATAAGCACATTGGCATCAACAGCCATACCAATAGAGAGGATAATTGCAGCAATACCACTAAGTGAAAGCGCATAATCAATAAGCTTAATCACAGCCAATAACACTACAAAATAGAAGATCATAGTAAGTGTAGTAACGACTGCTTTTCTCCATCCATAGATAAAGAACATATAGAGGATAATTGCCAAAGTTCCAACAGCAGTTGCAACTAATGCTCCTTGCAATGCACTATCTCAAAGTGAAGGACTTACCTGTTCTTCTTGCATCAAGATGAGTGGAGCAGGCATATTTCCTGAGTTAAGTTCTTTTGCAGTAGCGATAGCTCTTTCTCTATCAAATCCTCCAGAAATCTGAGCTCTTCCATCACAAATTGCTTCCTGGATAGTTGCAATAGTTGCAGGTACTCCTCAGATAAAGATTCCCATAGTACTTCCTTTATTTTCTTTAGTGATCTGACAGAAAATTTCTTTCCCTTTCTCATTGAAAGTAATACTTACTCCTGGTTTCCCAAGGTCTGCATTTGCTTCTGCAAGGTTGAAGTAAGCTCCGTTAAGCGGAGTACCATCATTTCCTTTTGCAACCTTCCAGCTTGCAGTATCATTGATGAAAAGTTCTTCAATTACATAATTCTGATTTTCAACATTTCTTTCAAGTACACGGAAGATTAAGAATCCATTTAGTCCATCACTTCCAGTTCCAAACTTATCTCCATATACTCCTTCAAGAAGAGGTGAGATTTGACCAGTTTGGAGTGTATTTAATATTTCAAGGTTTCCACTGTAGATAGATGAAAGCTGACTTGCATTTCCTGAGAAAATATTTCCATAAATATCTTCTCCCTGCTGATTTCCATAGATAGGAAGCATCTGTTCTGGATGTGCAACGAGCTCCTGTCTAATAGACTCAGCACGAGCCTTTCTTGCAGCGATAGTCTCTGCATTTCTTGGTTCATCATTTGCGATCTTAAACTCAAGCTCTACAGTCTTACCAATCATTTCCTTTGCCTGATCAAGATCAGCAACTCCACCAATTTCAACTACTACCTGAGTTTCATCATTCAAATTCTGAATATATGCTTTGTAATCACTCACTCCAAGAGTCGAAATTCTACCATCAATATTTTTGAGGATTACATTTTCAATAGTCTTTTTCACCTCAGCAAATTCAAGGTCTGAGTATACTTCCTTGTATTTGTCATAGTTGATTTTATAAACAAGTTTAGTTCCTCCTGAGATATCAAGCCCCTTTCTAAAGTTATTGATGCCATTTGTTGTTAAGACTCGCTCTCTCTGAAGAGTTTCTTTGTTAAAGTTTCTTCCTACAAAGAAGATAAACAGAAGACTCACTACAAATACAATTCCTAGCCCAAGCCTTTTTGTCCACACTCATTTCATAGTTTTTGCCATTAAATGAATAAAATAAAAACTGCTCCTACTATATCCTTTTCCCTATTGAATACAAGGGATTTATCTTTTACTTGCATTAGTATCCTAAAAGAGTATATAGAAATACAAACAATTTTATGCGGAGTGAACTTTATTTTTCTCATCAGTGATGACCAAATTGCAGCTACTTTTGATTATTGTAAGTATTGCTTTTCTGATATTGAGTTTTAGAGTGTATAAAAGAAAAAAAATCTGACTTCCGACCTTTGCTCTATTTTTTTTCTGATCATGTATTGTTGGAATCTTCGCACTCCGTATTGAATGGCTCAATGCTATAGGGATTACTTTTGGTCTGAATAGAGGAGCAGATTTGATTGTGTATGTCTCGATTATTCTCTTATTTTATTTTGTCCTTGAACTTTACAATAAAAATACCAAACTCCATCTAGCACAAACTGAGTTGATTAGAAGCCTTTCTTTGGAGAGGGTAGTAAGATGACCTCTACAAGATGCTGAAATAGCCTTTATTATACCAGCCTACAATGAGTCTTCACATTGCATTCAAGTGATCCAAGAAGTACTTGATACCTGAAATATTGTAGTATTTATTGATGATGGAAGTCAGAACTGACTCTTTAAGCTCCTCAAACAGCATTTTCAGGAGACAAGCAATCTGGTTCTGATTCAGCATATTAGAAATCTTGGTCAAGGTGCGGCATTGCAGACGGGGTTTGACTATGTCCAACAGGAGTTACCACAGGTGAAGTTTGTCGTGACCTTTGATTCTGATGGACAGCACCTTCTGAGTGATTTAGAAAACTTCCGTTCAGCTTTTGAGAAAAATCCTAATTTAGAAATTGCACTCGGATCAAGATTCCTTGGATCAACAGTAAATATGCCTCGAAGTAAAAAACTTATTCTTAAAATCTGAATTCTTTTTACTTCATTCTTTAGCGGAATACTTTTGACTGACACTCATAATGGATATAGAATGATCAAAGCATCAGCCTTACCAAAGTTTAGAATTACTTTTAATGGTATGGAGCATGCCTCAGAAATTATTGATATTATTGCACAAAATAAGATTGTTTATCAGGAGGTGCCAAATACGATTGTTTATACTGAATATAGCCTGAGTAGAGGACAGAAAATTTCAAACAGCATCAAAATTGTAAAAAATCTGATTTTTAATAAGTTCTTTTGAAGGTAGGAAAGAGTAGCTCAAGGTTTTAAAATTTATTTATAAACTACTATTTCTCCCCTGATAGGGGGAGATGTCCGAAGGACAGAGGGGGTTGAATACCAAGGCTCCTCAGTCTCATTATTGTTTGCAGTGACAATCAGTGATCGCGAGGCGAAGCCGTGGCGATCTAGGTATTTAATAGACTAATTTGATTACAATCTGGATTGCTTCACTTCGTTCGCAATGACGGTTTTAAGGAGACTACTTCGCTATCGCTCGCAATGACGGGGTGATTTCTCTAGCCACTCAGTCTCGTTGCGCTCTCCAGTTCCATTGGCAGAGAGAAGAAACTTAGCTATCATAGGTGAAAAACAAAAAAACCTGAATTTCATATTCAGGGTTTTCATATTTTTTTGAGATTTAATTTCCAAGTAATTAAATATCAAGTCCTTTTACTGATTTTGCGTTGGTAAGGATAAAGTGCTTTCTTGATTGCACATCTTCACCCATCAGAATTCTGAAAAGTCTATCAGTCTCTTCTGCATCTTCAACAGTAATCTGATTAAGCTGTCTAGATGAGGGATCCATAGTAGTCTCCCAAAGCTGCTCAGCATTCATCTCTCCAAGTCCCTTATATCTTTGGATTTCTACTCCTTCATTAGTTTCAAATCAGTACATATCAGGGGTATGTTCCTCATTATACACATATACATGCTTGCTTCCCTTTGAAAACTTGTAGATTGGAGGGCAGGCAGCATACACATGTCCTCATTCTACCAGCGGTCTCATAAATCTAAAGAAGAAAGTAAGCAAAAGCGTTCTAATATGCGCACCATCCACATCCGCATCGGTCATGATGATAACCTTTTCATACCTAAGTCCTTCAATATCAAAGCTATCCTTGATTCCGCATCAGATCGCAGTAATAAGCGCTTTAACTTCATTGTTTGCCATCATCTTTTGGAAAACAGCTTGCTCTGTATTCAGAATTTTACCTCTTAGAGGCAAGATCGCCTGAAATTTACTGTCTCTTCCTGACTTTGCACTTCCACCCGCTGAGTCTCCCTCCACAATGTAGAGCTCAGTTCAGTGTCTTCCTCTCTTGCTACAATCAGCTAACTTTCCAGGCAAAACTCCACCAGAAAGAGCATTTTTTCTAAGTACAGTTTCCTTTGCAAATTTGGCAGCGAGTCTAGCTCTAGCAGCCAGATCAATCTTTTCAAAAATACGATCAAATTCTTCAGGATTTTCTACAAAGTACCCTTTGAGATATTCATACGTCAAATCTTCAACAGCACCTCTTACATATGAGTTTCCAAGTCTTCCTTTGGTCTGTCACTCAAATTGTGGTTCTGGGATTTTTACAGTAACGATCCCATAGAGTCCATCAGTAACATCGCTATATTGAAATTCTCAGATTTTCTTATCAATTTTATCTCTTTCCTTCCCAATTTCATTCATAATTTTCAATAATGCTGACTTGAAACCCAGGATATGAGTTCCTCCATCTTTTGTTGGGATATTGTTTACAAATGAAAGGGTATGATCATTATTCGTATTTACAAATTGGAAGGAAATCTCAGCCTGACAGTCTTCAGTTTCTGCCTTGAAGTAGTGAGCAGAGGAGAGGGGCTGCTGATTTCAAACAAGGTTTTTAAGCCAGGTTTTGATACCTCATTCGTACATAAACCTGCTCATGAGTCAGGTTTTTAGATTTTTGAAAGTGAAGCTAACACCTGGAGTAAGATAAGCAGCTTGCTTCATTCTTGCGACTTCAGCTGTCTCACTAAACTCAAGTGTTTCAAAGATTGTTCCATCAGGCATAAAAGTCACACTCGTTCCAGTCTTATCAGTATCTCCGATAACTCTGAGCTCTCCCTGAGGAATTCCTTTTTCAAAACTCATTTGGTGAATCTTTCCATGCTTGTATACAGTCACCTCAAGCCAGGTGGAGAGCGCATTTACAACTGATGCTCCTACTCCGTGAAGTCCTCCTGAAATCTTATAGGCACCCTTATCAAACTTTCCTCCTGCATGGAGCACTGTATATACGGTTTCCAAGGCAGATTTTCCTGTTTTAGGGTGGATATCTACTGGAATACCTCTTCAGTTATCATGAACAGTTACTGAACCATCTTCATTGAGAATTGTAGTCACATCTCTACAGTATCCTGCAAGTGCCTCATCAACTGCATTATCAACGATTTCCTGTACCATATGATGAAGTCCTCTAGCATCAGTACTACCAATATACATTCCAGGTCTTTGTCTCACAGGTTCAAGTCCCTCTAGCACTCTAATCTGTGAGGCGTCATATTCATGCTGTTGTTCTGGAGTAGTCATCGTTTCTTTTGTTAATTAAAAAAAGAGTTTTCAAAGCTTATTGTAGGAAAATCAGAGTAAAAAACAAGTCAAAATACAAAAATCAAAGCCAAGAAAAGTCTATTTTTGTTAGTTTTTCTACAATTTCTAAAAAAGAAAAACCTGAAATAAGATTCAGGTTTTAGTCTGTTATTTACTCGCTTTTTCTTCCTTTTTCTTTTGGAAATACAAATAGAGTGAGTAAAGTCCAAGAAGAGCAAGAATAATTCCAACGATCAAGCAAGAATACTCACCGAGACTTAGACGTCTGATAGAAATGATATAGTTGTTCGCATATCCCCAGAATGAAAGTCCAGAAGCTCCAAGCAAGATCAATGAAGTTGGTAGAGATCAAAGATCGGATTCCTCCTCATTTTCAACAGGAACCTTAGTTGCTTTCTTTTCATTAAGCTCTTCATTATGTGTTTTTTCAGTCATTGTGTAGAAAATAGTAAAATAAATACCCCTTGTATACGGTCTTGTTTGATAAAATCAAGAGAAAGTCATATGTTCCTTACTAGAGGAGTTCACGAGCAATAGTGAGACTGAAGGACGTTAGCATTCAACCCGTCATTGCGAACGAAGTGAAGCAATCCAGATTAAAATTAAACCATGTTGACCTGTATCTGGATCGCCACGTTCGTTTCACTCACTCGCGATGACTAAGATTTCGCTCCCTGCTAGGGGAGCTGTCGAGCATGGCGAGACTCAGGGGCTTTAGAAATCAACCCCCTCTGTCGCAAAGCGACATCTCCCCCTATCAGGGGAGAAGTGATATACATTAAACTAGTTTGCTAGCTATCTGGATCGCCACGGCTTCGCCTCGCGATGACAGGTTATGTATCCTTCCCAAAGTAATCAAAAAAAACTCCCTGAAAGGGGAGTTTTCTACATTTAAGCTCCTATTTCAAAAGTGAATTGATAATTTGTGGCTCAATTTCATCATTGATATATCTCTCAACAGGTCTCGCACCAAACTGAGGATCATAAATCTTATCAATAATTTTCTCAACTTCAGCCTTGCTAAATTTAGGTAGTTTCACTTTTTCATTAGTCTTCCATGCAGCAAGGAAGGTTTTGATCTTTTGATTGAACAGAGTGATGAGATTTTCCTTATTCAGTGGTCTAAAGACAATTTTATGATCAATTCTATTTGAGAGCTCAGGTGTGATATAGTTTTTAAGATCTTCCAAGACTCTAGTCTTGATATCATCAAACTGTTTATCCTCAATATCAGCAGCTTTTCAGGTATCAAATCCGATCGTAGTCTTCTTTTTACTAAACTCATCAGTTCAGATATTTGAGGTCATGACAATGATTGTATTTTTGAAGTCAATCCATCTTCCCTTGCTATCTTTGAGCTGTCATTCATCCAAGATCTGGAGCATAATATTCAAAACATCAGGAGACGCCTTCTCAATCTCATCAAAGAGAATTACAGAGTATGGTTTTCTTCTCACAGCCTCAGTAAGCCCTCATCATTCATCATATCCAACATATCCAGCAGGCGATCAAATCAGCTTTGAAACTGAGAACTTCTCCATAAATTCAGACATATCAAATCTGATCATAGCTCCCTCATCACCAAAATAGTGCTTTGCAATGAGCTTTGCGAGGTAGGTCTTTCCTACTCCAGATGGTCCAAGGAACAGAAATGAACCAATAGGTTTATCTTTCTTGATCACAGAAAGTCTACTTCTAATCAGAGTTTTTACTACATTTTCTACCGCATCATTTTGTCCAACGATCTCTTTTTTGAGTTCAGCATCGAGTCTCTTGAGCTTAGTAACTTCATCTTCATTCACAATATTAGTCGGGATTCAGGTCTTGTCTGCTAATACATTTCCAATATCGCTCGACTCAATAGTGCTTCTGAGGTTGATTGGAATATTTTTATTGGATCTGATTTTTTGAAGCTCTTTTTTGAGTTCTTCTTCTTCATTTTTAAGTTCAGCAGCAGAAAAATAATCCTGATTTTCAATTGCACTTTCAATTTTTTTCTGAATTTTTTCGATTTTTTTCTCTTGTGCTTGATAATTCTCGTCATTATCAAGTTTTTGCTGCATAGTAGATTTTCTAGCGCAGGCTTCATCTATGATATCAAGCGCTTTGTCTGGAAGTTGCTTGTTGAGAATATACCTCTTGCTGAGATTGATTGCACTGTCAATGGCTTCATCTGAGAGCAAAACCCCATGAAAATCCTCATAAATCTGCTTCAACCCTAGGATAATCTGTTTGGTTACTTCAACACTTGGCTCATTGACTACAACTTCTTGAAATCTTCTCTTGAGCGCAGCATCTTTTTCAATGTATTTCTGATATTCATCAAAAGTAGTCGCACCGATAAGTTTGATTTTCCCTCTTGAGAGGAGTGGTTTGAGCATCTGAGCGGCATCGTTTTGATCCTGTCCTCCAGCTCCAATAATAGTATGCAACTCATCAATAAAGAGAATGATATTATTGGTCGGATCTGTTGCTTCCTCAAGGATTGACTTCATTCTTGATTCAAATTCCCCTCTATACTTTGTCCCAGCAACAAGCGTTCCCATATCAAGGAGGAAAACCTTCTTATTGATCAGTTTTTCAGGTACTTTTTTCATCATAATTCTCTGCACAAGACCCTCAACAATCGCGGTCTTTCCGACTCCAGCTTCTCAGATCAAAAGCGGATTATTCTTTGTCTTTCTCAAGAGCGTATAGATCACCTGATCAATCTCCTTTTCTCTTCCAATAATTGGATCTAAGTATCCATCTTTAGCCTCCTTGGTCAGATCAGTACCAAAGTACTCAATAGTCAGCTTTTTTTCTTCTTTTTTCTTGGTCTTGTTGTCTGGAGTTTCTAGTGAAATATTTTCAGCATCTGACTTTTCAACGATTTCACTGTCCATGGCATCAAGCATTTGATTGATTGCTGAGTCAGTAGTAGAGTGGTCGTAGTTGATTTGCATGTTCGCAATTTCTGAATAATCTAAATCAAGTTGTATCATCATCGTATCAAGGAGCTCCAAAAATCCGATGAAACCCTCTTTTTGCAATACAGGAACCTCTAATAGCCTTCAGAGTGTATTTTTGATGACTTCATATTCATTATCATCAGCTTCCAAGAGCTTTTTGAGTTTATTTGAGAGATAAGGCATGCATTCATGCAGTATCTTAAAGGGATTGAGGAGTTGAATACTCGTCTCTGAATCAAGGGTTTCAGCTGCTTTTTTATCACTTGTAAAAGGGAAAAAAATCTGATGCATATGAGGATCGAGCTTAAGATCAGCTTTCTTTTTTGTTTTTTTTGAGGCACTTTGGGTATTTTTTTTGAAGAGTTTATTGATATGCTTTTGGAGATGCTGGATATTTTGCATGCCTACAACAGCAAAAAAAGTCTGATCCAAAGGCATAATTAGCTCCATACTATCAATCACACCCAAGAAAATATCATCAGCGGAAATCTCAACAGCTCAGCGTGCCTCACGAAAAGTGTCTGCACGATTAAAGGCTACAACAACCTGTTCTTCAACTTTTTTATTTTTAGCACGACTCATATATGGTATCCTATTTAGCTACTAAACGCACCTCAAAGATAACATTTTAGCCTTCAAAAGCAAGGGAAAATCATGATGAGGTTTTTTGGAGCAATATATCATTCCTTCTCTAGCAGAGAGCAAAACCGTAGTCGTCGCGAGGCGAAGCCGTGGCGATCCAGATAGCTGACAAACTAGTTTA
>JABCOM020000009.1 GCA_013333605.2 candidate division SR1 bacterium
CCACAAATCATCAAAAAAAAGAGTAACAAGAAAAGGCATCCAAATATTGGATACCTTTTTCAAGGATTAAAAATCAAACAAACTTTACCAATCCAAGAATCTTTTCATAGGTCATCTGGATCTGCTCCGGAACACAAGGATACTCTGCATACAAAACTTCACTCCCGACCTTACGGTACAACTTAATATCAGTATCTTTAACCTTTAAATAAACAAAATTATTAGAAAAGTCAAAGTTACTCATCGAACTACCAACAGAAAGTTTTTCTAACCTTGTACTTAGTTCATTACTTGGTCTAGCTTTCAAAGCAATAACAAGTTTCCTTCCTTCTTTCCTAGCTTTGCAGTGATAAGCAGATATAGATACCTGCTCTGAAATTGCAGTTGCTAATGAAGAGAAAGCTTTAAGCTCAAACGCTGAATGGGCAGCCTTTGTCCTCTTTGAAAGTTTGACTGAAAAGTTTACCCCCTGTTTCTGCTTTTTTTTTGAATTCTTAGCAGAAATTTTCTCATTGGAAGTCGAGTCTTCCGATTTTGAGGTTTGATCTACAAGCATTAAATTTGCCTTCTGAGCAGAATTATTAGCGAGATCCTTTTTTGCGTTACCCTTGCGGGCTCCATTAATTTTAGCCATACGCCAATTAATTTTTTGTTAATTATACATTTATAAACTTTTATCTAAAGGAGAGGAATATCAAATCACTATCAATAAGCAAGAAACACTTTATTATTGAATACTAGCAAAGAAATACTTTCTCCAATGAGACGAGAATACTATACAAATATAAAACAAAAAGTCAAGTTAAAATAAAAAAGAGAGAACTCTGATTTTCTTAAGATTCTCTCTAATCTTCCCTATGCTACTTGCTCAATTTTTACTCAGATTTTTTTGAGTTTATTCAGAATATCAGCATATCCTCTAGCAATAATTTCCTCATTCATAATAGAAGTTTCTCCCTCAGCCATAATCCCCGCAAGGACCATCGCTCCTCCTCATCTCAGATCAGTACTTGAAACATATCCTCAGTGCAGTTTACTTGGTCAGATAACCAAAGCCTGATGAGGATTTAGAATCTCTATTTTTCATCAGAGATTTTCAAGTTCATTCAGATATCAGAATCTTCCTTCATAGAGCGTTTCAAAGATCTTGGTAACTCCGTTAAACTGAGTAGCTAATGCTCCAAAAATTGATTGAAGATCACTAGGGAAACCTGGAAAAATTCTAACTTCAAACTTTGTTGCTTTATAATTTGGCTTATTATAGGAATTTACTGTGATAGTATGCTTATCTATGATTTTGAAGTTAATTCCAATCTTATCTGCAATATTGTACATTGCACTAAGATCATCAACATTTACATTTTTGATTGTCAATTCCGAATTATCTGCTCCAGCACCAATTGCAAAATAGGTCCCTGCCTCTATATAATCACTAATAATCTCAAAAGAGGTCTGCTGAATATTAATCTTACTTGGAGAAATAGTGATGGTATGATCTAGTCCCATTGTAATTTTTGCTCCTGCTGCATTGAGAAAATCAATAAGGTTTTTCACATGAGGCTCAGTTGCAACTTGATATACGGTAATATCGTAGTCTACATCATCCAAAAATGCAAGATAGGTAATCAATGCTTCAGTTGCTGTTACAGAGAACTCTTGAAGCATAATATTTTTCTTTGGTTTCCCAACAACTTTGAAAGTTTTGAATGCTCACTGTTCAATCCTTACACCAGCCTTTTGAAGTGCATCATCGAAGGTATCAAGAGGCCTTTTTCCAATCTTACATCCACCAGATCAAACAAATCTGACTTCTCCAAATTTTTTAAGTCCAACAGGGATCAAAAGAATTGAAGCTCTGAATTTGGTTGCAAGTTGACCAGTAAGATCAAAGTATTCCTTTGATACTGTATAAGCTTCCTCATAAAGGCGCTTCATATTGTGAATATCACTAATATCCGGCATATTCTCAAGCTGAATTTGAGAATCTACAACATAGTTCGCAGCAAGAATTGGAAGTGCTGCATTTTTACTCCCTGAAATATAAACTTCTCACTTGAGATTTGGTGAATATGAGATCTTGAACATTATAGTCATATGATGAAATAAATCATCCCTAACTATAGCATTCAAGTTCTTGCTTTCAAGAGAAAATCAAGAAAAACAAAAAAGAGAAAAAATCAGACTTTTCTCTCTTTTTATCAAAGGATTGGACTAGAACGATAGCTGCTAATTAAATCCACCTTCTTATTACAAATTTCTTATGATTTGCTAATTTTGAGTCATAATAATCATCAACTGGCTTTCTTGTCTTAAAGATCTCCTCAAGCCTCTTTTTGGTATCCACAATCTCTACCCCTCCAGGAAGCTGCCCTCTTCACCTACTCTCAATCGTCCTCTTCTCATCCAAAACAATCACAATATGTCAATCCCAAACTATAAGATCAAGAGGTTTCAGAATTTTCACTATTTGATCAATCGTTTTACCAGCGATAGGAACTGGTTTTCAAAAATTCAAAAGGCTACGAGTATTTCTTGGCGTATATCAGTTAGTCGCCTGATAAAGCAGTCCAGAACAATCAACTCCTTGGAAAAGTTTCCTCTTAGTTTCTAAAGTTGTCAGCCCAGTAGCTGAGGGGAAGAATTTTTCAATCTCTGGTATCCCCTGCCACCATGATCCGCCCCAAACATATACGGTACCAGAGGCAGCAAGGAGATTCTTTTTCACTTGTTCAAGTGAGGGTAAAAGCTGAATTTTCTCAGCAGGTTTCTGATCTACTTTTTGGATAAATCTTGAATCTAAAAAGTATCCATATTTTGCTCATCTTCCAGCATCAAATTCTCTCGTGCGGATCTGATATGTTGTAAATATTCAGTTATCCACTTTCTTCATCAAACTCACAACAGTTCATGGAGGCAATACAACTGCAGATTCTTGAATGAGATTATTCGAGTTGAGCTTCAGTCCAGTGGTTCCTGGTCATCAAAGCAAAAGGTTAATATCTACCTGATCTATCGGCAACCAGAATACTGGCGCAGGCAGTATCGTCTTTGCATACCCCTCAAAACTTTCAAAACTCTCAATTTGCAAAGATCTAGAGATTTCCTCAGAAATCTGCTGAGTTTTAAGTAATTCTTCGAGCATTTCTTCTCTTCTTCAAGTAGTGAAGTTTTGGTAAGTACGCACTCTATCCTCAATTGAGGCAATATCCTCGGCTCTCAAAGCTGGTCAATACAGTTTAGTTTTTATATTTGGAAGGAAGGCTTTACGGATAGCAAGCGACTTTTGAGCCAAACGAGAGAAAAAATCTGATTTTTCTTTCTTTTCTTTTTTTGATAAAGGTTGATTAAGTCGCTGATCGATCTGTGCGTGTTCCTGCTCAGAAAATGGTGTATAAGCGAATCCCCATGCTAGGGAAAAAATTGATAACAACAAAAGACCAAATAGTTTCCTCATATTTTTTGTAATTGTTTTCTGATAAAAGTTTACATATAGTATGTACTAATTTTATCATTTTTTTCAAGAGAAGTGTAATACCACGATTTCTCATTTCGTCAAGAAGAAAAAGAAATCTGATTTTTGTTCTTTTTGCAAATCAGAGAGTTTTTTGTATACTTGGAGAGTTTATATGATTAAATAAAAAGACTAATATGAAAGTAAGTATCTGATTTTCAGGTCCTGCTGGATCTGGAGTAAATACTGCGGGGCTTTTTCTCGCTGAGATTTTGAGTGAAAAGGGATATACCGTACTTGGAGACAAGGAGTATGCATCAATCATCAAATGAGACAATAACTGTTTTTTTCTCTATATTTCTGATGAAAATCAGGTTTTTATCAGAAAGGAGATTGATTTTTTCTTGGCATATGATCAGTATTCTATTAGTAAGAATGAGCCGATCTATGATCTGAGACACACCTTTATGATCAAGGATGAGAACTGTAAATATAGAAACACCTTTACGCTCTGAGCAGCCCTAAAACTCTTGAATCTTTCCATCGATGAGGGGAAAGCAATTCTAAAGAGACAATTCTCTCTAAAATCATTCTCTCAAGAGATCATGGATCAGAATTATGCTGATCTAGAAGCTGGGTACGAATATATAAAAAGACAAGAAAATACTGACTTTCCACAGATCGACTGTAGTAAAGTGATCTGAGAAAAAAAGATTTTTATGTATTGAAATGAATGCATTGCAAAAGGTGCGATGGATTCAGATTTGGAATTTTATGCTGCGTATCCAATGACGCCAGC
Organism: candidate division SR1 bacterium; assembly: GCA_013333605.2. GTDB lineage: Bacteria > Patescibacteriota > Gracilibacteria > Absconditabacterales > Absconditicoccaceae > HOT-345. Next base: position 4,251 of record JABCOM020000009.1, read on the forward strand.
TTCTTCAATTATTGATGAAGTAGTAAAAAATAAAAAGGTAACCTTTCTCCAAGCTGAAGACGAAATCGCAGTAGGTATGGCTATGCTCGGATCAAAATTTGCTGGGAAAAGATCTATGTGTGGAACAAGCTGAGGTGGATTTGCTTTGATGACGGAAGCTATTGCATTTTCAAATCAAGCTGAAATTGGGTGAGTATATGTCCTTTCTCAAAGAGACGGTCCAAGTACTGGAACGCCAACTTTTACAGGACAAGGAGATATCAATTATGCTTTGAATGCGAGCTTTTGAGATACCAAACCAATCGTACTCTATCCTTCAACTTTTGAAGAAGCATATAATTTCGCGGGGAAAGCTCTAAACTATTCTGATATTTATCAGCATCCAGTAATTTTGCTAAGTGATAAACAGCTCTCTGAGTCTTATCTTACTATAGAAAAGAAAAATCTGATTTCTGAACCTGTTTTAAGAGGGAAGATCGCTGATGAAAGCCCTGAAGATACCTTCAAAAGATTTGAAATCACAGAAGATTGAATCTCTCCATATAGCTATCCTGGAAGACAGGGGACAACCTTTATTGCGAGCTCATATGAACACGATGAGTATGGTTTTACTAATGAAGAACCTACAATCAAGGGGGAAATGATGGAGAAAAGAGCAAGGAAAATACAGACTTTTATCCAAAATGAATTCAATGAAAACTTTTATGGATATGAAATCATCAATCCTGAAGCTAAAAATTTCTTTATCACAATGGGAGTCAATCGCTATGCATTAGAGCAATGGATCAAAAATAATTCTGAATACGGTCTCATTATCGTGAAATCACTCTATCCTTTTGATCCAAGATTAAAAGCATTTCTGGAGAAAAACAGAGAATGAATTCAGAATTTGATCTTTGTTGAAATGAATCATAGTGGAATGCTTGAAGATTTGGTTCGTAAAGAATGTGAGCTCTATGGAGACTGGAACTCAAAAATCTCACATCAGAGAAAAGTTACCTTATATCCTCTCTTTGAGGAGGAAATTCAAGCAGTTCAAGACTAATACTTCTTTATTTTTGATAACAAAATTCTAATGAGACATAATACTAATAAAATACAATGGTGTCCAGGATGTGGAGACTTTTTGATTCATATCGCACTCAAACAAGCAATTGCTGAGCTAAAAATTCCGCTTCACCAGCTCGTTGTGGTGACTGGGATCTGATGTAATAGTAAAATGAGTCAATACATGGAAGGCTATGGTTCTGAAACCTTGCACGGAAGAGGGATTCCCTTTGCTACTGGAGTAAAAATGGCAAATCCTGAACTAACCGTGATTTCAGTTTCTGGAGACGGAGATAGTTATGGAATCTGAGTTGGACATTTGATTCATGCATGTAGAAGAAATATCCCATTTGTGCATATCACTTGTGATAATCAAAATTATGCACTTACTACTGGGCAAGCTTCTTGTACAACTCCAATCTGAGCAAAGACAAAATCAACTCCTGAGGGAAATGAGATCGCTCCAATGCATCCAGTTAATCTAGCAGAAGTTGCAGGCTGTAAGTTTGTAAGGAGCGTTCCAGATAAAGATATTAAACTTATGAAGGAAACAATCATGGAAGCGATCAAATTCAATGGATTTGCACATATCAATATTCAGCAGTCTTGTCCAAGTTGGAAAAGATGGTAAAACGAAAAAAGAGAATCGAATCAGATTCTCTTTTTTTATTATCCTATTTTTAATCTTTAATCTCCATATTTTCCTTAATGATATGGAATGACTCTAAATACAAGCGACTATCTTAAACAAGATAATTAGTATCTTCAAGTCTGATTTTAGCCTTTTTCAACTTTTCAAGTGTCAAATCATCCAGATTAGCCTTACTTATTTTCGTAAATCCATCTAAATACACCTTATCCTTCATCCAAATACAGGTATTAGTAAGAGTCTCAGTCAGAATTTGACCTTTTTTTACTCTTAAAATACTCTTAAACGCTCATTCTAATGTTCTATTAGGATTTAGAAGATACATTAATTCGGTCATCTTTGCGAAAGAAAGCGATCTTGCCTCAGCAAGGAGATAATATTTTCTATAGAGAGCCAAACTTTCCTCCTCATCGTCAACAAGCTGGCGAGCATTCCATACAGCAAGTCACTCCTCGTCTTTGAGATAGTAAGCAGTTCAAGACTTAAAAATATTTCGTCAAGATTTTAATCCATTCAAATATCTTGTCAGATGAATATCTACTTCATGGGCAAGAATGAGCTTAAGCTCATTTTCACTAAAGCGAATATTTTTAGAAATATTGATCTTGGCAGTTTTTCAGATACTAATTGACATTCTCGAGAAAGTTGTGGAACTTTCAACGATTTCTACTCAGAAAATTCCTCTTTCAGTAAGATATTTCTCAATATATTCACGAACTTGCTGAGAAGATAGTGGAGATCAGTTTTCTTTATTTTTTTCTCAAGCAGCAAAAAGCTTTTCCTTGCTTATTTTGAGAAGTTCTGGATCAAAAGATCAGAACAATGCTATATTTTCTTTTTCAATAAGAGAAAAATCCTGGTTAGTATAGGCCTTTAGAAGTTTTGTCCTATGGTCGAGCTCCTCAAGCTTCTCCTTAAAGAGCTGCAAAAATGGACTTTTCAAATAACTCTTGCTCAGCTGATCACGGAAAGCATTCAGTTCTGAAGCCCATTTATCCTGTAAGTCCAAAGATGGGAACTTATAATCAAAAACCGGATTATAGTTTCACTTTTCTGAGATAAAGCGGTCTAGCTCTCCAAAATAATTCACTGGTCTCAGCCTTGCAGTCAGGTTGAGTCTTTTAGAGAGTTTTTCAACTTTATCATCAACAAGGTGCAATTGTGCGGTCTCCATTGCGATAATCTTTTTTGGATTGAGAATATTTACAGAAAGCTCCTGTTTTTTTAGCGGCTTAATAAGAAATTTCGAAGCTGTTTTTTGTCAGATCACTACTCTATTTTCTCAGGTTCATAGTTCGTATTTAAGATTTTTAATTAGCACATCAGTATCTGGCGCATCAATAAAAATTTGTTTTGCTCAAAAATCACTTATTCTCTGATATAAATCAGGAGAAATCAGATTTTTTTTACTATCTAAATCTACTTCCAAAAGGATTGAATGGGTTTCCTCCTGCCCTTCTGCATATAATTTAAGTTTCGCTGATTGAGAAAGATAGAGGATTTTACTCATCTTGAGTTCTTGAGAGGCCTCTCTTGAGAACAAGGTTTTCGCGATATCAACTCACTTTTCTGGATCTTGAATTCTCAAATCTCAGAGTTTTTGTAACACACTTTTAAGTCTGATATCTGCAATCTTTTGCACTTCTAACCCAGCTCTCGCATTAATTTCCAGAAGTTTTGGTCCAGTATTTGTAATCACTCGATCAAGTGCTAGATATCCAAGATTTACAAAGTACTGCACTTTTGAAGAATAAAGCAAAATATCATTTCGGAAAGGAATTTTCCTGCCCTGAAAATGAGCATATTCATCTGGGAATTTTGTTGTATAAATCCTATTTTTATAGAGCATTGAAGTAATTTTCCCGCTTCAAATATCTATTCAGCAACCGATTCCTCAGGCATTTAGATTTGCTTTTCCACCAGATTTGAGCGTAGGAATTCTGATCATTGCAGCGACAGGAACGAGTTTGAACACAATAATTCTTAGATCAGCAAGTCAAAACTCACAAAACTCTTTAAATCCCTCTCAAGGGACAAGCTTCTCCTCTAAAATTGCCTCATCAGTAAGCGTCATAGAGTATTTCCCATCTAGGGTATCAATGACTCTTCTTTTGAGTTCTTCTTGAGATATGGTAGCTCACTGGAGTCCAAAAAGCTGAACTTCTTCAGAATTTTCTTTCTTTTTTGAAAAAGAAAACCATCTTCAAAAAAACGATTTTTTCTCCTCTGGAAGTGGTCCCTTTCATAGCTTTTTAAGAATACAAACTCCCCTTCCCTTACTCCCATGGTTTGGCTTAAGGACAAAGTTCTTAGCAGGCAAAGTAGAAAAATCAAAGTTTACCAGCTGTTTACGAGATCTGATCACGGCATAGGTCTCAGCAAAAGGGATTCCTCTCTCTCCAAGGAATTTTTTGGTTTGTAGCTTATTATCAGCCAGACGGACTGCTTTTCTAGGGTTTTGCTTTTTGATATATTGGAGATTTCTGGCATTCATACCAAGGATTCCAAAATTGAACATACTATAGTTAGAGAAGAATAAAGAAAAAAATCTGATTTTTTATTTTTTTAAACATCGTTCTAATGGCTAAGATCTCGATCAATCTGTTTTTTTCAGATACTGTCTAAGATCTCATTACACTTACTAAAAGGTTTAGAACCAAAGAATCCTCTATCGGCCGAGAATGGCGAAGGATGAGGTGAGCTTAAAATGAAATGTTTATCTGTATCAATGAGTTCTGCTTTTTTTTGAGCAAAGGCTCCCCAAAGAATAAAAACTAATCACTCCTTTTGATCTGAAAGAATCTTGATAACTGCATCAGTAAATTGATGCCAACCTGCATCTTTGTGAGAATTTGGAGTATCTTTTCTCACTGTTAAACCTGCATTCAGAAGGAATACGCCTTGATGTGCTCGTTTTTCAAGGTTCCCACTAGATACAGGCTCAATTCCTAAGTCAGTTTTCAGCTCTTTATAGATATTTCTCAGAGAAGGAGGAATCTTTACTCCTTCTGGCACAGAAAAACTCAATCCATGTGCTTCTCCTACTCCATGATAGGGATCTTGCCCCAAGATTACTACCTTTACCTCATCAAAAGGAGTCTCATTAAAAGCTCTAAAGATATCTTTTCCAGCTGGGAATACAGTATATCACGCTTGAAATTCTTTGAGGAGGAAATCCTTTATTCCGGCAAAGTAAGGCTTTTGAAACTCCGAGAGAAGTACCTGCTTCCAAGATGGATCAATAGAAATCTGATCTATATTCATAATAGAATTTGGAGAAAAAAAATAAAAAATCTGATTTCTTAGTATTGTTTTCAAGGATAGTTATTTGTTTTTTTCTTGCAAGAGGAAAAAAAATAAAAAAAAACTTGCAATAAGGAAGCATTTTCGTATATAAGGGGCATTCATATTTTTATTTTATTATGAATTAGGAAAAATGACAAAGAAAATGTTGGCTTCTGCTGTAGCTCTAACTGCTGTTGCTGTTTTGGCTGGATGTGGAAAAACTGAAACTCCAGAAATTATCCTTGACTCAGGAGCAAATGCTGAGATCACAACAGGAACTGTTGAAGAGATCGTAATTGATGCTGCTAGCGGAGATATTGAAACAACTAATGCTGTTGTACAACAACCATCTGAAGTAGTTGAAGCAAACTCTGGAGTAGCTATCTACACTGGAGAAGATGTTCAAGCTGCTATGGACGCTGCTAATGCTGCTCTAGCTGCTCAACAAGAAGCTCTTAAGAATGCTGGTGTTGATGCTGCTGCTGTTCAAGCTGCTCAAGAAGCTGCTCTTAAGCATGCTGATGTTGATGCTACTACTATTCAAGGTGCTGTTAAAGCTACTAAATAGTTTAGTACTATAAAACGCTTGTAATCTGAAAGCAAGCAAGTATAAAAGAGAACATCTATAAAGGGTGTTCTTTTTTTATTCCTCAAAAAAATATGCTACTCAGAGCATACTTACAAACAAAACATCAACTCCCAAGGAGAAAAATAACGCTACTCATTGATAATGGGAAAATTTTTATTAACAATGAAAAGGTAAATAACTATAAAGCTGAACTGCATGAGAAAGATCTTCTTGAAATTCCAGATCTGAGGATTAAAGAATATATCTTATTGGATGCATCTAATACAGAAAATAAAAAACCAGATTTTATCCTTTTCAATAAACCTAAGGGATATACCTGTTCAAAAGCAGATCCTCATAATCAGATTTTTTATAGCTTATTGCCAGAAGCATTCAAAAATTACTACTATATCGGGAGACTTGATAAAGAAAGTCGCGGACTAATTTTGCTAGCAAAGAATCCATGAACTGTGCATGAATTTGAACATCCGAGCTCTAAAATTACAAAAGAATACCTTATTACTCTTAATCGCCCATTTAATCGAGAGCTAAAAAAGAAAGTTTTAGCTGGGATTTGGGAAGGAGGAGAATTTTTAAGAACACTTTCACTACAACAAGCTGAGAGTTGAAAGCTGAATATTGTCTTGAATGAGGGAAAGAAAAGACATATTAGAAGAATTTTTAAGGCACTTGGCTATGAAGTTATAGATCTAAAAAGAATCCGTATTGGAGACTATATTTTAGGAGACTTAAAAGAGTGAGAACGGAAAGTCCCTCAATCAAAGGAGAAATAACACGGAAAATCAGTTTTTGTCTTATTTTTTCTATAATAAAAAGAAGTGAATTCAAAAGAGCAAAATATCTTCTTGACTTTGATATGTTTTATCTGTATAGTAAAGAGAAAAATTGCTAATTTTTATTCTTTTTTGTATAAAATGGAATCAAAAAAAATACTGATTACCTGAGGTCTTGGGTATATCGGTTCGCATACCGCAGTACTTTTTGCGCAGGCTGGATATGAGCCAATTTTGATTGATAATCTCTCAAATGCACACAAAACTACTGTTCTAGATGGTATCAAGGAAATTTTAGGGTATGAATTACCTTTTCTTGAGGGAGACGTGAGAGATAGTGAGTTTCTTGAGAAGCTTTTTGAGGAACATGAATTCATTGGGGTAATTCACTTCGCAGCAAAGAAAGCAGTTTCTGAGAGTTGCCATGATCCTTTTTTATACTATGAGAACAACATTAATTGAACCTTAAATCTCCTTGAGGTTATGAATACTCATAAGGTAAAAAATCTGATTTTTTCTTCTAGTGCGACAGTATATGATATTGATAGAAATATTCCACCTTTTACTGAAACAGACCGTCTCAGTGCAGTCAACCCCTACGGAACAACGAAGCTTGTAACTGAGTTTTTGCTCAAGGATATGGTATCTCATAAATGATTTTCTGCGGTTTCTCTCAGATATTTCAATCCGATTTGAGCACATCATAGTTGAAAATTAGGAGAAAATCCAAAAGGAATTCCGACCAATTTGCTTCCTTATCTCCTAAGAGTTGCAAAAAAAGAGATTGAAAAAATTAGCGTATTTGGAAATGATTATCAAACCCCTGATGGAACTTGTATTAGAGATTACATTCATATTGAGGACTTAGCTGAGGCTCATTTGAGAAGTTTTGAATGGTTACTTGAGAAGAAGCAAAAATCTGAAGATGAAGTCAGTTTTTTTGAGGTCTTTAATATTGGAACTGGGGCTGGAACTTCTGTACTTGAAATGATCATGATGACGCAACAGATCATAGGCGATGAGATTAACTATGAAATCGTTGATAGAAGAGATTGAGATGTAGCTATCTCCGTAGCAAATGCATCAAAAGCAAAGCAGATTCTTTGATGGGAAGCTAAGAAATCTATTCTAGAGGGGATTCAGGATGCATGGAACTTTGTAAATAAAGAAGAGTAAGGAATTAAACTCTTTGAATAATAAAAAAATCTGACCTTTGTGTCAGTTTTTTATTCCTTTTTTTCTAAATACTAATGAAGTATGAAATAAAAATACTAAGCGGGATTACCTGCATCTTTGCTCCTATGCAGGAGAGCAATTCAATCACCATTCAAATCTGAGTAAAAGCAGGTTCTATCTATGAAACGACAGAAGAAGCTGGGATTTCTCATTTTTTGGAACACATGTTTTTTAAGTGAGGAAAGAAATGGACAACTCCGAAAGCTGTTGCAACAGCAATGGACAAGATTGGAGCTGAATTTAATGCTAGCACAGGTAAACACAGCACCAGCTACTATGTAAAATCTGCTCCTCATTTTGCAACAGAAGGACTAGAGCTCCTCGCAGATATGATGGTTGATGCACAATTTCCAGAAGCTGAACTTGAAAGAGAAAAAGGAGTAGTGATCCAAGAACTAAAGATGTATGAAGACCAACCTATTCATGTGTGCGATGAAAAATGGCAACGCTTTTTTTTCTGAGAAGGAAATTATGGAAGACCAATCATCTGATATGAGGCGACAATTAATTGATTTAATGCACAAGCCCTTTTTGACTATAAGAAGGCGTTATATACAAAGGATAACCTGGTTATCACCATCGCTGGAAAAATTCTCGATCAGGAACAACTTGAGTCTATGATCACTGAACTCTTTTCTCCTCTATCTGAGAAAAAAGAAGGGGAGAAACCTGAATTTTCACGAAATCTACCATTAGAAAAATCTGATTTTTTCAAAAAATGAACTGAACAAAATCATCTCATCATCTCAATGCCAGGTTTAAATGGACTAGAAGAAAAGAAATATGCTGCAAGTGTTCTTTGCACAATCCTTTGAGGGAATATGTCTTCAAGACTTTTTCAAAACATTAGAGAGAAACTAGGACTCTGCTATTATATTAGAGGAAATCATGCTCAAACTAAAGAATTTTGAATATTTAGTATAAGGGCATGATTAGACAAGGAGAAATTTAACTTTTGAGTAGAAAAAATTCACGAAGAAATAAATACCTTCCTTGAAAAAAGATTCAGCGATGAAGAATTTGAAAATGCGAAAAATTATCTCATTGGAGGAATTCAAATGGGAATTGAAAGTTCAGATGAGATGGCAGATTTCCTTGAACATCAGTATTTGACCTATGGAGAGATTAAGACTCTTGACCAATTCCTAGCAAAATATCAGCAGGTCACTAGAGACGATGTTGAATCCCTGTTTCCATACTTATACAGAGATAAAAGATGGAGCTATCACATTGAGTAAATTAAGAGATTTAGTAACAACGAAAAACTATCAGAAGAAAATATCAAAAAAACCTGACTTTTGAAGTCAGATTTTTTATTTTTATCGTTTTACAAGCTTACATTGTGATATACCTGATCAACATCTTCATCATCATTTAAGGCTTCGAGAATGCGTTCAAATATCTCAACATCCTCCCCTGTCAAACTAATCTGATTTTCAGCGAAGAAATGGATATCTGCTTCTGTAATATGATAACCAAGCTCTGCTATGGCTTTTCTCACAGTTATGAAATCAGCCTTTGAAGTATACACCTCAGCTGAACCTTCCTCAATACTCTCATCTTCAATAGGAAGCTCCATAACCTGCATTTCCAACTCTTCAGGATCAAAAGGAGTAATCTTTTCTAATTGTCTTCCCTTGTCCTCTACGATCTCAGACTTCCCATCTATTAGGATTAGCCCCTGCTCTTTAAACTGCCAAGCAACAGCTCCAATTTCTGCCATAGAACCTCCAGCCTTTTGAAGTGCTGTTCTCACTGCTTGAGATGTTCTATTGGTATTTGAAGTTACAGTCTTGATCAAGAAGGCTGAACCATTTGGTCCGTATCCTTCATAGAATACTTCCTTCATTTCCTCTCCTTCAAGTTGTCCAGATCCTTTAAGAATTGCTCTTTCAATAACATCCTTTGGGAGACCGTTATATCTTGCCTTTTCTAGAATCATTTCCAACGAAGGATTCATTTTTGGATCAGCTCAGTTTTTAGCCGCCATCTGAATCTTTTTCCCAATAATACTATAAATCCTAGATTTTGCAGCATCTCATGATGCCTTTCTCGCTGCAATACTATGCCATCTTCACATTGTGATTTTACAAAAAAATTAAAATTCAGATTTTTTATATTCTTTTTCTCTCTTTTTTCCAGCAGTTTTTTTGATTTTTATTGTAAGGAATAGAAAAAAGAAAATCAGATTTTTTGTATTTTCACTTGCTTTTATCTATGGTTTGCGTATTTGTAGGGATATTTACTTAGAAATTTTTGATGAAAAAAAGGATAATTCTCTTGCTACTTAGTTCATTTTTTCTGATTTGAGGATCAGTTTTACTGAGTTTTTTTTCGCATTCTCCAAAAGAATTCATAGACCAGATCATCTCTAGTATCTCATCAGAAAAAAAACCTGATCCTAGTGTCGAATTTATTTTTTGATGAGATATTATGCTTGCTAGAGGCATTGATTTTTGGGCTAAAAAAGAAGGCTATGATCGCATCTTCACTGGCGACAATTACAATCCCTTTCATCAGTTTCCATGTTATCTTTCAGGAGAGTGCATTTTATTTGCAAACCTGGAAAGCCAATTTTCAAAAAAAGCAAATGAAAAAGTTGAAAATACCTTTCTGTTTCGTGCAAATACAGGAAATATCAAAACACTTTTAGATATTCAAGGAGGAAATCAGCTTTTATTGTCTTTGGCAAATAACCATACAAGTAATGCTGGCTGAGAGGGAGTTCGCACGACTAGAGCAACCTTGCATCAGCATGGGATCTGATTTTTTGGTGCCGGAAATACTACTGGCGATGCCCAGAATCGATACACTACAGAAAAAAACTGACTAAAGCTCTGTCTGCAGGCATACTCTTATGATGGGAATACAAATATCTATGGTGGAGAGCGACTCTCCTGGAATCCCAATAATCTTGCCTTGATGACCTGACATCTAAAGGAAATGCAAGATCAGGGCTGTGATGTAAAAATCCTTTCAGTTCATCGAGGAGCCGAATATCATCAGAAGCCAAATCAAGTACAAATCAAGCTAGCTCATGCCTTAATAGATGCTGGAGCTGATATTATTGTTGGGAATCACTCTCATATTCCATGAAAATTTGAAATTTATCAAGGTAAACCTATATTTTATTCACTTGGTAATCTCCTCTTTGATCAGGATCGAGGCATGAGGGCAAAAGATTCGGGTTATGATTATATTTGGGATTATGAACTCAAAAAAAGGACTGTTCCTACCTATATTCCTCTTCTAGCTGGAGTAAAAATCACAAAAAATCTGACCTGAATAACTATCTCTCAACCAGAACTAAAAATGTCCCGTGTCAAAAAAGGAATTTTCTATCCGCTTGATAGGGAAACTTTCTCTGGGGTACTGCATCAGATCGCACCGAGCGAGTATCAAGGATCCTTAGAAAATAACTTGCAAGTTAGCATCTAAAAGCTATAGTAAAACACAATAAAAATCTGGTTTTTTATCTTTTGAAGCCTATAGATGAAAATTGAGAATCCAGAACAGATGCATGAATATGGAAAAACTCTTGCACAACATCATAACATACTCCTCCTTGAATGAGAACTCTGAGCTGGGAAAACGACGCTTATTAAGGGATTTGCAGAGGGACTCGGTATCGATCCAAATCTCGTCCAAAGCCCAACCTATGCATATCTCAATACTTATGCTGATAAGCTCCTCCATATAGACATGTATAGACTTAAGAGCTTTGACGAACTGATTGAAAAAGGGATCTTAAATCAGATTTCTGAATTTGAGACTATAGTTATTGAATGGCCAAAATGGATTGATCAGTTAGATTTAGATACCTATCTCCATATTAAAATCCACAAACTTACAGCAGAGCTCAGAGAAATCGAGCTCCTTAAGTAATTTAATTTATTTTTTTATTTCAATGTCAAAGACGATACTTTATCTCTTAGATTATTATCTTCCACATGCTTGAGGAGTAGAGACGGTCTTTGAGCAGATCATCTCTCGCAGTGTAGAAAAGGGATATCAGGTTATTGTCTTGACCTCACTCTATGATCCAAAACTCAAAAAACTTGAAGAGAAGAATAATCTCAAAATTATCAGGACTGGAAAATGAAGAAAATCGTTTATTCGAAGTGGCTTTTGGACAGGAAGGGAACTCCTAAAAAGAGAGAAAATTGACTTCATCCATACCAGTACCTATTGAGGAGCGATTCCTGCTTCTCTTCTTGGGATTTTCTTTAAGAAAAAGGTTTTGATCACTGTACACGAGATCTTTGGACAACTCTGGAAACAGTATAAACCACGACGATCTGCTCGAATCTATCAGGTTTTTGAATGGCTTATTTTCCAGCTTCCATACTCAATATATCACTGTGTTTCATTGTATACGCTCAATAGCCTAAGGATTGCCTACTGAATTCCTGATGAGAAGCTTAGACTAGTTTATAATGGAGTTGATCATAATTTTTGGGATAGATCAAAAGTTTCAACTGATGAAAAAAACACTATCAGAGAAAAATATCAGCTTTGAACTTATTTTTCACTCCTCTATTTTTGACATACAGGGATTTCTAAGGGGATCGATACCCTTTTAGAAGCGGTTCCTGAACTTCTAACACAATCAGAAGATCTTCAGCTGATCTTCAATTTTATTCCAGCACAAAGAGATACAGAGATAAAAACCAGACTTTTTTCTCTTTTAGAAAAGCTCCCTCCTGAAGCTGCAAAACGCGTTAAAATTTACAATGGACTACCAAAATCAGAATTAAGAGCTCTTGTTTCCCAAGTTGATGGAGTGATCGCTCCTTCGCTGTCTGAAGGCTTCTGATCTGTGCATACGGAAACACTAGCGCTTGGGACACCGCTTATCACAACAGCTATCAGCTCACTCCCAGAAGTTACTGGAGGAAAAACAATTATGATGAGACCTTGAGACAAATCCAGCTTACTCTCTGCTGTCCAAAAACTCAAGAAATCTGAATATGAAAGCCTCCCTGAGAAGTTTTTTGATCGGGAAAAGCAGTATGCAGAAATTGAGCTTTTGTATCAAAATATGAGTTAAAAGAGCTCATTCTATCGTTTACTCCTCGCTTTAATAGAGTTGACTTTAAGATGAGAATTGATAAGATGGGGTGTGCTTTATTTGCGATATTGTGTTGTTGTGCTCAAGAAGAAAGAAAGATTAGAGGGGAAAGAAGTCAGATTTTTGACGAGAAAGAGACAATCGTTTGTGCGTGGGATTTTTTTGATTTTTTATTGTGCTCAGTATCCAAACCGCAATTATCATCAGATTTCTTTTCACGTTCCATTAGTACTCTCAAAAAGAGCTGTCATTAGACATCAGATCAAGAGGATATTGATCGCTTCTTATGAGGATTTCATCAAACAGCAAGCATGAAATACTAGCCACGTAAAGTGTTTTGTAATGTTTCAGAAATCAAAGCTAGATCCTCTGCTTAATCTCTTAGAAAAAAAAGATAAAAATCAGATAAAAACTTATCTTTCAACCGAATTTCAATCAGTATTTAGTTCCTTTTTGCATAGCCAATGAAAAAAATCTCAGAACAAGAGCTTCTAGATAGCCTTGAGTTTTCAAAAGAGAAAGACCAAGTAGCAAACGAGAAATTTCCTGATAAAATTCCAGAGAAAAACTTAAGTAATGAATCTTCTCAGGAGAATTTTCCAGGTAGTATGCCAACCAAAAATATGGTAAAGTTTTGGCTTATTGGTGCTAGTTTTGTGCTCGTTGGTTATCTTTTTTATCAGTCTCTTGATATCATTTATTTGCTAGTTGCTGCACTGATTATCTCAGTTTCTAGTGAAGGACTGATTGTATCTTTGCAAAAGAGGGTTAAAAATAGAGGCTTAGCTATTGGAATCAGCTATCTTTTGATTCTTTTATTTGTGTTTTCTGGAATCTTTCTGGTAATTCCATTTTTGATCACGCAGATTTCACTTTTGATCACTCGAATATCTGGAACAGCTAAAGAACTTCAGACTTTTGTTCTTAGTAATACTCGACCTGATGCTATAAATACTATTACTTGGCTTCCATCAGCGGTAAAACAATATCTTATTGAAAATTGGGCAAGCTTTAACTGGGCTAATAGTGACTTCCAGTCTTCTATTCTTAGCTCTCTAAATACGCTTCTTGATAATTCTACAAAATACTTAAGACAGTTCTCATCAAGTATATTCTCTGTAGTCTGAGGATTTTTAGGGGTTATGACTAATCTTACAATTGTTTTTACTCTAGCAGTCTTCTTCTCAATTGAGAAAAAATATCTGATTGGTCTCTTCTTAAAAGGGAAAAAAGACCTGCAAAAGCAGAAAGTTCAAGCAAAAATTGACTATGTATACGAAAAACTTTCACTTTGGCTTAAAGCAAGGATTCTGCTTTCTGTGTTTGTAATTATCGCGATGTATGCAGCACTTTGGATCATGAAGCGATGCGGACTTGAGATCCCTAATATGCTCTCGATTTCCCTCATTACTGGATTAATGGATATTATCCCATATATTGGACCTATCTTTTCAATTATCCCATTAGTAGTACTCGCTTTGATTTATCATGGTTTCTGGGGAATGATTATCGCTGGAGCCGTCTTCTTTGCCATCCAATGGGTACAAAATAATGTTATTACACCGCTTTTGATGGAAAAACAACTTGGAGTAAACTCAGCTCTCTTGATCGTATCAGCATTATTCTGAGCTACGATTATGGGATTCTGGGGAATTATTCTCTCAGTTCCCTTAGCAGTGATCGTGGGACTTTTCTTGGATGAAAAGTAAGCCGAACTATAGCAATACAAAGAAAAAGCCTGAACATTTATTCAGGCCTTTTTTGATTTGATTAAGCAGAAGCATTCATCCACATGCAGATAAATTAGGTAGTGATATTGACTTGACTTTGAAACTCCTTAGGATAGTATTCTAGGGAGTTTCTTTTATATGTCTTTGCATTTAGGCATGATTATACTACTTCTTAGTCTAACCTTTTTCTCTCTTCTTAATGTTCACTATTTTCAGGAGGATGAGCAAGCTTTTAGGAAAGCTTCAGAGGTCTCTACCTGAGCGGCTCAACATACTTCTTGAAGTGATAAAAAGATGGAAAGGACTCCTACCATAGACTATTCATTTCAGCCCTTCACACCTGCCTCATGAAAAAATTTTACTTTCCTCAATGCACAGTATTTTGTAAATGGTCAAGAGATCAAGTATACGCGTGAATTTGACTGAGTATCTGTAAATTCAGATTGGGAATATATGCCGGTTAATTTTGAGCCACAGGTGAGAGTCGATAAAAAAAGCTTCCAAAAGCATGGAGGGGAATATCCTTCTTTTACTGAGGATAGGAGCCATTACTATTTTCCTTATTTAGATTGGTCAGATTGGAATGCCCCAGTGCAGACAGGAGTAAAGAAGTCAGAACTTCCTCATCTACAGTTTATTGCAGAGATTGGAGAGCAGGCTTTGTCGGCTGTTGCACTCTATTCTGATGGCTATCTTGTATTACCTCCATATAAATTCCCAGTAGATTCTCAGACTTTTTCATTTATCCCTAGAGATGAAACAGGGTATTCCTTAACCTGATCAGCTGGAACTGAAAATAGAAGGACTCAATGACGAGTCTTTTATCAGAACTGATGAAGGCAATATACTCATTATCTAGGAAATGATAAAAATTGGGTCTATAGATGGGGAGAGTATACCTTGATTAGAGAGAAGAAGGAAGCTGACTTTAGATTGCTTTCATTCCCAGAGATAAAGACCTATGTGAGTTCTGGTGAACCTCGAGATATCAAAGTCTACACTGGAACTATAGATGAGAAGAAGCGGAAACTTATTGGAAGAGATTTCTTTGACGAGCCAAACCTCTATTACCATGATAATAAAATGTATTTCTTGCACTACTACTGAAATGCAGTCTTTCCAATAGACTGAGCGAGTATGAAATACGAAGTCGTTCCGTATACAACGGAGGAGTGATATAAGAGCTATTATACCTTGCTCTCGGACAAGGACTATTACTATCAGTTGATTTGACATTATGATGGAGATTACTATACTTTTAATAGAATCAAAAAATAATATCTAGTTTCCTCAATATCAAAAAAACCTGAAAACTTTATTCAGGTTTTTTTTGATTTAGTTAGTTAAAGGGGCTATCTTTTTATTCTTCTGAGTTCGGCGTATATTTCACCATCTTGGCGATAGGTTATGATTTGATAAAAATAATTTTTATCAAAGATACTAACATCATCCTCTAAAGCCTTTCGTTGAAATGTTTCCTTATCTACTGGGAATCTCCAAATATCAAACTTTTCATCGTCCTCAGAAAATGTTGATCGCAACAGATAAACATACCCACCTGTATAATGTAATTGCTCAAGACCGAAACCATAAGTTGAAATTCGTCCTCAAGAAGCATCATTTCCTAAAGGTTGATCTTCAGGCATTAACTCAAGTCCTATATCTTTATCTTTTGTTATAAGATGAACTGTGGGGATTGAGTTTTGGACTTCTCATATATCTTGATTTGATATTTCTTCCTCAGTATCTTGATTTATTATTTTACCTTCAAAAAATGGGTAATTATTTGGGCTTTTAGAGATAAAAAAGTTTGAAGTAGTAAGAAGCCACCCGCCAATGATAATAATGCTGGTAATAGCTACACCTATTAGTAATTTTTTCATCATAGATATGTTTCATATAAAATCTTTTTTAATTTGTATTATTGTTAATGAACCTCTAATTATTTTTACGGCAGTAGATATGATACTATTCTACTCTAGAAAACCAAGTTATTTTCTCCCATATACAAATAAATATCTTCCCGTATATAATTTTACTTCTATACTGATAGAAATATATTTCTTTCCGTATATCTTTTTTATTTGACTTTAGAGGAGAAAATGCTACAGTGATAGTGCTGACAGATTGTCTGCTTTTTACTCTTTTCCCACTACAGTATGAAATTCAAACTTGTACAAAGAGCAAATCCTTTAGATCCAACCAAGAAAAAATGGTATGCTAATCCTGTGAATACTGGGAAGGTTTCACAAAAGGAAATCGCAAAGCTCGTAGAAGAGAAGTCTTCGCTTACGATTTGAGACATCATCAATGTGATTGAAAATCTTATCACAGAACTACCAAGGCAATTAGCCGAGGGGAAAAGTGTTAAACTTTGAGATTTAGGGTCTTTCCGTTTGAGTCTTTCTAGCGAGGGAGTAGAAGACAAGAAAAAATTTAACACTTCAAAAATTGAACCTAAGGTGATTTTCACGCCATCAGCAGAGTTTAAAGAGAAACTCAAGAAGATTAGTTATAATCAAGCTGAGTAATTATATCATCTGGATTACGAAGTAACTGCAGAGCAGACATCGCTAGGGCTCGCAAAACGGACCTCGCGATGACGAAGTGGAGCAAGTCAAATAATAGCCTAAAGTTTTTATTTACCCTTCTACTTGCAAAATGAAAACTTTTGCAAAAATATTCTTCATTCTTGTTAATCTTGGTATTATTATTTGCTGAGGAATATTGATCTATAGAAAATTCTTTAGTTAGAGATTAAAATCTAAAATAGGAGAAACCTGAAGTAAAATCAGGTTTTTCTTTTTAAAAACAAAAAATAACTCCTCTTGATTTGAGAGCAAAATAGGTTAGACTCAGAGTAGTTTTATTCTTTATTTAATTTAAAATGATTAAAAAAACATTCACCCAAGAAGAGAAAAGAGAACTTACAAAAAAAATAATGCCTCGCTCAATAATCTATAGCATACTCGGGATTCTCTTCGCAATTGCAATTTCACATCTCGCAAAAACCGACACCTCAATTTGGCTTATTGTTTGACTTTCAATGCTCTATGTAATTATAATCACAGTAGTTAGTTTATCTTTTGAGAAAAAAGAATAAAAAATCTGATTTTATTTTTTTAGAATTGCAGACCTTATGCAGGATATGAGAAGCGAAGAGATAGCAATGGCTGTTAATTTTTTGAAAAACTGAGGAGTTGTGGTATTCCCAACTGATACCGTCTATGGAATTTGAGCACTTCCTGATGAAATCGCAGTAGAAAAGCTCTATCAAATCAAAAAGAGAGACCATAGTAAAAAGATTATTGCATTGATTGGCGATCGTTCTAGACTTGCAGAACTTATTGATGAAAAACCAGATTTTCTAGAGAAAATTACCCCTGTTTTACAGAAATTTTGGCCTTGAGAACTCACAGTAATCTTTAGAGCGAAACTAGATTTTACAAAAAAGTTTGATCAATGACTAGCTACCATCTGAGTGAGAATTCCCAAAAACCAAACCGCACTTGATATTATCAGATGAGCTGGGGGAATTATACTGACAACGAGTGCAAATATCTCTTGAGAACCTTCAATAATCAGCTTAGAGAAACTCAATCCGCAGATTAGGAAGGAAATTGACATGGAGATTTCGGATACTAGTACCCTAACTGGTACCCCATCAACGATTATCCTTTATGAAGACTGAGAGATTAAACTTTTGAGAGAAGGGAATATTTCACTTGAAGAGATAAAAAAAGTCTTTGACAGGCAGGATTGCTAGGTTTATATCTATTTACTTCCAATGAATATTATCCAACGCTTACTAGAGCTTAGAGATGAGAAAAATGCAAAATTCAATGCAAGACTCATTCCCACTATTGAGCCAAAAAATATTTTATGAACAAAGATTCCAATCTTGAGGAAACTAGCTCAAGAACTAAAAAATTCTGATGAAAGGTCAGATTTTTTATCTCAACTTCCTCATCAGTATCTGGAAGAAAATCTTTTGCACTGAATTTTCATTGAACAGGAAAAAGACTTTTGATCCGCAATTTCTAAACTTGAGCAATTTCTGCCCTTTATTGATAATTGGGAGGTTTGTGATATCTTCTGTCCAAAGATCTTTAAAAAATACCCACAAGAGACCTATCAACAAATCAAAATCTGGATCAAGAGTTCTCATTGCTACACTGTCCGTTATGCTATAGGACTCCTCCTCTCGAACTTTTTAGATCAAGAATTCAAGGTTGAAATGCTTGATCTCGTCGCAAAAATTAAAAGTGAGGAATATTATATTCAGATGATGCAAGCTCGATACTTTGCTACGGCTCTCGCCAAACAATATGAAGCAACAATTCCACTGATTGAGAGCAACATCCTAGAACCATTTGTACAAAATAAAACTATTCAAAAAGCCAGAGAAAGCAGAAGAATTTCTGCTGAAACCAAAGAATATTTAGTCCAGTTTAAGAAATAACTAATTGATGAATACGAAAAGTGAGTTAAAAACTTATATCGTTCTTTTTCCTTACAAGAATATTAGATCAAGAATCAGAAAATATCTGAAAAATACTGATACAAAAAAATAAAAAATCTGACTTTTTATCTTCTTTTTGTAAATATTATGACTTGACCAAACCCAAATGAGAAATTTCCAATTCCAGCCTACAAGGGACTCGGTTTTTTAAAAAACTTCATTCAGGATCCGAATATTGTTGTTGGCGACTACACTTATTACGATGATCCAGAGGGAGTTGAAAACTTTGAGAAAAATGTTTTGTATCGTAGCCCAATGATAGAGAATAAGCTTATTATTGGTAAATTTTGTGCAATTGCAACTGGGGTAAAGTTTATTATGAATGGTGCAAATCATAAGATCGATGGAATATCTACTTATCCTTTTGGAATTTTCGGTAGTGAGCGAATGGAGTCACTCCAAAGATCTCAAAACTGAGACTGGAAAAAGACTTTAGAATTAATTCAATGAGTGAATAAATGAGATACCATCATTTGAAATGATGTCTGGATAGGCTACAATGCTACGATTTTGCCTGGTATTAAAATCTGAAACTGAGCAATTATCTGAGCAAATGCAACTGTAACCAAGGATATTGAGCCATATTCCATTGTTTGATGAAATCCTGCGAAGATCATTCGTTATAGATTTGATCAAGTAACGATCAATATTCTTCAAGAAATTCAGTGGCGGAATTGGGATATTGAGAAAATTACAGAAAACCTTGATATTATCCTAGGAAATGATATCCTAAAATTAAAGAATCTTATTTAGATCTTTTGTCTTATAACATGCAAAAAATTATTTCTGGAATCTCTACGAGGACAACAAATGAAAATCATCAGTCTTATAAGGACTTAGAAGCTCTTCGATGAGAATTTATGAAAAGAGATCTTAAGTCAGCTTTTTGAGAAAATCTGGTTTCTCCATTGGTTTACGCTGTATATACTAATTATGAAAAAGACTTTCAAAGCTGAGCATATGATGTATATTTATGACTTGAAACTAAAAGTACAGTAACAGATTTTGATTCACTTATTGTAGATGAAGAGAACTTCAAGATTTTTGAGTTTGAGTACACTACAGCAGAGGATGTCACCAATGCTCGAGAAAAGATTTGGAGCCTAACAGATTTACCAAGGAAATACTCGTTTGATCTTGAAGAATATGACTTTGCAAATAAGAAATTTAGAATTTATATCAGTCTGAAATAAAACTATTCGCGGATAAAAAAAGAGGAATCTGACTTTTTATCTTCTTTTTTTTAATATAAAATGAATATGAAACAACTCGAGAAAATTCAAGAAATGGAGACCATTCTTAATGAGATGAATGATATGCTAGAAGAAGTAAATGCCTCCTTTGAGAAGCGAAAAGCTCTAAGACCACAGATTAAAAAACTGCTAAAATACTACGAAAGTAAAGCTTGGTTTAGAGATGTTGAAGCGAGTAATAATTGAGAAATTCCAGAGGATATCCCACATGGCGTTTTGAGTGAGGACGGCGCTTGGAACGCATTCGTTTTTGAATATTGACTTGCAAAAGAGCTTCAAAAATTTACAAAGTTAGTGCTGAAAAGGTAATCATTCCCTCTCGGAAGGGAGTCCTCATAGAACTACTAATTGACTACTTATCTCTTTTATCAAAACTATCTTATTGCTATGAAAAAGTTAACACTCCTCTGCTCACTTTGAGTGATTTTAGCTTGATGTTCAACTCAGACTCCAACAGTTAATAATTCACTTACGGGGAATCAGACAATAGAATCATGAACTACCGGTTATCATCAGCTTTCTTGAATTACCTATTCAAATATTAGTGATGAGGTATCAAAGCAGGAGGTCAAGCAAGCACTCAGTGCTGCTGACATTGATGAAAAAACAATTGAAGATTTTTTTGGGGCTGTAGATCTGTTTAATACGAGCATTCATAATCAAGGTCTAAGCTCTTGATTTACGCATAACAAAGATACGAATTTTGAATATGATAGTTCTTCTATTCCTACTGTGCAAGAGAAAAATAATCCTGACTTTCTTTGATATAACTGTAGAATTACCTCATATTCCCTCCTAAAAAACTTTATAAGAATCAAGAATCCAGTTGATAACCTAAATTTGGAGAATCTTTCATTTGATACTCTATCTCTCAAAGCTAGACCAATTCTTACAGATGAGGAAGTAAAAATCTTCGAGAATTTCTTTGCAAGAATCCCAACAACTGCAACTGCTACTCAATCTGAAAATATTGAAAAAGCAAAAGAAAACTGGGTAAAAAAAGGTGTCGAATTTATCAATACTAAAGCAAGTTTAATCTCAGTATTTTTCCATGATACGATAGATCCTGAGAGTTCAAATCTTTTTATCGGACATATTGGGGTACTCGTTCCAACAAGTGATGCTCAATTATTATTTATTGAAAAGTTAGCTTTTGATCAGCCGTATCAAGCGATCAAGTTTAGGAATAGATCTGAACTCAATAGCTATCTCATGGGAAAGTATGATGTAGACTATTCTGGAGAGAGCTCTAGACCGTTCATCTTTGAGAATTGAGAACTTATGTCTGGGTATGCATTAAATCCTGAAATTACTCAAAAGGTTAAAGAGAATCTTGAGTTTCAGAATACCGTAGAATAATAGTAGTATAGAGTCTTATTTCCAAAATATAAAAAAGCCTGGATAAATCAGGCTTTTTCTTTTTTTATTCTTTAGATTTTTTACCATATTGTCTGAGATAGGAATTTAGCCAAGTATGCAAGTCTTCGGTTGTTATATCAAGCTCATCAGTTGAAAGAGGGACTCCGCTCTCGCGTAATGTCTTGATCATATCCTTTTTAAGCTGTCAGTTTTTTAAGGCTTTGATATATGGCTCTGGATCTTTGAAAATGAGAAAAACTGCTTTAGATCACTCGGATTCCCCAATAATAAACTCATCTATATCTTCTCGCCTGACTTCTCATACCGAGCGTCCAAGGACTGTTTGCTTATAGGTCAATCCACGAGCGGTTAATAATAACCCTCTCTTTTCTTCTGGGCGAAAGAGCTCTCGAATGCTATAAGGGATCATACAAAATAGCACGATACTTGCAATCCAGAGTACAACATGGATCGTATAAAAATAATAATAGATTGCACCGTTGATAACTAATGAAAGCACAAAGTATCAAACTGCCATTCGGATGTTTTTTGTGAGTTTTTCTCTACTTGGAGCGATAAATTTTTCATTCATTTTCATAATGCATAAGAGATAAAATTCAGATTTTTTCTCTTTTTTTAGCTTATTAGATATCAGTGAGTCTTGAAACTACTCTTTCTCTCCCCATCACCTTCATCACAGAGAAGAGGTCTGGAGTTTGTTTTGCTCAGCAGAGCTGAATTCTGAGGAACATTGCGAGGTCTCACACTTTTCAGATGAATCCTCACTGTTTGAATTCAGCATTATTACCTGCAAATCCGTATTTTTTTCAGATTTCTTTGAGTTGATCAAACCAAGTTAGAACATCTCAGCTGAGGTCAAAGTTTTCAGCATACTCTTGAGCGAATGCTTTTCGTGTTTCAAGTGGAATATTCTCAGGAAAATCAGGTTTTTGAGTTTTTAGATTTTCTCGCTCCTCATCATAGAAAAAGAGAATATTCTTTGAAATATCAGTATAGAGCGTAAATCTTTTCGGATCTTTTTCAGTATGTCTCTCAATATTGAGAGCTTGCTGAGTATAGTCAGGATATTTTTTCATCAAATCTGCAAGTTCTGGACTATATTTTTCAGCTCGACCTAGCCCTTGAGCATAGAGCTCCGCTGTTGAAAGCAAAGAAAGATAGTTATTATTGATATTCTGAATCTTTACAAAATCAAAAAGCGGACCAGCAACATTCATCTTTTCAAGTGAAAACTGAAAATCTAGAAATGAAGAGTCAGGATTTTCTTTTTGCCAATCTTCATAACTTGAATCAGCTAGTGTCAAAAGATACTGAAGTACGGCTTCTGGAGCATACCCTTCTTGGAAAAAATATTCTACATTGGCTTCTGGATCTTTTCTCTTGCTAAGCTTTCTTTTTTTTCAGTCCTCAAGCTTGCAAATAGCTGAGAAATGTGCATATTCAGGAGCCTTAAATCCAAAAGCAGCAAAAAGCTGAAGATGAAGTGGAACTGAAGTTAGCCATTCCTCTCCTCTGGAAACTGTCGTTGTCCTCATCAAGGTATCATCTACGAGATGCGCAAAATGATAGGTCGGAAGTCCATCTCCCTTGATGATTACGATATCATTGTAATTGTCGATCATTGCGATCTTACCTCTGATTAGGTCCTCAAAAACGATCTTCTTACTCGTATCTCCAGGAGAGCGAAACCTCAAAACAGGGAAAGTCTGGTTTTCCTGATTGAATTTTTCCAAAAGTTGGTCTGGAGTCTTGTCTCTTCGCTGTGAATATTTTCAGTAGATCCCTGGTATAATCTTTGCAGCCATTTGCATTTCTCTAGTAGCATTGAGCTCTTCTTCAGTCATTCGGCATGGATAAGCAAGTCCCTGAGCTACAAGTTTTTTTGAGAAAACACGATAAATATCAGCCCTGTGAGACTGCGTGTAAGGTCAGTAGTTTCAGATTTCTTGTCCATTTTCACCGATTGGTCCCTCAGCAAAAGTAATTCCAAACTTTTTGAGTGCTAAAATGAGGAGCTCTGTTGCTCCTTCTACTTCTCTCTTTTGATCAGTATCTTCAATTCTAAGGAAGGTAAGACCTGACTTTTGATTTGCATATTTTCGTGAGATAAATGCTGAAAATAACCCTCAAAGATGTAAGAATCCAGTTGGGCTCGGCGCAAAACGAGTAACTGTTGGATTGCCTGCTCTGTCTGGATATTTTTGGAGAAGCGATTCTACAGTCTCAGTGGTATCTGGGAAAAGAATATCAGCTAACTCTGCTCGTGTTGTCATGCTTTGTGAATAGTATGATAATAAAAAACTGTTTTTAAGTCTAGTCAATTAATGGAAGAAAGCAAGAAGAAATCTGATTTTTTGCTATCTTTATAACTTCTCTGAGAGAAAATAGGAGCAAAATGTTTTTTTATTTTGAATTATCTCTAGTTTTTTTATTCTCACTAGTATGGCAAAGAGAAGAAATCTTGACATTCTCCAATAAAAATATATAATCTTTTCTATAAACAAAAATATTAATCGTTATGAATACACAGGAATTAGCCTCTAAAATGGCAAAATCACTCCTCCTTTCTACTCGTCGGCTTGGTACACTTGACTACTTTAAAAGTAAGGACAAAGAGCCTGATCCCTCGATTAGAGACTGGCTTAGGATACTCTTTTTAAGAAAAAGAGCATGGGAATATCGAGGGTATGGATTGGTTGGATTGGTAACTCTTTCAACAGCTACTATTGTTTATTGGAGAGTAGTAGTCGAAATGGTCACAGATGCCTTTATACTTCATCCTTGGATTGGGATTATCTGTGCTGGTGGCGCTAGCATCCCTTTATGTGGATTGATAGCTCTGATTCCTATTTTTATCTGGCCAAAAGTAATTCTTCGTCTACTTTTTGGCGATGTAAATTCTGGTGATGTGGCACGGAGTATAGATAAGGATACATGGAAAAAGAATTACAACTCAAAGTATGAATCGGTACTAGCATTCTTGGTCTATGATCCTATTGGAAAATTAGCAAAGGATTTTCCTTATCATAATTCTCGTTTAAGCTATTTAGGGCTTTATTCAGATGGTGTCTCACATGATACTACAGTGAATAAGTGGCTAATCTCAGAATCTAATCCTCGTATAGAATGGAGAATTCTTGGCGGTAATAGCTATGGTCGTGTTGAACATCGCTATCTTTCAGATGAAGAAGTAGCTAAAGAGCAGGCAGATATTCCTCTTAAACAGGAGGAAGAAAAGTAAAAAATCTGAAGAATACTCTAGGTTTTCCCTAGAGTATTTTTTTATTATGAGTTTCAAAGAAAACAGGATTCTCTTTTTTTATTTAGCTGTATATTCTCTGGATCTCCTTCAGGCTCTCTCACAGAAGATTTGAGACTAATTCTTGACATTCTCCAATAAAAACATATATATCTTTTCTATAAACAAAAATATGAATCATTATGTATACAAAAGAATTAGGCTCTTACAGCACAAAAACATCAGAGTCTCAGAAAACAAAAGAATTAGGCTCTAAAAAAAATATAAAAATATTTCCGCCCGACTATCAATTATTTATTAAAGCGGCTAAAAAGTTATTGTATGAAGGAGCAAAATCGGTTTTCCTTTCTTTTTATCAGCTTGCTACGCTTGAATTCTTAAAAAGTGAGGATAAAGAACTTAATACCTCAATCAGATATTGGTTTAGGATGCTTTTTTTGAGAAAGAGGGCATGGGGATATCGAATATGTAGCTCGATTGGATTAGCAGCCCTTTCAAAAGCTGTTGTCGTTTATTGGGAAATAGCACTCAAGATGGTTATAGATGCCTTTATGCTTCATCCTTTAATTGGAATTATCTGTGCTGGTGGAGCTGCCATCCCTTTATGTGGATTGGTAGCTCTGCTCCCGATATTTATCTGGCCAAAGCTCATTCTCCGTGTACTTTTTGGCGATGTAAATCCTGGAGATGTAGCACGGAGTATAGATAAGGGCACATGGAAAAAGAATTACAACTCAAAGTATGAATCAGTGTTAGCATTCTTGGTCTTCGATCCCATTGGAAAATTAGCAAATGATTTTCCTTACCATAATTCTGGTTCAAGCTATTGGGGACATTATTCTGATAGAGTCTCACATGATACTATAGAGAATAGATGGATAACCTCAGAATTTGATCCTCGTATAGAATGGAGAATTCTTGGTGGCAATAGGCGTGGTTGTGTCGAACATCGTTATCTTTCAGATGAAGAAGTAGCTAAGGTACAGAAGGATATACTACTTGAACGGGAGGAAGAAAAGTAAAAAAAACTGACGAATACTCTAGGGGTTCCCTAGAGTATTTTTTTATTGTAAGTTTCGAGAAGTTGTGTATAAGTAGGTATTTATTGGTCAATTTGTATCCATGGAACTTGTAATTCTAAAGATAAGCAAAGAAAATCAACTTAGAAACTCAGGTTTCTCTTCTGATTTTTTAGCAACCTTTAGGGATATTCCTTATTATGAGCAAAGACTGATGAAATACTCTCTGCTCCAGGCAAGATGGTGAGCTGATGAAGAAACTCTCTTGAAATCTGGGCAAGAGCATGTATTTTGAGGAGACTATTTCTCAGCTTCTTATAGCTCAGATTGGCTTGCTTTAGCTTTTTCAGAGCAAAAGATTGGTATAGATATTGAGATTATCAAAGAAAGAAGCAAGGTTTTACTAAAAAAATATTCTGAAGAATTGCAGCTATTCTGAGCTGAGAGTTGGCATAATTTCTACCTCTTGCGAACTGCAAAAGAAGCTCTTCTGAAAAAAGTAAACTGAATAAGGCTTGATCTGATTGAAGAAATGAAAGTAATCAAAGTGGAATCAGCTTTTGATCTCGTAATTGATAAAATAACCTTTAAGCGAAAAATAACACTTCAGTATAAGGGTGAAAACTATCAGGTTTTTTCTACTATTGATGGCGAGAAAGCAATTAGTATTGCTCTTTAAGAGTTTTTATTTGCGCGAAGAATACGCTTTTTTAGAACGTCCTTTTCTTGGGCATCCTGAGTAAGGGTTAAACCTTTCATATACGCTTCAATAGCTGATGTTTTCTGCTTATTTTCTAGCAAAAGATCGCCAAGCAAGAGATAAAATCAACTATCTGGGTAATCTTTTAATAAATGAGTGATTTGTCAGATAGAAATTTGATTTTTTTGTGTAGCAAGCTGTTTTCCTAGCTGCCCATATTGACAAACAACTTGATCTGATTGAGCGAGCTTTTTAGGACAGAGCTGAAGATACGCATTCACAAGAGAAGTATTTTTAAGGTATGGAGAAGACTGTCCTTTGCGATAAGGTTTCCAGAATGCTTCTTGGAAAAAAGAATAAAAGTCAGATTTTTTGATTTCTGGATATCCAGCTAATCTCTGCCAGCTTTTGATTGCTTTTTCTGTCTCTCCGAGCGCAGTATAGCTCAATACCAAATATCTCTCAGCATCAAGCATTATATCCTGATTTGTGATTTGTGAGAAAGAGAGCACTGCCTGGGTGTAATTTCCAAGTTGATAATAGAGAACTCCTAAATGATAGAGATAATTATTTTTTTGCTCGTAATCAAGTTCAAGCAATTTTTGGAAATAACCAACTGCTGAATCAGGTTTCCCATTTGCAAAATCAGTCTTTGCCAAAATTTGATACGGAAGAATATAGTTTGAATACTCATTTGCTAGTGGAATTGCTACTTTTTTAGCTAATGCATAAAAACCATTCTTCATGAGCTGAAAACCAATCAAGCCTTCTTGGTAATAACTTGGGACAGATTTTAGGCTTTGATACTGCTGAAATGCTGAATCAATATCAGACTTATAGCTTTGATATTTTGGATCAGTAAGCTGTTCAAGATATTGCTTTGCTAGTGGATAATCTGCTTCTGCTAGAGCAAATGCAGACTGATAATAGACAAGCTCTTGAGCTGAAATATCGCCCTTTTGAGAAAGATCACTCAAGAGTTTCTTGAGATGAGAGTACTCAGTTTCTGATCCTTGAGAGAAACTATTCAGGAGGATCTGAAACTCCTTGATCGCTGGAATAGTTTTTTGAAGTGTTTGTGGTAAACTATAGTAAAACTTTCTGGCCTTATAAAACTGCGTATCCAAAAGATAGGCATCAATAAGCAAATTCAGATTTTTTGGATTTCTACTTTTCTGGGTAAGTCGTTCTAATACTGCTATTTTTTCTTTGATTGTTCCTAGAGTTTCAATATTTTCATTTGGAGTTATTTCTCAAGTTAGAAAATCATCAAGTTGCGGTGACAAGTTTTCCTGAGATCAGGTTTGAAGTTGAGTATCTTGTGATTCGAGAGTATTAAGTTCTGGCAGCTCAGCTTTTTGATGATTTTTTCTACTATTGAAAAAAAGAAAAAGAATCCAGGCTAGGAATAATAGTCCGAGTCCGACATATTTTATGATTGTAAGTATATTTTCCTTAGAAGTTTTTTTCATCAATTCTGATAAGCGATTAAATCATTTTAAGTATACCTGAAAGAAAAAAAAAGAAAAGAAATCTGATTTCTTCTCTCTTTTTTCCTCTTTTCAAATCTAGAAATTGTGATATTATCTCTGTTGTTTGATAAGTTCTGAAAGCCTAGTAAAAAAGCGGTCTAGGTCTTCTGTAGTATTGTAGAGGTAGGCACTCATCCTGCAAGTTCCTCCAAGGTGATAGTGTTTATGTAGTGGATAAGCACAATGCCCTCCACAACGGATACAAATATTTTGTTCAGCGAAAAACTCTCAAATTCTGTTGAAATTTTGCTCATCTCTGAGAACAAAGGAGAACAAAGCAACTCTTGGAGCAGTCTGTGAACCAAGAAGTTGAACTGCATCTCAGAGCTGCTGGAAATTTTTCAATGCATACCTGACAAGCTCCTCCTCATGCTGCCAGATCACCTGCATTCCTCCCGATAAAGTATGCACTGGACTGAGCGTTCTTATAAACTCCAAGGCATGAAGTAATGAAACTGCACCAACGATATTTGGAGTTCCTGCTTCGAATTTTTGGTTATTTTTTTGAAGGTCAAATCCTGCAATACTTACATCCTTAATTGTGCCTCCTCAGACAATGAGAGGCTCTAGCTCTTTGACTCGCTGATTTTTTAAGACGAGGACTCAGAGTCAGGTTTGAGCCATCATTTTGTGAGCAGTAAATACTAATGCATCTGCTCCGATATCCTCGAAATCAATAGTGAAATTTGGTACAGACTGAGAACCATCTACCAAGAAGAAGGTCTCTTTTCTGAGTCTTGATTTGATTTTTTTGAGATCATAGATATTTCCTGTTACATTGGAAACATGTCCACATGCCACGAGTTTTACCTTATCATCATATTTTTTTTCAAAATCTGATCGATCTATTTCATAGTTTTCCTCTAGTCAAAAAAACTCTACTTGAATACCAAAGAGCTTTCCCAAAGCCAATCGAGGTAAACTATTGGCATGATGATCCCAGATACTTACCAGAATTTTATCTCCTTTTTGCAGAAAGTGAGAATTTACTAGACTCTGCGCAACCAAATTGATAGCATAGGTCGCATTGTAGGTATATATCACTTCTTTGCTTGAGATATTTAGAAGCTCGGCAACAAGCTGCTTACTCTGATCATAGAGCGATTCTGAACGCTCCGAAAGATCATATAATCCACGATGAATATTTGCATAATCATGAGCAAGGAAACTACTCACACCATCAATCACCATCTGTGGTTTCTGTGTACTGGCTGCATTATCTAGATAAACTAGTTCTGGGTTATTGTTGAAGATTGGGAATAGGTGCTTAAACATTGCTATATCTTGAGTAAAAAAAGAAAGTCTGATTTTTTATTATTTTTCAAATACGAACATTAAATAATATTCTTACACACTGCTATTATTTAACTTCCCATTCTAAAACTTTCAATACCTGTAGGAAAAGTCCATTTTTTTTCCCATTTTCTCGATCTCAGGGTACTTTTTCTAGGAAATATTTTGGGTTAGCAGGTCAAATCTCTCAATACACAGTTCCCCCACTTAAACCGTTATAAAGTCCTGCAAATTTGTAGAGATCTTTATAATTAATTGAATCATATCAGAGACGAATAGGCGTTTCAGGATTTTTTGAATTATATCGTTCAATTTTTTTCTTTGAAAACTCAAGAAAATCCTTGATTGTTTGCTCAAAAAGTGCTCTATCTAGACTTCAATTTCCGTATTGTTTGCTGATAATTTGAAATGGTCAATTTCCATTTTTTGGCAGATAAAAACCGCAACTCGTTTCTCTATACCAGATTGCGATACTCAGCGAAGTTGGAAAATCATAAGCGAAACTCATTGCATCTAAGGTTGGGTATCGACCGATACAGTTTTCAGAAAGCGGTTCTGCACTCGCTACTCCACTTCACTGGTAAAGAGCAAGAAACTCAGACTTTTTGTCTTTTGCATCTCTTTTTAAAAGCTCCTTTTTATCATCTAAAATCGTCAAAAGATAATCTCTCAGATGCTGGAGCTTGTAATTAAGTTTTTCTGGCGCTTGGATTCAGATCTCTAGATCCCTTGCTTGAGCATAGAGATTCCAGAGAGCAATATCATCTCAGGAAATCGCTTCACGTAACTGAGATTTGAGTGTAGTGAGTTCTTGCTGCTCCTCTTCAGTCGGCTGATAGGAAAAGGTCTGCCCAATACTAAGGACTCAACAAAAAAGGATTAGAAATCAGGTTTTTATCTTCATTTTTATATAAAAAAGATATAAAAATTTAGCGCCCTTTGAATATCACACCAAAAGTTCCAAAAATCACATAGATATCTAGTCGAAGTGTTCGATTTTGAATATAATAGAGGTCAAGTTGTGCTTCCTGGTCAAAATCAAGCGAATCTCTTCAAAATACCTGTGCATATCAGGTAATTCCTGGTTTGATACTTAAGAGTCTTCTTTCCCATGGTGCATACTGCTCTACTTCGTTTTGAAGATGAGGTCTTGGACCAACAATCGACATACTTCCGATAAGCACACAAAAGAGCTGTGGTAATTCATCAAGAGAGGTTTTTCTCAGAAAGCGTCAGATTTTTGTAACTCTTGGATCATTGTGGATTTTTGGAAGGATTCCGTTTCTGGTATTAGCATCTGAGTTTATTAGATCCTTATAGAGTTTCTCAGCATCTTTACCTCAGTATCAAACACTCAGATGCGTATACATCGTACGAAACTTGAGGAAAGTGAAAAGATTTCAGCCTTTTCAAACTCTTTTTGAACGATAAATAATTGGTCCTGGACTATCTAGCTTAATTAAGATTCAGATAATCAAAAATACAGGTGAGAATATGATAATCGCAATACTCGCAACTACAAGATCAAATACTCTTTTGAGAATAAGAGATCGTCCATCAAGTTTTGAATGTTTATATTCGAGTGCGATGATATTATTGAGGATTTCTGGTGTATAGACAACATCTTCAAGAAAAAATCACTCACTAATATGGAAAAATCTGGTTTCATTCATTCTCGTTTTTTCAAAAATCGCTTGTAGAATCTCTTTTTGGAACATTCAAATAATAATACAGATTTCGTATTTTTGGAAATCAACCTCATCGACTTTTTCAAGTCCGATTACCTTGAGAGGAAGCTCGAAATTCTCTCTGATTGTTGCAAGGAGTCCCTCTGATTCTAGTCCCTCTTGTGCAATCACAAGAATCTGTTTTCAGGCTTTTTTTTGCCATCTAAACTCAAATGCTTTTCGTAGTTGATCAAAAAGGAGGATAATTAACCAGCTGAGAACTGTTGTCACAAGGATAATAAATCTTGATATTCAAAAAAAGAAAATAAATCCCTGTCAAAAATATGAGAGAAAAGCGATTGAGATAAACCAGTAAAGCCAGACTTTATTAAGGGTTTGGAAATGATTTATAATCTTTTTATTGAGTGGATAGAAGCTTTTAATCACTCAAATACTCACGAAACTAGCACTTGCTATAAGTGAAAATAGACATAGCTCATCTGCATTAATAAAAGGGATTGGGAGATGGATTCAAGGAAGAAAATCACCAATCAAACGGAGTTTATATGTCAAGAAAAAAAGTCCATTGATAAGAAGAAAGTGCAATACAACCCTCAAAAGACGATACTTTTTCATCGTAATATATTGGAATAAAGTCACCTAACTATAAGCTTTCTTCTAATGATTGCAAATCAAAAAAATAGACACATTCCCAGTTGCAAATCACAAGCATTTTGCTATCTTTGAGTGGTGAATTTTTAGTTCTTTCTTTTGATGGCAAGAGGAATTGTCCAGAGCAAACCGTTCATAAAGCAAAAATCTCAGCAATCGGACTTTAACAGAAGCAAAATTGCTGGTTTTTCTCGTAAAGTAAATGGGAAAAAAGTCTGATTTTTTTCTCTTTTATCACAGAAATACTGGGCAATCATCGGGATTATTGTATTACTCAGTTTCTTAACGATTTATCTCCTAAAAGGAACGATTTATAATCCAAGCTATCAAATCAAAACGATCAACTATACACAAGAAACAAGAAAAAAATATGAAAATACTGAACTTTTTGTCTTAGCATCTAAGTTTTTGAGAGGGAAATATTATAGCACACTAAAGGTGGGAGGAGAAAGTGAGCTGCTCAAGTGGGTTAAAACGGAATATCCATTCGTTAAGAATGTAAAAATTACCTATACCAATCCTCAGGAAATCGCAGTTGATTTCTCTTATATTGAGCCTGATTTTATTATTAAACTCGGAGATAAAAGATTTTGAGTTTGGCAAGATGGAGTGACAGACGAACTACAAAATTCTCGAACTCTCGGTCAAACCTGATTTATCGTAGATACTCCCTCATATTTAACTGGAACAACCTCATTAGCTGGTTTCTTTTATGATGTTAGCTATGATCGATATACCAATTATTTACCTCAGATTCAGGAAACTTTTCCGGAGATGAAGAGATTTGTTTATCTCGCCGGTTCTAGTAACTTCATTATTTTTGAGGGGAATAAGATGATTTTTCTTCATAGAGATAATGTTGCTTTCCAACTAGAGAAATACCTTTGGCTCAAAAAGAATTTTCAAAATTTTGCTGGAGTAACTGAGATTGATCTTGGAAGTTTAACTCAGGAAAAAGTTATTATTAGAGAATAAGTAAGAAATAAAAAGCTGACCTCATCTGAAAAATCAGCTTTTTTCTTTATGCAAAATCTTGATAGCTAAAATTAATCTCACTCTCATATAGAAAATCAAAGCCTGTCTATACTTTCTGAAGATGCTTTTTTATTTATACTACTTCTATAATATCTTCTCGATAAGTATCAAATTAGCTAACTTCATAGGTCATAAACTCAACTTGACTTCTTTATATATTTATATATTATACATATCATTAAATAAAAAAGTTATATCTCTTATGCAAACAAAAAACACACTTCAGACAAACAATCCAACCACCGAAACACCACAAAGCACAAAAAAGAAATTCTCTTTTCTTGTAGAGGAAGAAGATGAACTTCTTCAAAACAAAAATGGTGGAAAGTCAACAGATCTGATTATCAGTTCAAGATATGTGACATTCAAAGATAAGTGGCCAGCTATTCTCTTTGATATTAGCATATTCTGTATAATTGGTTTTATGATTTGGCTTGTTTACTATTTGTTCAACTAAAAAAAAATAAAAAAGCTTATGCAAAACAAAAACGAACCTCAGTCTCCCCGTTTATATTTACCTAAATGGGAAGAAGAAAATGAGCTTAAAAAGCTCCAGCAACTTAGCAAAATAAAAGATGCTAAGATGGCATGTATCTCCTCTGGAGAACGGAAAAAAGTATTCTATCTTTTTGAAAGATTACCTCGCTTTCTTGAGCAACAAGAGGAAAAAGATATTGAATATCTTAAGCTCTCTGGCTATGAAGTTATAAATGAATTTACAACTTCTCTTTGGCAGGAGTATAACTCTCTTTATGGTCAGCTAATTGATGGTCATGTGAACATTGAACTTGCACATAATGCTGGAATGTCACCAGACGAGGAAGGCAAAAGATTACTTGTGCTCTATCCTGAACTAGAGAAAATCCCAGTTCCTGAGATAGAGACCTTAGCCTACAAGATCATTTATCTTGAACTGCTTAAGTCTGCTGATATCTTCGCCTTTCGAAGAACTAAGGATGGTGAAGTTCTTTGTACAGAAGCACTTGCCTTTGCACAAGAACAGGGGATCTTTGCTCTTGATCTTGATGAACTTTCTTAACTAAAAGAAGGGAGAAATTTTTAAAAACCACTGCTAGTCTTTCTAGTAGTGGTTTTTCGTATCCATGGAAAATAGAAAGGTATTGTTTTCCTCTTAGCTTTTTAATTCTTTGATGATAAAAAAACTTTCCATCATCTCAAATACCCTCTTATCAATCCTCCAATAATACTTCGCTTCTCATCTCATCAATAATATAATGCTTTCACTGAAAGCCAAAGAGTAATCCCCCGAGAACTCCAGAAGATAAAAATTATTTTTTGAATAAGGTTTGCATGTTTTCTTACTCGG
>JABCOM020000010.1 GCA_013333605.2 candidate division SR1 bacterium
AAAGACCTGAGGTAAACAGCGAGAGATTAATAGACGAGAAGGAATCCTCATGCTCGGAATATATCTCTGATATCTTATCTACCTGATCATCTGATAAAATAAAAAAAAATCTGACTTCAACTCGGAAATCAGATTTTTTCTTTTATTATCTAAGATGCTATTAAACAGACATTGACTGAGTATCTGTCTCCCTATCATGAAATTCAGCACTTCAGAATGCCAAAATCGGATAGAAAATCACTGGAAGGAACCACAGCCCGATAGCAAATCATTCTCCCTTTCCAAAATTTCTCGCAATCCTAAACTGAGCCACAATACACAAAATAGCAGCAACAGGAGGAAGAAGAAACCACCAGATCCAACCAGGTCTTCCTGCAAGCTTAAAGAAAAGATAAGCATTATAAACTGGAACTAATGAACCCCAACCTGGCAAATTTGCTTTATTAAAGAGCCTCCACCAAACAACAGCCATAAAAAGAGCAACCACCAAAAGAACAATCATTATAACTCCCCAACCAAAAGAGGCATCTCCACTCACAGACATAGATATAGTCCCTGTAAAGTCAACCCCATCTACCATCATTTCCATTTCTTCCATACTAAGAAAATAATAAATAAAAAGCACTCATAAAGCAAATATACCAAGTATACACCATTTCTGATAAAAATCAAGAAAATAAACACAGCTCTCAAATCCTACTTTTTCATTTTTTGTGATATAGTATATCATTTTAATCAAAAAAAATCTGACCTCATCTCTGAAATCAGATTTTTTCTCTTGTAAAAATTACATCTTCTGATGGAAAGTTCTCTCAATCACTTCGAGCTGATGCGCCTTTGAAAGTCTCACAAAATTCACTGCATATCCTGACACTCTAATAGTAAGCTGAGGATAGTTTTCTGGATGTTCATAGGCATCCATAAGAGTTTCTCTATTGAGAACATTCACATTAAGATGATGAGCCATCTTTCCGAAATATCCATCCATCACAGTAACCAAATTCTGAACTTGTTCAGGTTTAGTCGCTCATAGAGAACTTGGAATCATTGAGAAGGTATTTGAGATACCATCTTGAGATGACCAATAATCAAGCTTTGCAACTGAATTAAGAGATGCAATTGCCCCAGTATGATCTCTTCCATGCATAGGATTTGCTCCTGGTGCATAAGGCTCTCCAGCCTTTCTTCCATCTGGAGTTTCCCCAGTATTTCTACCATACATCACATTTGAAGTAATAGTAAGCAATGAAAGTGTTGGAGTAGCATCCTTATATGCTCTGTATTTATTAAGTTCCTGCATAAAGAACTGTTGTACTTCCTTTGCGATCAAATCTACTCTATCATCATCATTTCCATAAGTTGGATATTCTCCCTCTGTAGTAAATGACTTCGCAACACCATTTTCATCTCTCACAGCCTTTACTTTTGCATATTTGATGGCTGAAAGCGAATCAGCTACGATTGAGATTCCAGCAATACCATAGGCAATATCTACCCCATAGTTTGAATCTACAAACGCCATCTGCGCCTTTTCATAATAATACTTATCGTGCATATAGTGGATAATGTACATAGTCTTAGCATACACTCTTGCTACATTTTCCATAGCTTTTTTGAAGTTTTCATACACTTTATCATAATTGAGAGTTCAGTCAGCATTTTCACAATTTACAAACAATTCTGGATTCATCACCTGAACATCTTCAATTTCTTCCTTTCCACCATTGATCGCGAGAAGCAAAGTCTTTCCAAGATTACATCTAGCACCGAAATGCTGGATTCTCTTACCAATCTCCTGATAAGATACACAACAAGCAATTCCATAATCATCTCCTCCTCTACATTTTCTCATCAAATCATCATTTTCATACTGAATTGATGAAGTATCAATAGAAACCTGAGCACAGAATCTCTTAAATCCCTCAGGCAAATCCTTTGACCAAAGAACTGTTAGATTTGGCTCTGGAGAAGGTCCAAGATTATACAAAGTCTGTAGAAATCTGAATGAAGTCTTAGTTACTTTTGTCTTCCCATCATGAAACATTCCTCCGATAGATTCAGTAACCCAAGTTGGATCACCACCAAAAATCTCATCATAAGCAGCAGGTCTCAAATGTCTTACCAGTCTAAGCTTCATCACAAAATGATCAATCATTTCCTGAGCATCAGATTCAGTAATTTTCCCTGCCTGAAGATCTTTTTCAATATAAATATCTAGAAATGAAGAAACATTTCCAAGCGACATCGCAGCACCATCCTGCTCCTTTACACCAGCAAGATACGCAAAATATGTCCATTGAATAGCTTCTTGAGCTGTTTCTGCAGGTCTTGCAACATCAAAACCGTATCCCTCAGCCATCTTCACAATATCTTTCAAAGCTCAGATCTGCATTGAAATTTCCTCTCTGAGTCTTACCTTAGCATCAGTCATATCTCCAGAAATAGCTTCAAAGTCAGCTTTTTTCTCCTTTATCAAAGTATCAGCTCCATACAAAGCCAATCTTCTATAATCTCCAATAATTCTTCCTCTTGCATAATTATCTGGCAATCCAGTTACAATATGCTTTGATCTATAAAGTCTAGACTCAGCATCATAAGCAGAAAATACTGCATCATTATGATTTTTCGCATAGTGAAAGATATCTTTTACTCTTGGAGAAAGTTCAAGCCCTCTCTCTTGTAAAGCACCTTCTACTACTCTCACTCCTCCAAATGGCTTAATTGCTCTTCTCAAAGGAGCATCTGTCTGCAAACCAACGATAGTCTCAAGTTCTTGCTTGATATATCCTGGCTTATGAGAAGTAATAGTAGAAATCGTCTCAGGATCAGCAGATCTAAGTCCATTTCCATCTCTTTCTTCCTTTAGACATTTCAATACTTCATTCCAAAGCTCTTTCGTCTTTTCTGTTGGTCCTGCAAGAAATGAAGCATCTCCTTCATAAGGAGTAATGTTTTCATACACAAATTTCCTTACATCAATAGTCATAATTGTGATATTTTTAGACAAAATAAAAGGACTGAACAATAAAGTTTTATCCAATCTACTTGAATAAAGCAAAGTTTCAAGTCTGCTACAAGTATAATCAGATTTCATTTTTTTGCAAAACTTCCCACCTTTTATAAAAAAAGAAAAAATCTGATTTCTACTCTTTTTCAAGATCTCAATTAAAGAATCAAACGAGAGATGAATGAGAAGTTTGCCTCAATTCCCACTCTATTTTTTTACCCAAAAAAAGCAAGGAAAAATTTACTCCAAATCTTGACAAAAGCTCAAAAAAGCGATATAATTGAGAGAATATTTATCTCCTGAGAAAATCAAAAGCATGGAAAAAGAAACATCCTCTCAAAGAGCTTGAGAAAAAGACTATGATAGAGACATTAAAGAGACCTATGGGAAAATCAAAGAATTACTTAAGAAAAGTCCCTGAGCTGAGGAGGTGCTCACAACCTTGGTAGAATTAGAAAAGGTCGTTGATCAAAAACTCTTTGCCACACTAAATGCAAAGTATGGAGAGTCACGAGGAGAAAGCACGGTTAAACAAGGATTTGATAGCTCTCCAAAATGGAGAAACTACCTTGAGAGTAAAACACTAGAATCAGTAGTTGGAGAAAAAACAACAACTGATCAGCTTTTAGTAATATTTGCAAAAAAATTTGATGAAATCATCAAAAATAAAAGCCTCTCTCCTGAGGAAAAACTCAAGGAACTTGGTATCAAATATATCAAAACCGATAAAATGATCCTTCCTCCAGATCCAGAATACCGTCGTATTCAGACAGGATCTGGGAAATGATGGAAAGAGCCATGACCAGATTACGATAGAATAGGACGCTTAGTCTGATTACTAAAAGGTATAGGAGTTTATACAACAGATTATACCGTAATCGTCTGAACGAATACAGAAAATGCAATGAGAAGAGAGAGCTATGTTATGTTCCAAATTCCAAAGCTTAATAAGACTATTCTAGTGAATAACTGCTACGGAGAGGCAACCTTTATCTATGATGGTATCCTTGAATATGATGACGTAGTAGCGTATAGTAAAAAAGATCTCAGCTCGCAACTCACAAAGATCATCTTCTCACATAGTAAGAAAGAATCTTGGGATTTTCAGATCCTAGGAGAACTCACTCGTATCAAACAAGAGGTAAAAGAGAAAAGAGAAAAAGGAGAACTCTCAGAGCCAAAGAGCGTAAAAGAGATCTTCAAAGCAAATAGAGAAGCCATAAGTAATGAAAAGAAAAGAGAAGAAATAACAAAGTTTTTCTTAAAAAACTACGGTACTAAAATTGAAATCACAAAAGAGAATGAAAAAGACTACACCTTTCCAGAAGAAGAGAGTAATGGACTCAATATCTTCACAGGGAAAAAGAATGAACAGCTCTATATCTTCACAGAGGGAGAGGAAAGGAACGTCTATACCTTCACAGAAGAAGACAAAGAAAAGCTTGTTATAATGAAAGTAGAAGAAAGAAGCGAGCTCAAAATCACCGTCTGAGGAGAATCTCAAGGATTACAAGCAACAGCCAGAACTTTCTGACTTAAAGAGGAAAACCCTATCAGCAACCAAAAAGACCGAGAAAAGCTGCTCTCTGAAATCATTGAAGGAGGGATTAAATCTAAAAAAGAGATCTTCAAAACAAAGTTCATAGAACGTCTCGAAAATAAATTCGGAAAGAATATAGAATCCTTCACAGATGAAGATAAGGAAAACCTCGTTATGATGAAAGTAGAGGAAAGAAGAGAATCCTTCGAAATCACCGTCTGAGGGAAGTCTCAAAGTCTAGACAAAATAGCTACAGCTTGTTGAATAGAAGGGGCGCCCGCCAACAACCAAAAAGATCGAGAAAAGTTTCTCTCTGAAATCATCTGAGAAAAGATTAAATC
This sequence comes from candidate division SR1 bacterium, assembly GCA_013333605.2. GTDB lineage: Bacteria > Patescibacteriota > Gracilibacteria > Absconditabacterales > Absconditicoccaceae > HOT-345. The sequence goes on from JABCOM020000010.1 coordinate 4,889, forward strand.
TAAAGAAGGGATCACTGATGCTCTAAATGAACAAATAAGAAAGGAAACCATAAAATACTTCAATGAGCACTATGCTACTAAAAAGATAAAAAACTGAAAAGTAATATATGTCTTTACAGAAGAAGACAAGGAAAAACTCGTTATGATGGAAACAAAGAAAAGGAAAGACCTCAAAATCACTATCTGAGGGGAATCCCAAGGATTACAAGCAACAGCTAGCACTTTCTGACTTAAAGAGGAAAACCCCACAGACAACCAAGAGGATCGAGTAAAACTGCTCTCTGAAATCATCTGAGAAAAGATTAAATCTAAAAAAGAGATCTTCAAAACAAAGTTCATAGAACGTCTCGAAAGTAAATTCGGAAAGGATATAGAATCCTTCACAGATGAAGACTTAGAAAAGCTCGTTATGATGACAATAGAGGAAAGAAAAGAATCTTTCGAAATCACCGTCTGAGGGGAGTCTCAAAGTCTAAACAAAATAGCTACAGCTTGTTGAGTAGAAGGGCTGCCTGCCCAAATCCAAGAAGATCGAGAAAAACTGCTCTCTGAAATCATCTGAGCAAAGATTAAATCTAAAAAAGAACTCTTCAAAAAATACTTCATAAAAGACTTCCCTACCGCTAAAGAAGCCAAAGAAAAACTAGCCGCTATGAGAGAATACAAAAGGAGAGAGTACAAAATTTTCATCCAAGGAAAGAAGGTAAAACTAAAAGGAATAGCAGAAGCCTTTTGAGTTAAGGGGGATCCTATCAAAGATCTAGAAGTCCTAGAAAAACTTATCGATACGATCTGGACCTATGAACCTCCTGAAGAGAAATCTCTCTCATTAGCAAAGGATAGCCTTCAAGCTCATCACTGTGAACTCAATGAAGAAACTCTCCTAGAAGAAGTCAACAGCACAAATATCGATGAAGGAGCTAAAGTTTTAGAATAGAATATGCTCTGTCCACTATTATAAACGATAGCAAAACAACCAAAAAAACCATAACAAAAAAGAGAAGAAATCAGAATTCTTCTCTTTTATTCATCCAATAAATCATGCACCTCTCTCAAAAAACGATCATCCACATGCGTATAAATCTGCGTCGTCTGAATCGATGAATGCCCAAGCAAAGTCTGCACCGACCTAATATCCGCCCCCTTTTTTATCAACATTGTCGCAAACGAATGTCTCAAGGTATGAGGCGTCACTTTTTTATCAATACCAGCTAATTTCGCATATTTTCTGACCAACTCCTCGATTGAATTTCTCGAAATTTTCTGTCCGTAGCTATTCCTTGAAAGGCTAATAAAAACCGGATCATAGGTATCAGTCCTCATCATCAAATACTCTTCCAAATACTGCAATGCAGTACTGGTAAAAAAAACTGACCTTACCTTTGATCATTTTCCACGAATAGAAAACTGTTTCTCTCCAAGGATAAGATTCTCTCTCATCAGTGAAGTTAATTCCGAGACTCTGAGCCCAGTCCCATATAAAACTTGCAAAATAAGCTGATCACGAGCCTGTTTGAGTGGATTCTTCTCATAAAAAAGCGGAGCATTGAGTATCGCCTCAATTTCATTTTCCTGAAGATAACTTACCTCTCTTTGTGGGATCTTGGCGAGTTCAAGCTTCTCAGGGCTGATACAGTCAATTTCATTTTTGAGTAGAAACTTCAAAAACGATCTCATCGCAATAATATGATAGTTAATCGTCTTTTTATCAAGTCCTGTTTTCGCAAGTTCCATTCTGAAATTTTGAATATTCATAGGTCTGAGTTCGCTAATCAATGGATCACCCAAATAATCTACGAGCCTCTGAATCCAGAGTTTATAATTACTTACCGTTCTTGGACTACTATTTTTAGTATGCTGAAGATAATCAATAAAAGCTCAAAGCAAGACTGACATTTTGAGTGAATTCTGATTTTTTTGCGGTAAAGAAAAAGAAGAAAGCTGGTTCTTCTTCCTCTGTTCTAATCAATTCCACGATTTAGCTCAAGAAAAGTAATTATTCATTCGTTGCCTTTGCTAAAGAAATATCAAGTTCAGCTTTTTTTGATTCCATTCAGATATAGTCATATTTCCTCCATTTGCAAGTTCTTGTTGAATCTTTTCTACTTGTTTAGCAACTGCAGTTCCCCACTTGACCATCATTCTCACATTTTGAGCTCTTCCAGTATCTGCAATCTGTTGTGCCTTTTGCCTATAAAGTTCGATTTCCTGCCCTAAAACATCATTTGAATTCACAGGTCCTACCAAATCTTCTACAGAATTAAGTGCATCAGGAGCAGAATTCCCAGACAAAGTAGTGTTTTCAGTTTTTTTCTGTTGCTCTGAAACGGTATTCAAGCCAGAAACTGAGTTTTCACCACTTGCTGGAGAGGCTTCTTCATCCCCACCAAGCACAACATCTTCAACTTCTTCTTCCTGAACTGGAGTAGTAACCTCTACCTCAGTTCCTGAGTTATCTGTAGTCTGATTAGAAGCTACATCTCAAGAAACTAAAGAATTCTGATCTGTATTTTCTCCCTCTTGTCCTGCAGCAAAATGATCTGCTTGATCTCCAGAGGTATTAAGCGCAAGTTGTGGTTGTAGAGTTCCTGACTGCGTAGTAGGTTGCTGAGGAGTATCTCCACCACTTCCAAACATGAGTGGATACTTGATATACACCATTACACCGGCCAAAGCTACAAGGACAACTCCTCCAACTCCAGCCAAAACCTTTTTCATCAGACCATCATTTCCGGCTGCTTGAACAGTTGGATAAGCAGTCGGATTTGTCAATGGATTAGTAGTATTTTGTGCCCCTACAGTCAAGCTTGTTAAATCCATCACAGGAGCTGCCTGCTGAGGAACTTGTGCTGCAGGCTGAGCCAACATTTCATCTAAAGATAGCATTTGAGGAGTAGCGTGTGCTTGAGAAACCGATTCCTGCGCTTGAGGTAGTTCTTGTACAGGAGTCTGAGCAGCTAATGTATCTAAACTCACTCCCTGTTGAAAAGCTGAAGGCTGAGGTTGTTCTGTTTGTGTTTGCATTGGTGTATCCAAGGTTGGACTCGGAACATCTACATTTTGAACTAATGGAGCAACTGGAGTTTGAGACTCATAAGTTTCATTATTAATAGTTGACACTTCCTCATGCAAAGCATTCTCCATCATTGGAGTAGTATTCTCTGAAGACATTTGAATACTAGACTGAGATTCTACTGTATTTTCTGGTTCGAGAGATACTTTCATCGCCTCAAATGGATCAATAGTGCTTCCCACCTGTACCTCTTCAGAAGGTTGAAACGATTGCACTTCTGCCTGAGCATTCTCCCCTCCATATGGAGAAGAAAAAGCTGAAGATTCAGTTTGATTTTCTAAAGTGAAGTCAGAATTTTCTTCCATTTCTGGAGTAGCCTCCTGAATAGGAGTAGCTTCAGAAGAAAACATAGAACCAGACGCTTCTGGAGTAATCTTATTTTCAAAAACTGGTGTTGTCTCCTCATCATCCTCAGAGAAACCATCCTCCTCTGCCACAGGCAAAGTATCCTCTTCAAAATCCTCAGGACTAAACTCTAAATCACTTTCTCCATCACTCAGTCCTTCACTAGATTCCTCATCAACTTGAGCAATAGGTTCAGCTACTACCTCAGAAGTAAGTTGGTTAGAGGTATCTTCTGATTCAAGAGCTTCTTCATCACCACCAACAGGTTGCTCTTCTGATTGAAAATTTGTTGCTTCCTCAACAGGCTCTAGATCATTTTCAAGCGCTGATTCAACAGGAGCTTCAACTGGTTCAGATGATACAGGATCTGGAGATTGTTCCTCATTAAGCAAAGAACCAAAATCAGGTTCTGAAACTTCAGAATGAGCATCTACCTCAGGCACTTCTACTGGAGCAACCTGATCAACAACCTGAGAACTTTCAACATTCTGAACTAAAGGACCATTTTCAGATGCATCTCCTGTATAACTATCAGGCAAATCCAAAGAAAAATCCAAATCTGAATGTACATCAGGAGAAGCAGTCTCTTCAGAATTTTGAACATCTACAGATTGTGCAGATTGAACATCCTGATCCACGCTAGGAGCATCTGAAACTGGATTCTGTGTAGTATCTGAAAAATCCAAATCAAAGTCAAAATCCATAGATTGAGGATTTTGCTGAGAAACAGGGACCTGCCCAGCACCTGTAGTTACACTAGAAGTAACTGGATTTGAAGCATCAGTAGTTGGCATCATTTTTCAATAAGAGTATAAAATTGTTTCCTCTCAAGTATATTCACAAATCAAAAAAAATGCAAATTTTTACATACTTTTATACAAAAGAGACAAAAAACCTGATTAAATAGCTACTTTGAATAAAATACTATCTAGTAGCTTTTTCTACAATAGTAGATATTTTTTAAATGAGACTACAATCTGATCAAAATACTTTCTACTGATAATACCAATATAAGATATTTCAAATCACAAAAGAAATCTAATAAAAAGAATAATATTTTCATTCCAATAACATAATCTATTGACTTTTAATAGAAAATAAACATATATACTATACAACACAAAAACAGAATCACAATATCTTGTAGTAACTGGGGAGAGTATCTAAACAATAGAACTTACTCCTTCAGGGAGAAAAGATCTGTTGTTGTACCAGACCTAATATAATAAAGCTATAATAGTAGAATTCAATCCTACTACCCCAGATACAAAGCTCCTCAGAGCAGAAACCTTTTCACTCCTCAGGATGAAAAGAGTGGTTATCAGCCTTTATTGAAGATGTAAATTCGCGATTGCATCGCTAGGTGAGCACTGGTTTTCACACCAGGTAGATATTCAGCTCCTCAGCTTGTTTTCAGGCTGAGGAGTTTTTGGTTATAAAAAAATACATAATATATTGCCTAAGATAAAAAGAAAAAAAGACTGATCACCTCCAATTTTCAAAATAGTAAAAAAAAGTATCAGATTTTTTGCATTTTTAAAATTTTCAAATATAATCATCTACAGCAAAAACTTTACTACGATGAAAAGAAATGGAGACTCAAGATTTTAGAAATCAGCTTCAACAAGCAATATTGAGGTCAGATATTGTCAAGATATTTGACAATCTTTTGACGATTGCTGTAGAAGAATGAGCTTCAGATATTCACATCGAACCAATGGAAAATTACTCAAGAATCAGGTTAAGAATTGATGGAGTACTCGTTGAGTTGATCCAGTATCCTCGTTCTCTTCATGAAAGTATCATCTCAAAATTTAAGATCGAGTCTGGACAAATGAGACCAGATGAAAAAAGACTTCCTCAAGATGCGAGAGTTTCCAGTATCACACAAACTAATAAAGAAATTGACCTGCGTGCCAATACGCTTCCAACGGTTTGGTGAGAAAAACTCGTAATGCGTATTGTAGATAAATCAAAATCTGTTCCTCTTCTCTCTCAACTGGGAATTGTAGGATCAAATAAAGTAACTATTGAAAAACATCTCAAAGATCCAAACGGAATCCTTCTAAATACTGGACCAACTGGATCTGGAAAGACAACTACCCTTTATGCTGCACTAAATGAAATCAACGATATCGAAAGAAATATTATCACCTACGAAGATCCAGTCGAAAATAAAATGGCAGGCCTCAACCAATCACAAGTAAGAGCGGATATTGGATATACGTTCCTTTCTGGACTAAGATCAGCACTGAGACAAGATCCTGACGTGATCATGGTCTGAGAAATTCGTGATAGAGAAACCCTAGAAATGGCGATGGAATCAGCCATGACTGGACACTTGGTATTCTCTACTATCCATACCAACTCCGCAGTTGAAACATTAACCAGAGCATTCAACCTCTGAGCAAAACCATTTATGGTTGCTGGTACCTTCAATCTTGTAATCGCACAGAGACTTTGTAGAAAAGCATGTCCTCACTGTTCACAAAAAGTCAATCTCTCAAATCATCCAATGTATCTCAATGCGCTTGAGACTTTCAAGGAATTTGATAGAGAAGCTCTTAAAAATGAGCTTATCAGTAGAGGGATTACTGCTCAACAATGGAATGAATTTATCAAACAAGGAATCGTAACTGTCGCAACCGGAAAAGATCCTCAAACTGGAGGTATTTGTCCGCACTGTGGAGGTTCTGGATACAAGGGAAGAGTTGGTATCTATGAACTGATGGATTATACTGATGATATTAAAACCCTTATCCTAGATGGGAAATCAGCATTCGAAATCTGAGGATACGCACTAGAAAAAGGAATGATTGATCTTGAAAGAGATGGAATCTTCAAAATCATTCAGGGACTCATGACTTTTGATGAACTCTACAGATTCGTAAGACTAAGAAACAAAAGATAAACTTTACCTTTTGAAATAAAAAAACAAAAATGGCATTACAAAAACCTGAAAAAACCAAACTAGATCTATTAATTCAGAGTTTTTCTAAACCTTCCCTCAAGCACAAGGTAAACTTTTTCAGACTTTTAGCGGTTTCTCAAAACGCTGGTCTAGGAATTAGAGAATCTATTGCCTCAATCAATAAATCTGAAACCCACAAGGGATTTAAAGATATCATGGATGAGTTGATGGTTTTTCTTACCTCAGGAGGTTCTCTAGCTGATGCAATGTCAGAACACTCCTATTTTTTCAATTCTGATGAAATTGAACTGGTAAGATCAGCACAAGTAACAGGGAATATGGCTCAAGTACTTTCTCAGCTTGCTGATGAACTTGAAAATACCCAAGAAATCGCGCAAAAAACTAAAAAAGCAATGACCTACCCAACGATGGTACTTTTGATGGCGATTGGTGCGGTGATCGTAATCCTTACAACCGTGCTTCCACAGATGGTAACGATGTATCCAAACCCAGATAATCTCCCAGGTATCACAAAATTCATGCTTGGAATCTCAGATTGGATCAAGCTCAACTGGCCATTTTTAGCATTTGGAACAGTAGGAGTAGTCGGAGGATTTAGCTTTCTGTATCAAAAAGTGATCTTATTCAGAATTTTCATAGATAAACTCTTCATCTCGACTCCAGTAATCAAAGATGTAGTTAAAACCCTCTATATGTACAAATTTGCGAATCTTCTCTCTCAATTTTACGAAGCCGGGGTGAGTCCTGTTGTTTCACTAAAATTGCTAGGGAATATCTTTGAAAACTTCCACTATAAACAAAAGATGATAGATGTAAGATCAGACCTAGAGTCAGGTTTTACGCTTTATGATTCACTCGCCTCATCAACACTGTTTGATCCTATCTTGATTCAAATTATCAATGTGGGAGAAAATACTGGTTCCCTTACAGACGTTCTCAGAAAAATGGCCATTTACTATCGTAATACCTATAAAAACACTATCGATGTTGCAATGTCAATGATTGAACCGCTATTGATGATGTTTGTAGCTGCAATCGTAGGTACCATCGTAGCTTCAATCTTCTTACCAATGGCAAGTATGATGGAACAAGTAAACCAGATGTAGTAGAAACTTCCTCCCTTACAATAAACTAAAATCAGATTTTTTATCTCCTTGAAACTGATGAAACTCAAGAAAATCAGTATTAGTGTCTTCCTTGTTCTCATCTTCTGAACATGGACATTCAGCTTTTGAAGCTTCATAAGCCTAATGGAAGAACATTTTTCACTCGCTCGCGGAAATCAATCCCCAACGACATTTTCATCAACCGCTCAAAGAGAAAAGAATACTGATCTACGATTCCTCTTTGCTGAGAGTGAAAGATTCCTCAGTCAAGATATCAATCTTCTCCTAGGAGCATCTGATAGAGAAACTACACTTGAAAACTATCTAATCGATGGGGAAAATATCCTTTCCTCACTCAATTATCTAGAAAGTAGCCTCATCAATGAGGAATCAACCATTACTTCAACTAGGAATACCTGCGAAACTCAGCTCAATCAAGCAAACACACTCTATAGCACCTCAATAAATAGCAATGATGAAAACTGATTTCTTTCCTCTGTAGAATCTGCTAAAGAAGCCAGAACCTGCATCGCTGAACAGCATGTAAACCTAGCTTCACTCCAAGCATTAAGAAATAAAAGAGATCGCTATGCACAGATCATTGATGCTAGAGTGAGTTATTTAAGGAATAATCAGGACCTGATCATCAGGCATTATGATATTCTTAAGCCTCAACTCCTCTCAAATCTCTATAAGATCTCAGTTGATCTTGAGCAAAGTAGTTTATAAAAAAGAAAAAATCTGATTCCAGTGATGAAGTCAGCTTTCTTTTTTTCTAAATAAACAAAAAATATGAAACCCAAGTCTCATACTCCTAAATCAAACTGGGGCGATTGACGGGAATCGAACCCGCGACCCTCGGGACCACAATCCGATGCTCTAACCAGCTGAGCTACAATCGCCATACTTCACCCACCATATATAGCAAAATCCTCTACCTTTTCAAGTGATTTTTCAACCCCTTAATTTTCAATTCCTTACTATTGACTTTATATATTTTTTATTTATAAGAAAGGAAGAATATAAAAAATAAGAAGTATGAAATTAACAAAAATGACACTTTGGATTTTAATTGGTTTAGGTAGTAGTATAGCACTCTTGGCACTCATCTACTGGAGAAAATTCAGCTATCTGATTCCGGTCAGTATTGGAATATGCTCAGCAGCAATCCCCTTACAAATTATCCTCTACAGGCAAACAAGAACAAAAAAAGAAAGACCAATCTTAGCAATCTTTTTAATCATGTTCATAATCTGCTTTATCTTCTTCTTATATACAATAGAAAAAGATCCCAGCGATTTTATAAGATGCACAGCAATCGCCGCATGGGCGACAAGTTATGCTGCCACAATAACTCTAATTATCAATAAACCTCTAAATGCCTACAAAGAACTCTAAAACAGATAAAGCTCTCTAAGATGGATCATCTAGAGGCTTTTTTCTAAAAGGAAAAAAAATCTGACTTATATTGACTTTTATTAGAAATAACATATAATAAAATATAAAACAAAAAAATTATAAAGACATGAAAAAAGTTCAAAACATTTTGTGGATTTCGATGGCGCTAAGTGGTGTGCTACTTTGTATTAGTATAAAAGAAGAAAAACCAGATATGATGGCCTTTTCTGTAGGAATAGCCATTATAGCAGTCATTCTCAATATCCCCTATCTCCTTAGATATGGAGATAATAAAAAACTGACTTCAGACTTTTTCTTCCTTATCTTAATACTATCAGCCATCAGCTTTTGCATCGGAATCTTCATAGACCGCATAATGCTCTCAATAACAACTGGAGCATTTGCATTAGCAACACTTGCCAATGTACTTCTCGCTCATTACCAAAAAGAGCCAGAAAAATCAAAGGCAAGTTAACCATTTAAAAGTCTCTAAGAAATTCTTAGAGGTCTTTTTTATAATCTCCCCAAACACTATAAAACAAAAAAAGCTGATCTCAAAGACCAGCTTTCTCCTTTATCCAATGAATACTATTTCTTTCTTCTAATAATCATACACATACTACACACAAAAATCACAACAAACGCTACCAACTCAAGAAACGGAATCGTCACAAATCCAAGATGCCATCACATCTGCGTGCAATCATTTCCAGCTCAACAACTAAAGACATTCAGTGACGCCTGATACTGAATCAAATAGTGATATCCTGCTAACAATACACCAGTCAGCGAAAGAAACCCAGTCAAAAATCAGATTTCTTTATCTTTTTTAATCAATCCATAAACTGAAATTGCGACAAGCGGATACATCAAAATTCTTCCCCACCAACACAAATGACAAGGCTCAAATCAAGTCCCTGAAAACAAGCCCGCCAACGGATCTCAAAAATTAGAGAAGTACAAAGACCCAAGCATAGCTAAGGAAGCCTGAGCCAAAATCACACCTAAATAAGTACGATAAGACATATGCTAATAAAACAAAAATAAAAATTATGATCTTAACTGAGCTCCAGCCTGCTCTGCCTTTTTAATAGCTGACTGCAAAACTTCATTGATCTGAGCAGTAGTAAGTGAGCCATCTCATTTAATCTTAAGCTGGAGAGAAATTGACTTTTTCCTCTCTCCTAAGTTTTCCCCTTGATAAAGATCAAAAACTCTGACCTCATCAATAGTTGAAAGCTTTGAAATCGCTTCAATAATTCCTCAAAAATCCTGATGATGATCTACAACAAACGATAAATCTCTCCACAAAATCTGATCTTGCAAGGTTTCATAGTCTCTTTCATAGCTTTGCTGATTTGTAAAATCCTTGATACGATCTATATACAAATCAAAATAACAAAGCTGTGCTGTTTCAGGAAACTTTTGCTCCTTTAGTACAACAGGATGCACAGTAACGATTTTTCAGATTTCAACTACATTTACTCAGTTTCTAAAAAGAATTCTCGCCTGTTTTTTCGGATGAAAAGGCGAAAAATCAGATTTCTCAAAGAAGATTTTCCCCCTAATTCCAAGCTGACCTATCAAAAATTCAACTTCTCCCTTCACTTCAAGCAAAGGGTCCTCAGCCCAATTTTTAATAGCTTTTTTGTATACAAGTGCTCACAAAGCCAGCTCCTCATTAAGCTGATTATCAGCATATCTATCATCTAGATCAGTTTTCATCAATGGTTTTATCCTATTCCAAACCTTTCAAATATCAAAAATTCTGAACTCATCAAAAAATTTACTATTCTTCTGAGCTATTCCAATAAAATTATACAACATACTATCCCTTAGCACTGGAAACTCAGGATTCAAAGGATTTTTCAAACGATAAAGTTCAGATACCTCACCTCACAATTGGTTTACTATCTCCTCAGATGTCCAAGGATAGGTCTCCACCTGATCAAATCTCAATTGCTCAATCATCAAATTCTCAAGCTTTCTAGTGAGCTCAACATCCAAGCTAAAAGGCTGATTTTTCACCTCAGTCAGCATTTTTTGAGGTTCAACCTGATCATATCCCCAGATTCTAGCGATTTCCTCAGCGATATCTTCTTTAATATTGATATCATCTGGTCCTCTCCAAAGTGGCACTACAACCTCCTCTCCCATCACTCCGAAACCTAAATCACTCAAGATCTTTCTTGATTTCTGTTCAAAATCCTGTTGTTCAAGTCCAAAAATCAAACGCTCAAGCTCCTTCCAAGGAGCTGGGACAATCTTTTTTTGCAAAAGAGGCAAATCTGGCTTAAGATAATAACTTAAACCTGAAATCTGCTCATCATGGAATCCCTTAATATAAAACTTCATTTCATCCAAGAGCAAAAGCAACACATACAAACTATACTCAGGATTGATATTTTTTTCAAATCTTAGCTCTGCATCAGTTCTTAACCCAAGTCTAGTTCCAGTCTTTCTTACAACCGTAGGATCAAAATTTGCAAGCTCAATAACGATATTTTTTGTATTTTCTGTTACAGCACTTTCGAGCCCTCCAATCACTCCACCAAGAGCGAGCACCTTTTCCTCATCAGCAATCACAACATCACTAATTGACAGCTCATGTTCTGTACCAAAGAGATCTACAAACTTTTCTCCATCTCTAGCCTGTCTCACACGAAGTCCTCACTTAATTTTATCCGCATCAAAGCAATGAATCGGATGACCAGAAATATTCATAAACAAATTTGAAAAATCTACCCAATTATTGATTGCCTTCCCTCAGATATCCAAAAGCTGCAAACGAGAAAAAAAATCTGATTTTTTCACCGCAATATTTTCTATCCTCAAGGCAATATAAGTATTAACAAAAGGACTCTCAACCTGCACTCCAGGGAGCATTTTCTTTTCAGTATGTTCCAATACCTCCAAGATATTTGTCGTCTGAAATTGACTCATCATCTCGGTAATCCTATGATACTTTTTAACAGCATCAGGATAGATCGCATTGAGTTCAATCGCAGCACCAAAATGCCCAGTCAAATCAGGCCTATTAGTCAGACTTTTATTATCAACCTCCAAAACTGCAGTATCTAACCAAGAAAATTTATCAGTCAATACAAGTCCTAAATCCTGATCTCAAACCTCTAGATCCTCTCAAAGATTCCAAATCCAATGCTGCTCCAAATCTTCCTGGATTTCAAGCTCCTCCTTAGAACAAATCATTCCCTCAGAATCTACACCTCTCATTGGTCTTTTTGCAATAGTAATCCCTGTCGCAGCAATCGTAGTCCCAGTCAAGGCAACCGGCACAAAAATCCCCTCTGCTACATTCGTTCCTCCACAAACGATCTGAAATTGTCCATGACTCCCACAATCAACTTGACAAACATTAAGCTTATCCGCATCTGGATGCTTCTGAATAGAGGTAATCTTACCAATCACAATTGTTTTTGGCAAATTTCTGGTCTGAATTTCCTCAATCTCACAAGTTTTCAAAATCAGATCCCTCGCAATATCCTCAGGGCTTACCTCCAATGAAATATATTTCTTCAAAAGCTGCAAATGATACTTCATACTTTCCAAAAAGGAATAAAAAAACAGATTAAGTGTATCTATTTGGCTATCAACTACAAGAGAAAAACAGCCAAACAAAATTAAAAATCTGATTTTTTACTTTTTTTTAAAAAAGTCTTGAAATTGAAAATAAAATCACTATATTCTTTTCTGCAAATGTGATTTGCGGGTGTAACTCAATTGGCTAGAGTGCCTGCCTTCCAAGCAGACTGTTGCGGGTTCGAGTCCCGTCACCCGCTCCATTAAGGATTTCAGCTTTGAGCTGAGATTTTTTGTTTTTTCAAAAAACTTTAATTAGCAACATAACAAATTTTATAACAAAAAAGCCCATGAAAGCAAAAGCTTTCAATAGGCCATTATAAATAATATATTATTGTACAATTGTAGTATCTACAGTCTTCTCTCCCTTCATTCTAAAGAGCATAAGAAGGACTCGCGCTCTAATTTCCTGAATAGTTGGAGTTGTATCTTTCACAATCTGATCTTCTGAAAGTTTTTTCATATGTCATTCCCACCATCTTTCCGAACTTCAGTTATCATACTGGTTTCCATACAATATCCTAGAAAGCACTGTTACAAGTTCCGCTCTAGATACTCTTTGATCCGGCATAAACTTTTCCAATGGTGTCTTACCATCTGATTGCAATCACATAATCTCAAGTTCACATGCTGTTTTAATATATCCAACAAGTTCTGCATTCGTTTCACTAAGATCTTGGTACGCATCACAGCCAGCTTTACCAACTATAACTTTCTTTTCTGTATACTTCTGTGTAAACACTGAAAGCATTTTTGCTAGTTCAGCTCTTGTAATTGGATCTAATAATCTCGCATTTACAATTGGACTCTGAGTAGTGATCCCATTCTTTAATGCCCATTCATATGCTGAGAGAATTTCAGGATTAGTAATTCCTTGAGCATCTCCATTATTATTTTGCACTAGTTGAGGTTGCTGATTAGTATCAGTTGGAGCTGTTCCACAGCTTCTATCATAATAACTTGGTGAATAATCGCCATTTGGACAATGATCCATAATCAATCTTGCACTTCCTCCACCTCTTGAACTACTTGATGTAGATGCTGGTGCTGATGGTTGAATCTGGAGATTTGCTATTGCTGTTGCTAATGCTTGTTTTGCTTGATCAATTTGCAACTGAGTAGCATGTGGATTACTATATACAGCGTCAGCATTTGCTTTAGCAGTATTTACTGCTTGTACTGATGCTGCTGTCTTTCCATTTAAGAGTGCAGGAGTTACTCTCTGTACTTCTCCAGAAAGTTGATCTGCATCTGTAATCTGAACATTACGATTCAATGTAGACACATTTCCTGCATGATCCCTAGCAGTATAAACAAGCACATAATCTCCTGATACTGGTGCATTTGGATCAAGGTTAATAGCTCACGTATTCATCTCTACTGCCC
>JABCOM020000011.1 GCA_013333605.2 candidate division SR1 bacterium
TTCCTGCATGATCCCTAGCAGTATAAACAAGCACATAATCTCCTGATACTGGTGCATTTGGATCAAGGTTAATAGCTCACGTATTCATCTCTACTGCCCTGATAGTCAGCTTTCTCCTACTCCATCTGCTGCTGTTACATCAGTTAGGGTAATTGCTATACCTTTACGTGATACGATACTATTCGCTACTGCTGGACTAAATACTGGCCCTATTTTATCGATATTAGCAACTGCATAAGAAACTGGAGAAGAAAGATTTCCAGCAATATCATAGAAACTAACTGTCTCTGTACCAGTCGAAGTCACCTCTTTTGTAAACTTTTTACTATCTCATCAATCTCTTACCCATCCAGTAATATCTTGAACTTCTTCACTAGCAATCAAGGTAAGAACCACTTTTTGATTAGTTCGAGTTGAAGGAGCTGGATTTCCAGAAATAGTAGCTGTCGGAGCTGTTGTATCAATATTAATCGGATAAGCAGATGCAAGATAAGTGGTATTTCCTACATCATCTTTTGCAACTATACAAAGATATTTTCCATTTTTACTAGCATCAGTAAGAGTAAACTCTACCTCAGATGTAAAACTATCTGAATAAGTCACTGTAGCATCACAAGTTGAAGTTGCTGAATATCAATATTTTAGACTACTAGCATCAAGATTAGTATCTTCAACTTTTATTTTTACCTTATGAGATTGTTCAGCCTTATTCGGAATATCTTTCAAAATAGTAATCACAGGGAAAGTAGGATCAATATTATAATCAACCTTTAGAGCTCCAGTAAACACTTTGTTTACTCCATAATTCTTATCCCAAGCAACATTTAAACTACCAGCTCCTGTCTTAAGAATCTTAATATATCATCCATTAAGACTTGGATTTCCTGCACTATCAACATTAATAACATCACCTGCTACTTCAGTAATAGGAACAACAGATCCATCTGGTCACTTAATAGGATTTTGAAATACTGGAGCGGTATGGGTAACAGGAGAAACAATTGACTGCCCACCCATTTTCCAAGTAGGCATAGCATTCAAAAGAGTATTAAGAGAAGAAAGATCACTAATCTTATTTCTATCAAGCTCAAGTGTTGTTAAGTTTGTCAATCCAGCTAATGAAGAAACATCAGAAATCTGGTTATTAGAAAGTTTTAGTTCTGTCAAAGTATGCAATCCAGCTAGATGAGAAATATCTGCGATCTGATTACTCCCTAAATTAAGAGTCAATAAATTATTTAGTCCGGCCAATGAAGAAATATCTACAATTCTATTAGTACTAAGTTCAAGATGTTTAAGTTTTGTAAAATGCTGTACTACAGAAATATCTGCAAGCACATTGGTATTTGCCTTAAATGTCTCAAGATCAATCAAAGTAGACAAAGGAGCTATATTTGATATTTTTGGATTTGATCTAGAATTACTTAAATCCAATATCTTTAGTTTAGTAAGCTGAGCAAGCAAAGTAACATCTAATATATAGTTCGCTGTAAGATTAAGATTTTCTAGCGTATTTTTAACCGTAAGCAGACCTTGCAAATCAGCATCTCTAAGTTTATTAAGAGAAAGATTCAATGTTTTCAAGCTAGATAAAGTAGCGAGATGAGTCAAGGCACTCGTACCAGCCAATTCATTTCTTGATATATCAAGCTCTTCCAAATTACTCCAGTTATTAGAAGGAAGTACTGCAACCTTATTTAAAAATAGAATAAGCTTAGTCAGTTGAGTCAAGTCTGAAATTGGAGACAAATCAACTATAGTATTTGAATTAAGATAAAACTGTTGATTATTCTGATTTCAAAAAAGATACTGAAGTCCTTCTATATTCTGAATCCCTTTTCAACCTATTGTTTTTGGTCAGTATAAATTCGTCAAAGCTCTCATTTGTCCAACATTAATCGGATCCGTTGCTAAGCGAGGAGGATTTGTTAAAGCGATCAATTCATTCAATCTTTTTTGCAAATTTGCATCAGGGATATTCACAACTATAGAAGCTGCAGCTATACTAGGATCCGAAGGATTTGACGATGATGTATATCAAAAACCTACAAGTCCTAAAAAATTTGAACATAACAATACAAACACAGTAAAAAGAGAGAAATATTTTTTCATCAAACAAAATAAAAAATAAAATGTAACGATTTATTATAGAAAAATCCAATTTTTTTGCAAATTTTTATCACTTTTTCATCGCGCTAAAATGACTCAAATACCTTATTCACTCTAGCATTTAGATCATTCTTTACCGAATCCTTAGCTTGCTGTTTCATATTTTGATACTGAGTCTCTACCTCATGCCTTGCTCAAGACAAAAAATTTGTTGCCCCCTCAACTGCCTGATTTCCAAGTTGTTGAGCATTATCTTTTACTTTTGCAGATCGCTCATTTGCCTTATTTACCGTTGTTTCAATAACCTGATTCCCGATCTCCTGAGCCTTTTGTGCATATTCATTGGTCTTCAAAAATTCCTTCGTTGATTCTGAAACAGTATTTAATCCTGACTCAGCCATTTGCTGTACCTGCTGCGTATTGATATTTACCTCTCAACATCCTCAAACTACCACACCAAATACACAGCTCCCAATCAAAAAAATCCCTTTTCTCATCTCAGCAAAAATCAAAAAATAAAAGTCCTTTCCCACCAATGATGCGATTTTAGGATTGAAAATCAAGAGAGATTAACTAAAAAATAAGAAAAATCAGATTTTTACCCTTTTTTCTAACTATGAAAATATCAATCGTCAGCATTTTCCCTGAAATTTTCACAAGTTTTCTTGAAACCTCTCTCATTGGGAAAGCCCAAATCAACGGACATCTAGAAGTCCAACTCTACAATCCAAGAGAAAAATGCACTGATCCACACCAGCAAATCGATGATCTCATCTACGGAGGTTGAGCAGGTATGCTTCTCAAAGCACAGCCTATCATCGATACTGTAGAAGAAATCATCAAAAATGAGAGAGAAAATTCTGATTTTTCAATTCTTTTCCCAGCTCCATCAGAAACTCTTTTCTCTCAAAAAATAGCCTACTGACAAAGCAAAAAAGATCACCTTATCTTTATCTGCGGAAGATACGAAGGAATCGATCATAGATGCGAACTCTATTTCCAGAAAAAATACCCCTCAGCTTTCAAAAAACTCTCTCTTGGACAGTTTATCGTCCTCGGATGAGAAACCCCAACCATGCTCATGATCGAAGCAATCACCAGACTCATCGCTTGAGTTATCAAAGAAAAACAAAGCCGAATCGAGGAAAGCTACGCCATCAAAGATGGAATGCTTAATCTCGAAGCTCCAAACTACACAAGACCAGAAGTCGTATATGACATGAAAGTTCCAGAAGTCCTCCTCTCAGGAAATCTTGAAGAAATCAAACAGCGAAAATCTGAAAATACCAGTTTTTTACCCTCTTAATTTCCCATGTCGCTCAAATCAAAAGGTTACAACTGAGAACAGATCGCACTTGAGCGATATCTACAGAGAGGATATACACTCTTAGACAGAAATTTCACAATCCCTTGATGAGAAATTGATCTCATCTTCACAAAATGAGAAATAATAATTTTCGTAGAAGTCAAAGTTGTCGATGGAATCAGTGAACGAGACAATTACCTCTCTCCAAAGAAAACCCAATCCCTAGAAAGAAGTATCGAAAACTACTGCTACATCAAAGGAATAGAAAAAGAAATCAGACTTGATCTTGCTTTCATCCAAAACAACACCGTAGTTGAAGTCTACGAAAATATCAGCAATAACTAATAATCAAGTATTATCATAAGGCATGGAGATAAAATCTCCTTTTTTATGCAATTCGAATAATTAATCTTAAAATATTGACAAAAATCAAAAAACAGATATAATAAGTCTAATTATTTTATTTCTTTTGAAGAAGAGAATGAATATCAACGAATTTCCTGAGCTAAAGGAGAGTATATTAAAACTCAAAGAGAAAAAGTATAAGGAGCAGGATTCAGCCATTAAGAATGCTCTTCAAGATCTAACAAATACACTGGATCTCTCTGATGATGAGATCCTTAAGAGGGCTGAAGTATTGAAACATGCAATCGAAAAGAAGACTATGAAGGTGCTTAAGGAGCTGGAAGATGAATGCATGAAGCATCCTCGTTATTATTCCAAAAAAGCTCCCCTTCCAAGTGAGGTAACTGAGCTGAGGTTTTGACATATTCCAGAAACGGTTAAAATGTGAGAAACGACTTCTTACCTAAATGATAAAATTTTACAGGAAACAATACATACAAAAAAGACTTTCTGGGAAATTCTTGATCTTGTCTTAAACAAAAAAAAGAGTGAGCTAAGCGAGATACTCACTGCATTAGTTCCAGATAATCAAACAGCTCTTTGAGAAGAATGATTTGATACTCAAAATATAGGTTGTGTGATACTTCCGACAGAGAAGAAAATAGAGGAGAAAACTGATGATAGCTGAGATACTCAGAGTTCTTGGAAGTCCCCAAGCGAAGATTTTGATAAGGATTTGTTAGACTTCTTTGATCAAAAAAATTCTACTGACGGGGCAAGCTTATTTTCATCGGTTGGATGAACTGATGCTACGCCAAGAGAGGATATCTCTAAACCAGGTAGCGCCTATAATAGAATCAAATATCTAAAGGAAATCTTGGATGAGAAAAAAGTTCCTTTTGAATATCGCCTTGCAATCATCTGAACAAACACTCCAGAGATGAGCAGAGAACAGAGTTACGCTGTTATTAGAATTGAAGGATTAAATAGGACAGTGCTAATCAATAATAGCTATGGAGAGGCAACGTATGTCGTTACTTGAATTCTAGATATAGAGGATCTCATTACTTTTACAAAAAAAGATTATCAAGAGGATCAAAATGCCGTTAGAGTCAGATTTTTCTCTTCTAATCCTGGATTATGGGGCTCTCAGATGTCAGAAGCGCTCTTCTCACCTATCAATAAAAAGTTGAAAAAACATATTAAGAAACAAGAAGAAGCTGAGCTAAAAAAAGAAGAAGATGAACTAAAAACAAAAAAAGAAGCCATAAACAATGAAAAGAAAAGAGAAGAAATAACAAAGTTTTTCTTAAAAAACTACGGTACTAAAATTGAAATCACGAAAGAGAATGAAAAAGACTACGCCTTTCCAGAAGAAGAGAGTAAAGGTCTCAATATCTTCACAGGAAAAAAGAATGAACAGCTCTATATCTTCACAGAGGGAGAGGAAAGGAATATCTATACCTTCACAGAAGAAGACAAAGAAAAACTCATTATGATGACTCAAAAAGAAAGAAGCGAACTCAGAATCATCGTCTGAGGAAAACTCCAAGGATTATCTGCAACAGCTGGGACTTTCTGACTTAAAGAGGAAAACCCTATCGGCATCCAAAAAGATCGAGAAAAACTGCTCTCTGAAATCATCAAAGGAGGAATTAAATCTAAAAAAGAAATCTTCAAAACAAAGTTTATAGAACATCTCGAAAATAAATTCGGAAAGAATATAGAATCCTTCACGGATGAAGACTTAGAAAAGCTCGTTATGATGACAGGAGAGGAAAGAAATAAAGCATTTGAAATCATCGTCTGAGGAGAATCCCAAAGTCTAGACAAAATAGCTACAGCTTACTGACTTGAGAAGGAACAGCCCGCCAACATCCAAGAAGATCGAGAGAAGTTTCTCGCTGAAATCTTTAAAGGAGGAATAAAATCTAAAAAAGAGATCTTCAAAACAAAGTTCATAGAATGTCTCGAAAATAAATTCGGGAAAAATATAGAATCCTTCACAGATGAAGACAAAGAAAAGCTCGTTATGATGTCTCAAGAGGAAA
>JABCOM020000012.1 GCA_013333605.2 candidate division SR1 bacterium
CTAAACGCTCACTCTGCTCCCTCATAGGTAAGACAATTATCTATTTTACAGGGTTCTGCCTCGATAATCTGTAATACTTGCCCCAAGCGATCAATTCGCAAAATATCCAATGGAATAAAAGTATCCTGCATAAAGAAGTTATACTTCCCAGGTTCATCAAAGACAAAAAGCATTCCCCTCCTCTCTCCTAGCTTTTCCCTCCCAGAAAGCCCAATTCTCCTCTCTAAAGGCGTTTTTGCCACCTCTAAGGAAAAACAGTGCTGATGAAAACACATCTGAGCCCCATTAGAGAGGATCTCTGGTCATACCTTATTAGAAAAATAGATAAAAAATCAGAGAATAATCAGAATTTTTATCCCTATAAAAAATATCAAAAACCTGAAAAAAGACTTCTGTCTCTGAGTATTCATTTCCTTCCTTTTGAGTAAAATATAAATCTACTTTACCTGCTGACTCAGAAACCATGCTCAAACAATACTCGCAGTCTCCATCCTCAAAACAGAATCCCCAAGTTGCAAGACTTGGACTTCTTTTCAAAAGCTATCATAATCCCTTTGTGTCAATCCTCACTCAGGTCAAACAATTCAAAGCAAAGATCCACCTAAAGGAGAGTTTCCCAGCTGCAATTTGCTTCCTCAAAGATCGAATGAAATAAAAGTATATTCATGTTTAATTTCATCAAAATTTTCAATAAATCTGAGTTGAGGTAATTTTCGACCATAAGACTGTTCTAGAGCCTCTTGAACTATTTTTTGCAGTCTCTCAAATTTCTGAGGAGAAACAGCCTTAACAACAGACCTTTCTGCAGCCCAAAAATAAATATCTGAGATTCAGATTTCTGTCAATTTTTGGACAATCAACTCAAGTTTTTCCTGTTTATTTGGCAAGGCAACAGCCATTGCAAGCTTTTTATCTGAAGAAGGAGCTTGAACTTTTTGTATTATCGTAGAAAAAATCTGACTATCAGTCCGTTTTTCTAACTCAACCTCATATCTCAAATCAGCATCTGCTCTTTGTATCCAAAAATGATATCCAGGAGCAGCTCTAAGGACTTTTCTCAGCTGACGAACAAGTTCTGGTTGTTCCCTTATAATTAGCTTCTCGCCTTGTATTACAAAATCATCACAAATAAAAAGCTGCATGTAAATAAGAAAAAATAAATCTGTTCTTAACTCCTAAACAAAAAATATAGGACTTTCCTATTTTTTTTCAATACAAAAAAGAGCCAAAGGAAATACCTCTGGCTCAAACAGACAAAATGGGAAACATCTTACGATGTTCAACCTCTAATTGGAACAAAAGAATGTAATATCCTAGGTTCCCTAGAAGAATTAGACTTTGCTTCTAACGCATAAACTTCTGCAGTGTTAGAACTCAATATCTGATCCTTCTCAACTTTAATTTCATGAACTGTTAAACGACCACCTTGATCATCAAACAACTTCCATGGCCCCATAAGAGTTAAGGATTTCTTGGCTTGACTAATAGTACTAGCATTAATTTTACACGTCTTGCGAATGTTGAAACATAATTCTTCAAGTCCATGTAATAAGCCAAGTTCATCACCAAGGGGATAAAGCAGTTCAAGTAAAAATCTCTGATCCTCCATATCCAGTTTAGAAGGGAGTTGCTCACATTCTTCCACTTTTTGATTTGTTTTTTTGCCAAAGAGCTGGAAGACACTCTTTAAACGGCTAGCGATGATTGTTGCCATATAAAAACTATTTTTTGATGGGACTCGACTATACATATTTCCTATCAAATTGCAACTGAAAATGAAAAATCTGAGCCAATTCTCAGATTTTTCATATTTTCTCTTACAAGATCTACATGTCCTAATTATAAAGTTTAAGCACATTTTCATCCCTTCACTGAATTTGGACATCATTTCCTCATCATTTAAGAGCGACTTGCTGTGCAAGTTGCTTAGCAGAAACTCCCGCCTTTCAGAGGATAATAAAATTTCATAAATCATTATACAACAAAACACTTTTTCCCAAAAATAAGCTCTTTGCCTCAGCTCACACCGTCTTAAAATTCAAATCTGAAGCTACTTTTAGAATAATTTCAAAATACTGATCTGATTTTTTGTCTCATGATAATAGCTCAGCTTTGATTACCTTGCTCTCCATGGTTTGAAGTTGAGATTGGCATTCCTCAAGTGTTTTCGTTAATTTTTGAGCCTTTTCTGAGAGCTGAGCAAAAGACTTCACCTCCAATATATTTACCAAATCTCAGAGCATACTTGTCTGCTTCTCTAATTTTTCCAAGACTCTAGGACCAGTCAGAGCAGTAAGCCTCTTAATTCCAGAAGCGACTGCCTCTTGAGAAACAATACTAAACGCACCGATATCTTTCGTATTAGCTACATGAGTTCCTCAACAGAGTTCCTGAGAAAGCATAGCTCCATAACCATCAAAATAAGCTTGAACTTCTGGAGCTACCTCATCAATATGAATATTCTTTACCTGTACAACACGCACAATATCTCCATATTTCTCCTCAAAAAACATCTTTGCACCAAGCTTCTGAGCCTCTTCAAGTGAAAGTTCCAAAGTAGAAACCTCACATGCATAATAGATCATTTGATTGATGACTCTCTCAAGCTGAGCTAATTCCTGCTCATTTAACAGTCTATCAGCATAAAAATCAAATCTCAAAAGATCGCTATCTACAAGAGAACCTGCCTGTTTTGTAGTTGGGAAAATCTTACCAAGTGCAGCATGGAGGAGATGCGTAGCAGTATGAGCCCTCATTTTTGCATATCTTTGTGCGGAATCTACAATTAATTTCATTACCAAGAAAAAACAATAAAAAAATCAGACTTCTTTGTATCTTTTATCACTCATTTTTCAAGTAAAAAATAGGATTCTTTTGACAAATAAAATAAAATCGAATATAATTAAAGAGAACCTTTTTATATCAAAATCATCTCACTATGGAGGGAACATTCGACTCGAAAGCCTATCTTGAGAAACTCCAAGCTGAAATTACAGCAAGAGCAACCCAAACCAAGGGGAAATTTTACATAAAAATCAATGGTAAACTACTAAAAGATGACTATGCAAGTAGAACCTTGAATTGATATGAGAGCGATATCAGAAAAAAGCTGATCTCGCATTTCAAATCAGAAGCAGAAATTCTTGTATGTATCAATGCTCAAGAAATTATCAATAATTCTCCAATGACAAAAAAACAACTCTGATGTTGCGAATATACTGAGCTTACTCTTAAGAAAATAGAGACTTCTACTGGGATAAAGCCTCAAGTCGTAATCACTAATATCAACATGACTGAGATGTATGATATGATTTTCACATTTGAGTCAAAATTTCAAAAAAAAGGATATAAGGTTCGAGAACAATACACAAAAAAAGGATATCCAGAGCTTATAAATACGAGATTTTTGCTAAGTGAAAATGGATTTTGAGATGATGATCATATTCCAATCACAAAGAAAATCGTTTTTATCACTGGACTCTGAGAACATAGTTGAAAACTAACAACAGCACTTGGTCAAATTTACCGTGATCATGAAATAGGACTTGAATCAAGTTTCAGTATTTTAGAAACATTCCCGATCAAAGACCTTCCTATAGAAAACGAAATCAATCAAGCCCGAGCAGAAAAAAAACAAAAAAATCTGATTCAAGAGTCAGATTGAAAAACAATAGATGAAACCCTAGAAAAAAACTACGAACTCCTTAAAAAAATTCTCAAAACAGTAGTGAATAAAGACAATCTTATCTCCTGATTCAAAAATCCAAGTGATATGTGTCTCTAAGACCACTACTCTATCTCATTAAACCTTGGGAAGAAGAGATATACCAAATTGTAAAAGGACTCAACGACTTTTTCGAGTCCTTTTTCTTGTTGAAGCATTTTCTCGGTCAAAATTCCCTCAAGCTTAAACATTTCAATCTCTACTTGTTTTCCAACTGACTGAAACTCTGGATCAGTAGTATCTTTATCATTCATCTCACGGAATCTCCAAAAAAGCTCAGGTTGAGATTCCTCAAACCTCTTAAAAAGTTGACCACCTTTAGTTTTTGTAATCAAATCAAGCTTCTGAAGAATATAGTCATGAATAACATTTTCTACTTCTTTTTTCTCATCAATTGAAAGAGAAGAAAAAACAGCTCCATATACTGGATGTTGAACTAAATCAGAAAAATAAGGGATGACCTTGTGAGTATTCTCCCAGTTTATCAAAATATTTGTAATTTGTTCAACTTCTTGCTGCTTCATCGCTTTTAAACACAGATGAGAATATAAAAAATCTCTCAAAAGTGAGAGACATTCGTCCGGAAACCAAGTATGATGATTTGCTTATAAAAATCAAGAAATTTTACTCAATCTTTTTTTATAGAACAAAAAAAAGAGAAAAATCTGATTTTTCTCCTTCTTGTATACATCCTGAAGAATCTTACGATCCACCTTTTGCAATAAACTGCACAAGTCTAATAATAACCATAGATGCCATCACGATTACCAATCCAATCAGAGAATACTTAATTCCCTTCATAGCTTTAGCTCTATTTCCACTATCAATCGGACTCATCAAATAATAGATCCCAGAGATGATCAATGCTAGCGTTACAACAGTCCCGATAAACCCAGTCAACGCCATAATAATATCCTGAACAAAACTCATTACCGAAGTTTCTTCACCAGCTCCTCTAGCATCCCTACGAATATCTAACGCATCGTAGATTGAAAAACTACATCCACCATTGATCAGACAATCTGGAGTGAGATTAATTCAAATATCTTCTTTAACTCAAGTTTGATTAGTTTTTGTAGCGGAACTCTCCTTGTTCGATACGCTATCTTTTTTCTCTCCTCCTTCAGCAGAAGATTGTTCTGGAGGGAGATCACAAATATCACACGGCTCATCCGCAAACGCTCCTCCAACCAAAAATACTCAACACAGCAACACCAAAGATAAGATCAGCTTTTTCATTTTTATTTTACAAAAGGTAAAGAATCTGAATTCAGATCACTATTTTGTCCCCAATAGCGCCAAAAATCCTCCTCCTACAAGAGAAATCAACGCAATAACCAAAATCACAATGGTAATGATCTTAAAAGTTTTACTACTTTTCATGTTTCTTATATAACAAGATAAAATATACCGTTTAGACTAGTGTTTTCATCCCAAAAATCAAGCTTTTTCTCTCAACTTCGGAGCACTATATTAAAAGATTAAATACTGATCTATCACATTTGCATCACTTGAAGATATCAATCCCAAAATATCTTCATCAGGACTTCCTGTTTCAGTAATAAAGATAATATCTAATCTCTCGTTATTCATTTTCTTTTTAGTGAAGAGCTCATCTGCCTCATAAATATTCATCGTCTTAGGCACAAAAAGATAATCATTCCCGTGTTTTTCTGAGAGAATATGTTCAACTTTTAACAGCCCAAGATTCATATAATCTTCATTCATCAAAAGTCCTGCAATCCAATACAAAAGCCTTTTTTCACTAAGAACCCCAGAAAATTTTCACTGAGCATCATAAATAGGCACGGCAGTATAGTTTTTCTCCTTCATCTGTGGAATAATACTTTTCACCAGATCCGTCGTCTTCGCAGTAAAGACCTCCTTTTTAAAAAGGTCAATAACTCTGACTGGAGCCGTGATCACCTCTACATAATGAGAAATTTTCTCAACTGCAGCAGCGGTTGGAACAGCATAAGTCTCTCCATTAGTTTTGATTCCATGGGTAATAAAGTTCCTTAACTCTCAAAAATTTCTCAACTGATAAATATGCTTCCTCACAAATCCTGAAATCGGATATCTCCCCTCGGAAATTTTCTTCAATTTTTCATTATATGGAGAAAAACCTTCTTCTCAAAGCACCTTATCAAAATGCTTATCAATTTGATTAAATAAGGCTAAGAAGCTGATAATAGTATCTTCACTAGAATTTGGAACTGTAGAGGACATATTCAATCAACAAAGTAAAAGATTAAAAATCAGAATTCAGTACTTTTTTCATTTCTAAAGCTACTGGCTGAGTAAGGGTATTCCCATACTCTGGCTCCGGAATAAATTCAGTCTGAAGCATTCTCAAAAGTCTACGAGGTGATGGCTGATCCTGATTCATATATCCATCTAAGAAATCCTCATACGAAGTCTCCCAAGGTTGACAAGTCGGATTTTGATAAGTTCATTCTAATTCACCATCAACACAAAGCCTCAGCTGAACCTGACAAGGAATATCTGAAAATCCATTCCTAAATCTATAAGCCTTTACAAATTGCCCAGATTTAACTTTTTCTCACCAAGGCGCCGTACAATATTTCTTCCCATCAGGAGAAAGCGGAACATCTCTAACGTCATCCTTAGTTGGTTGATTTGGAGCAAGAGCTTGTGTAGTTGGTGCTGGATTAGGTGCTCTTTTCCCATCCAGATTAAATTGAGCATTTTTGTAATAAGGAGCATCAGGCTGAATATATCAGTTTTCTTCAAGATATTCTTTATGCTTTTCTTGCGCTAAGATATCTCATTGTAACTCCTTTTTAGGATTTTGATCAGCATTATAGGTTGAAAAAGTGTTTTTTTTCATTTTACCTTGCTTAGATTCATTACAAGAGGACTGAGTAAACTGCCCAGAGAGCTTTCCATTTTTACAGGTTCTTCTCTGAATATTACAAATCGAAGGCGTATCTGATCTCTGTTGATAAGCTAATACCGACGCTCAATCATCAATACTATATCCCCACGGTGTCATACAAGAAGCACCATCAAGAACCTTGTGTTTAGCTTCATCTCAGAATTCGTACATTGCGACGACATATCTTACACTTCATTCAGGAAGCTCAACAATATCCCCTCTCACTAAAAACTCAAATACCTTATTGATAAAATGACTACGATCTTCTAACGTACTCAACAGCGTTGTATAGCCATTTTTATAGGACTTAGCGATATTATTACCAGTCAAAAAACCTGAATCAGTTTGCTGTTCATTCTTTTTTTCACTTCCAGAAAGCATAGATCCAGTACCTGGGAGCATATATTCATACGTTTCAGGAGCGCCATGTTCTCAAAAAGGATTCTCCCCTAAAGTATATTTCTGTCCATTATCTGCCAAAAACACCCATTGCATTGGTTGCTGATGAGTTTTTTCCCAGTCTTTACGATATTCGCTATTAGCATCAGGATTGATGTTAGAGATAATAACCGCTCACAAAAAAAGAATCAAAGTATATGCTACAAAAGAGAGAAACTTTGGTTTAGTCAGTCTATGAGGTTTCAGCTTTCTAATTCTTCTTATCGCCATTTATGCACAAAAGATAATATAAGTAAAAAACACTTTACTCAATTATAACAACAATCATCAAAAAAAGCAAAAAAATCTGACTTTTTCTGCCTATAACAAAAATCATTTGAAACTAATCTCCGTAGAGCAATTTCTGTGAAATCCAGATTAAAACAAAAAACCCCCATTTAGGAGTTTTTTTATAATACAAGCGACTATTTCCCATAAAAAGTATAAAAACCTGGCTTTGCTTGTAATTTTTCTAGAATCCTCTGCTGAGAGATTTTGAGATCAAGTTCAGATGGGATAAAATCCTGACAATATTCCTTTGGGAAAGACTTCAGACTAATCTTTTTAGTAAGAGTAATCTTAAAGCCTCTTTTCTGAGCTTCTTTGACCAGAGCCTGATGCCTCTTTTGGAGAAAGAGCAATTTATCATAAAAGAAACGTACATGCCCTGTTCCCATAGTATAGTTTTCAGAGATGATAATAGGCTTTCCCTCATCAAGCTTTTTCTTCACCAGTCCAAAAATTCTTGGAAGTTCCCTCCACTCAGCAATCAAATGCTGATCAGCTAATTCTGAGACTGGAACAAGATTGATTCTCGTCATTAAATACAAAACAAAAACAAAACTAGAATCATGAGCTAGAAAAACATTACTTCGTCTTGATCTCATGGGAACTATAATCTATTGAAATTATTCCTCTGAACTCTTACCAGATTCGGTCTCGGCAATTTCGTCCACTTCAAACAAACCACTCTCCATTTTTTCAACCTTTTTCTTTTCTTCTTTATACTTCATATTTTCAGTTTTTTCCTCTCGAGGACGATAGACGATATCAATCTTTTTATCCACCATCTTGTAGAGCGGTGTCTCTGGTTCATCTAGTGAAATATCATTTGAATGCAGTGTTTTTAAGCTTCAGTCTTCAAATCTAATCCTGATCGCTCATTCAACAATTCCAATACCACCTACCAAAATATCATTACTTGTTGAAACAATCTGTCCTTTCTTAGCTCTCTTCCATATTTTCAAATCCTCGAGCGAAAGCAACTTTCAGTTTTTATCTCAGTAGATAAGGATAAATGGCTCTCCATTATGCAAGAACATATTCGCAACTTGATCTCCTTCCTGCAGCTCAATCGCCTTTACTCCTCCTGCGGTCTTACCCATAGGTCTAATATCATCAGATTTGAAAAGCAACATTGAACCTTGCTGAGAAAGCACTCCAATATTTTCTCCATCATTCACTGGCAATACTTTCAGAATCTTTTCTCCTGGCTGAAGTCCCATAATAGTAGTTGGGAACTTTTTAAAACTCAATACCAACTCTTTTTTAGTTTTCTTGATGCTATTTTGATTGGTCAAGAACACTAGATAGTCATAGTGGAAATGTAGTGTCTTTGCAAAGACAATCTTTCACTTCAATCCAAAATGTTCATTCAGATTTAAAGCTGGTTTCGCCATAGTGAAATTTCCAAGATCCTTAATTCTCTGAACTACAAGCTCTCCTCTATCAGTAATAATCACAAGTTGATCCTGATTATGAGTATAGATGAGATCTAAAGTTTCCTCTGGGATATTCTGAATTCTTGTCTGATACAAAATTCTAAGAGAATAATCATTTCCAATCCAACAAATCACATCTTCTTTTACTTTGTCCGCTGCCTTTTGAAGCTCTTTCAAACTTCCACTGATATTATAAACGCTCAAGTCATTTGAAAGTTCAGTCCTTCTCTCATCTCCATACTTCTCCTTCATATATTCAAATTCCTGAGCCAAAACCTCATCAAGCTTCTGAGGATCAGAGATAATACCTTCCAAATATTCAATAAGTCTGATTTTTGCATCAATTTCTTCTGCAATCTTCTGAATCTCAAGTCCAACCAAAGATTGAAGCCTCATAAGAAGGATATATTCAGCCTGCTTCTCAGTAAATCAAAACTTCTCCATCAAATTTGTTCTCGCATCAGCTTTAGACTCAGATTTCTTGATAGTATCAATTACTTCATCAATAATATCAATCGCCTTTTTGAGTCCTTCCAAGATATGAAGTCTATCTTTTGCTTTATTGAGCTGAAAAACGGACCTACGATATACAACATTTCTACGGAACTCTACAAATTCCATCAAAAGATCCTTAATATTCAAGAGTCTAGGCTGACTTCCTCCTTCAACGAGTGAAACATTATTGAGATTAAAATTAGTCTGAAGATCAGTGAATTTATAAATTTGCATCAAAATTGCATCAGGATCTACTCATTTTTTTAGATAAATAGCAATCCTAATCCTATCTCTATTTGATTCATCACGGATATCATTAATTCCCTCCACCTTTTTATCAACAACCAATTCTCCAATCTTTGCAACAAGGCTCGCTTTATTCACAAGATATGGAATTTCATCTATCACAATTACGTGTGCTCATTCATATACTTCATCATGAGTTTTTCCACGAACAACGATTCCTCATTTTCATTTTTTATAAACTTCAAGGATATTATTGCTATCAAAAATCATACCACCAGTTGGGAAATCTGGACCTTTTACGATCTGCATAATTTCTTCAATGCTTACCTGAGTTTTTTCTATGATTTCTTTCCCATCTTGATCAAATCAAATTGTCTGAGGCTTTCCTTCTTTGTGGAGAAGAAGCAGTGAAGCATCTAAAATTTCAGTCAAATTATGAGGAGCCATATTTGTTGCCATACCTACTGCAATCCCCATCGTTCCATTACAAAGATGATTCGGAAATTTTGTTGGTAACATGACCGGCTCCTTTAAAGAACCGTCAAAATTATCTCTCCAATCAACAGTATCTTGATCAATATCCTCAAGCATTTCCTCAGCAATTTTAGTCAATCTTGCCTCAGTATACCTCATAGCAGCTGCTCAATCTCCATCAATAGACCCAAAGTTTCCCTGTCCATCAACAAGCGGATATCTGAGTGACCAAGGCTGAGCAAGTCTCACCATTGCCTCATAGATTGAAGAATCTCCATGTGGATGGTACTTTCACATTACATCTCAGACGATTCTCGCAGATTTTTTATGCTTTTGATTATAAAAATTATTCATCTGATACATTCCAAAGAGAATTCTCCTCAAAACCGGCTTAAATCCATCTCTTGTATCAGGCAAAGCACGAGAAACAATAACAGACATCGCATAATCAATATAGGATTGTGTAATTTCCTTTTCTATAGGATGTTGCTGTACTCTCTCATGTTTTTCTTCTTGTTGGAAAAGATCCTGACTCATAACTATACTCTTTTCAAAAAATAAAAAATCTGATTTTTCATTCTTTTCACTCTAAAATCACCTAAATATTAGAAATCCCGCATTTGAATGCAAGCCAAAATCAAAATCACAATCTTGACATTTCAAAATTAATGATATTATATTTTTGACGTTCATAAAAATCAGGGGAAAGTAAGTTAGTACGGAAAAATATATAAAAAAAGGAAAAAAATTATTCTACCTATAAAGGATTGACTTTAAAATAAAAATGTATAAAGTGAAAGTACC
>JABCOM020000013.1 GCA_013333605.2 candidate division SR1 bacterium
CTTTACACTACAAGCGACCACAGGAATTCAGCTTTTTGTTTTTTTGTCTGTAAAAAGAATATCTATTTTCTAAAAAAGAAAAAGAAAGCTGACTTTTAATTTTATTAGCATTTAACATAGCGATATGTTTCATTTTCACTTATTATCTCAATTAGCAAAACATCATACTGACTTGACTGAGGTGCTCAAAACTTCAGATTTTTTCTTGGTTTGAGGATGTATTAGAGATGTATTACTAGGGATTGTGCAGGATCCTGATGATATCGACCTAACGATGTGAGGACAACCGAGCAAAATTTATGAAAATCTGAATACTTCTGGATTTTCAACTTTTATTACTGAGAAATTTGGGACAATTACCTTAATCCCAAAGCTAGAAAATGGTTCACATCTCAATATTAAGTATGAATTAACGCCATTTCGTGCAGAAAGTGGATATGCAGATGCCCGCCATCCTGATCAGATTTTTTGGTCTGATAGCTTAGTTTTGGATGCTCAAAGGAGAGATTTTAGGATAAATGCATTGTATTATTCTCAGCAGTTCATCAAGGCTCCATCGTATGAAACAGAAAAGAATATTGACGATGAGCTTTTGGTTAAAATCCTTGAGAGAGAGGGGTTTATCTACCTTGAAAATCAGCAGGTTTTGATCGTACAAAAGGAGAGTTATCTAGAGCAATTGATCATAAAATGAAAGATTGACTTGGATTTCTTATATTATTTACTGGATATTCAGCCAATCGGATATCAGTATTGAGAAGTGCAGAAACAATTTTCAGAAAAAATCAGAATTCATCTTTTGATTGATCCAACAAAGGGATTGCAGTCAATGATCTCAAGAAAGCTACAGACTGTTTGAGAAGCAGATAAGAGATTCCAGGAAGATGCCTTGAGACTCCTAAGAGCACTAAGATTTGTGAATGTGATCAATGAAAAATTGCTTGAGCTGTGAAAAAAAGAAGAAAAACCTGATCCAAAAAATAAAATCAGACTTTTTGACTTTGAAACCGAGACTCGAAAAGCGATCAAGAGAAATCATGCACTCCTCTCCTCTATCGCGAAAGAAAGAATCTATCAGGAACTGGTAAAATCCTTTTCTCAAGGAAACCCTTTTGGACTGATTGGACTAATCGATGAAGCGGAAATGCTTCCAATCCTCTTTCCAGCACTAGCAAAGACCAAGCATTATGATCAGCCGATTAGATATCATCCCTTTGATATTTATGCGCATATTATTCTAACACTCTATCATCTTCAACAGATCAATAAAAATTATCTTGTTAGATTTGCTATGCTCTATCATGATGTTGGGAAGGTTGGACAATACGAACAGTACTGACTCAATCTTTCAAAAGAAGAGATCAGAAAAGTGCTTGCTGGACCAATGAATCATAGGTTTAGTTCAGGAGAACTGATGAAAGAAGACTTTAGAAATCTAGGTTTTTCAAATAAAGAGATTGAAGAGATCAAACGATATATCAAAGAACATCATACTCCGTGAGAGATCCTGCTTTCTAGTCCTAGTAGCCGAGCAAAAAAACTCAAAAAACTCCTGTCTGAGGCAGGATATGAAAAAGTTCAAAACCTTCTTGATATCAACATCGCTGATAGACTGGGAATGTATAATCCACTCCAAAATTCGAGTGACCTCTCAGACTCTTACTATCTCAAGGAACTTCTGGATGAAATTCAGAATTCTGAAGGACAGTTTAAGAAATCTGATCTGGCGATCTCTTGAGCCGATATTATGAAAGAATTTGAGTTTAAGCCTGGGAAAATTATTTGAGAGCTGCTTGATATTGCGTTTGACTGGGTGATCTGAGATGTGAAAAATAGAAACATACCAGATCAGATCTTTGCAAATTTAAGGAATTATCTAAAACATAGAAAAGAGAAGTAGTTTTTTAGGAAGAAGAAAAATCTGATTTTTCTTCTTTTTTTATTGTAGCGATCTAGATTAAGATGGAACAGGCTTGAAGAAAAAAGCCCCTCAGGCTCACAACGTGAGCCAGCTCCCCTAGCAGGGAGCAAAATTTATAATGACTTGTTTTCTCCCCTGATAGGGGGAGATGTCGCTTTGCGACAGAGGGGGTTGGGCACTAAAGTCCCATCAAAGTAAATCAAGATTGAAGAGTATCTGGATTGCTTCGCTATCGCTCGCAATGACGAGGCTGCTTTTGAAAGCCCCTCAGGCTCACAATGTGAGCCATCTCCCCTAGCAGGGAGCAAAATTTTCCAGTCATGCTGAAGACACTTTCATACTATAGCACTCTATAATAGATCTACAACATCCTAGAAGTTATAAAAAAGCCTGTTTGTCAAGAGAAAGATAAGGAAATAAAATCAAATAATTTGCAAAATGTGAAAAATTAGCTATACTTGGGTGATAAGTACTTTTTATACAGTTCTTTATATCCACTTAAAACAAAATGAAACTATCAAAGCATGCTAAGTTTTGGGCTTTAGGAGCACTCGGAGGAGTTGGACTCTTTGCCCTAGGAGTATTTGCTCAACAGAATGGAGCGCTTGATATTGACTCCACCAATCAGGATTTATTTTCAGATCTAAAAGCGGTTTTTTTCCTTGAAAGAAAGGATAACAATGAAATCGACTCAATCGTCAGACTTAATGTTTCTAACGGAACGGTTGTTTCAGCACCAACCTCTGATCTTGCTGGAGGAGAAGCAAAAAATACACTACAAAATAATGCTTCCATTATTGGAAGTACCAATAGTGCAAATACCTCTTCTGGAGCGTTTTTGATTGCGACAAATAGTGGTCGCGTAGAGGGAGAAAGTATGCAATCCTTTGTCTGAGGAGCAAGCAATACTACTCTCAAGGGATATAATGCTATTGCTGTAGCTACAAAAAATACCAATCTACAAGCAGACAATACGCTTGCTCTTGCTGCTAAAGATTCTACTGTTTTAGCAAGAGACTCTGTTGTTTTAGGAGGTGAAAATATCACAATCAATCCTTCTGGTCAGGCTTCTCTTGCTGTTTGATCACAGATCAATGTATTAGGGGCAAGTGGAGCTTTAGTTTTTAATGGGAAAACTACTCCACTACAGGTTGATACCGCATCAGCTCATACCATGGTTGTTAATGCTGATAACGGTCTCATCATCAATACGAACAATTCAAATAATCAAAAGATTCAGCTTACTGTAAACGGTGCAATCAAACTTGGAGCTGTAGCAAATCAAGCTACGCCAACCTCTCCTTATATTTCTGTAAAAACAAGA
>JABCOM020000014.1 GCA_013333605.2 candidate division SR1 bacterium
ATGTATATTAATTCTCCTGGAGGAGAAGTATATTCTGGACTTGCGATTTATGATGCAATGCAGGTTCTTAAATGTGATGTGCAGACAATTTGTACGGGGCTTGCAGCTTCAATGGGATCTGTATTTTTGACTGGCGGAACGAAAGGGAAAAGGTTTGCTTTGCCAAATTCTAGGATTATGATTCACCAGCCATTGATTTCGTGAGGTGGAATCTCAGGTCAGGCTACTGATATTCAGATTGAGGCAGAGGAAATGCTTAAAGTAAAGAAAAATTTGACTGAAATTATCGCGAAACACTGTGGAAAAAGTTATGAAACTTGTCTTGCAGATATGGAGAGAAATAAGCGAATGAGTCCACAAGAGGCGTTAGAGTATGGTTTGATTGATAAGATTATTTGAGCATAATTTATTTTTGTTTGCTATGATGTTTTCTGTAGCACTATTTTGAGCTTCTGCTCGCGAGGAGAGTTTAGCACTTAAGTTACAAAATCGTTTACAAAAGGAATGAATTCAGATTTTCCCCATTAATCCTCGTTATCCAGAGATTAATTGAATTTTTTGTTATCCAAGTTTCGAGGAAGTGGATAAGGAAGGGCACAGCGTAGACCTTTTTGTTTTTATGACAAATCCACAGCTAACTCTAGATCTTCTTAAAAATAATTTGAAGTTTTGAGTAAAAAAAGTCTGGTTTCAGCCTTGAACTTTTGATGATGAGGTGCTTGAATTTTGTAGAGAAAATGGTTTAGATTTCAATACAGAACACTGCATGATTATTGCTCCATTGAGTATCGTTGAGGAGTTTTTGAAGAGATAGTTTTTAAATTTTGAATATGATAGGCAAGATGAAAATTTTGGTAGGACTTTCCTGAGGTGTTGATTCTGCTGTTGCTGCCTATCTTTTGAAGGAGCAGGGGCATGAGGTCGTGGCTGGGTTTATGAAAAATTATGTTTCAGAGGAAGGAAACTGTACTACATATCAGGATTCTATTGATGCGATTAAGGTTGCTGAGTATTTGTGAATCGAAATTCGTGCTTACGATCTCCAAAAAGAGTATCAGGAAAAAATTATTGATTATATTTTTGAGGGATATCAGAGAGGGATTACTCCAAATCCAGATGTTCTTTGTAATTCTCTGATCAAGTTTGATGTTTTTTTGCAAAAGGCTTTAGCAGAAGGTTTTGATAAGATCGCAACTGGGCATTATGCGCAGATTCTTGGCCCTGGGGAGGAGTTGAGAGGTAAAGAAAATACTGATTCTAATTCAGAATTTTTTCATTTGCTTCGTGGAGTTGATGAAATTAAGGATCAGAGTTATTTCCTTTCTGGGCTAGATCAATTTCAGCTTTCTAAGTCTATTTTCCCATTATGAGCGATGAGAAAGTCTGAGGTTAGGGACTTGGCTGAGCGTATTGGCTTGCCAAATGCGAAGCGCCGTGATTCTCAGGGACTTTGCTTTATTTGAAATATTCCAATTAGAGAATTTCTAATGAAAAAGCTTCCTCCGAAATCTTGAGCGATCAAAATGCTTGATGGGAAAAAAGTTTGAGAGCATCAAGGAGCGTATTATTTTACAATCGGACAAAAACAGGGACTTGGACTGAACTTTAAGGCTTATGTATATCGTATTGATATTTTAGAGAATACTGTGTATGTTTGTGATAAAGATGCTGAGGAGCTTCAATCTAGAGAATGTTTACTTAAAGATTGGCATTGGATAGCAGAGGAGTATCCAGTTTGAAGTCAGCTTTCAGGAAAGATTCGTTATCGTCAAAATCCTCCTGTTGCTTGTGAGATTATTGGGAAGCAGTGATCTGATTTGCAGATTCGTTTTCAAGATCCTCAATGGGCAGTGGCTCCAGGACAGGTATTTGTTTTGTATGATGGAGAAGTTTGTCTATGAGGAGGAATTATTTCTTAAAAATATGAAAAAAAGAAAAACCTGATTTAATTCAGGTTTTTTTATCTTTTACTTTTCTTCTATTTTTTCTGCAGAATCTTTTGGGGATTCTTGTTTTACTTTTTTAGCATGACGTTGATGTTTGTATCGTTCAATTAGGACTGGAAGATTTGAAAGGATGATGATTCCGATAATCAGGAAACTGAAATGTTCTTGGATAATAGGAATAGTTCCAAAGAAGAATCCTGCGTATACGAGTGATGCTGACCAGAGAAATGCTCAGAGAAGATTATAGTGGAGGAATGAGGTATATTTCATATTTCCGATTCCAGCTACGAATGGAGCAAAGGTCCTCACGATCGGTACAAATCTGGCGTAGACGATCGCTTTCCCTCAGTATTTCTCATAAAAGTGTTGAGTTTTTTCAAGATATTCTTGTTTGATTCGCTTTGATTTCATTTTGAAGATTTTTGGTCCGAAGAATTTTCCAATTTCATAGTTGAGACTATCTCCAAGTATTGCGGCTACGAAGATGAGAAGCCAGAGTATATGGACATTGATATGATTCATAGGGTTTCCTGCTAGGGCTCCTGAGGCGAAGAGGAGCGAGTCTCCAGGAAGAAATGGCATGACAACGAATCCTGTTTCAATGAAGATAACACCGAATATAATTGCATATACTCGTAGTCCATATTGGTGAAAAAGTCGTGCAAGATGCTTATCAATGTGAATTACAAAATCCAGAAGAAAACCGATATGTTTGAGTATTCGATTGAATACACTGTAAAAATGGTCCATACTTTTGCTAAAAATGTTTAAAAGTCAGGTTTTTTATATTTTTTAGTTTCTTAAAGCTCGCATCATAATTGCTGTGCTTTGTCCAATATTCATGCTTTCTTTGATGCCCTGCATAGGAATATATACTACTTCATCTACTGTTTGGAGTGTCTGAGGAAGAACCCCCTCAACTTCATTTCCAAAGATGATTGCAAGATTGTTGTTTTCTGGTGTGTAGGTATCAAGCGGTCTTGCCTCATTAGTGATTTCAGCAGCTATGACCTTGATGTTGTGTTCTTTAGCATACTTGATGGCATCACTGGTATAGTCAAATTGTTTGAGCCCAACATGATTTTCGGCTCCTAGTGAGGTTTTGCGAACTTTAGGGTGATCAATAGGTGATGGTGTATATCCAGTGATCCATACATTCCATCCTAGTGCATCTGCTGTTCTCACAACATTCCCGACGTTATAAGCCGAGCGGATATTCTCTAAAATGATAATCTTTTGTCCCATTAATCACGAAAAAATAATAATAAAAAAGTCTGATGTAAAAGCAAGTTATTTTATTTTGATAGTTTTCGTGAGAGTATGATTTCTTGTCACGAAAAAATCTGCAATTCCTTGAGCTATGAGTACTGTGTATTTCTCCATATGTATATAAAGATCAGGATGTTTCAAAGTGCTGAGAACGGGATAGGTCCTCTTGAAAAGAAGTTTTGCGGTTTTAGATTCTCAGAGATCATAGCCTCTCAGTGTAGTTTTCCCGTTTTCATGAGTTATAAGAGAGAGGATATTTTGTTCACTATTCCAATATATGTTATCAAGCAATTCTGCATTATTTAGAGAAAGCAGAGTTTCTCCTTTTGATTCTCCTATTTCAGTGCTAGTTATCATGATTGTATTGTTTGTATTTTGTATCTTGATGAGGTTATTCCCTAAAGTGAAAAGCTGGTTTTTTCTTCGTTCACTTGTTGGGAGTAAGTATTGATTATTGTTTTGAGTGATGATCAGTGTTGTTTCATCATTGGATAGCTGATAGGATCAGTTTTCTTTTATTATATTTTGATAGTTGGATCCAGTTTCAGCTAAGATTGTTGTGGTAAAAGTGCTGAGCTTATTGTCAGTTTGAAGTATGCGATATTGTTTCATTTTCCCGCTGGTTTGGTAGAGTGGGATTTCAAGTTTGAAGTCTTCTGTCAGGTAATTTTTTGATGAGAGGAGCGTTCAAGAAAGAATCGCATTGTTGCTCTGATAGAGTTTTGGATCAAGTGAAAATCACTGAATAAGTGTTTTTTCTCAGCTTCATTCAGCTTTTTGAGAACAATTTTTGCAGGTGATGTCTGTATTGTTATGTGATTTGAGGAGGTAGAGGTACTCTGATCAAATCGCAATATGATTGAGCTGCCCGAGGAAAAATTTGATCTCTGGCTGAGTATCTAGACTGTTAAGATTGAAAATTGCTAGTGAGGTCAGAGTTGGTAACCCTCCATCAGTAATATTGTGAGCGATTTTTTGACAAGTTGCCTGTGAAACTATAGAGGTTTTGAGTCAGTATTTAATCGCTTGTTCAAGTTTTGGGAGAAAAGTTTTGTCCTCTCAGTTTGCTTTGAGGAGTGCCTCTAAGCTGTCTTTGGTTGTTTGTTTTTGTGTGATGAGGTAGAGCTTATCTCATACTAGTTGAGCTTGTTTAAATGGATCGCTCATTTTATAGTATTTAAGTGGCTTAAATGATTTATCCTCAATAGTATAGATGGCGATTAGAGAATTTTGATTTTCTTCTGCTGAGATAATTAGCTTTTTATCTTGATAAAAAAAAGTCTGAATATGTTTTCGTGGTTTTGGCAGATGGAATTTCGCTAAAAGTGTTGGAATTGCAATATTTACGGTATTGGTTTTAGATTCTTGAGCTCATTTGAAAAGATAGAGGAGCTGCTGATTTTTATCTAAATAAGAAAAATAGGTTTGTGAGGTAGTTTGTTGGTTTATTAGAGGATTTTTATCTGACTTCGCATAATTACTCTTCACTAATCGTGCAGATAGTTCAGAACTTGCGAGATATTTTTTAAGAGAAGTTGTTAAATCAATACATGATCTATAGTTGGTCCATTCAATAGAGGAGTCTAGTCCTGTGCTTGCAAAAGTTGGTGCTGTGAGAAATATAGCTCCTAGACTGATCCATCAATATTTTAATATTTGCATGTTGTTTTGTATGCAAAAGGTTAAAAAATTTGTTTATTTGTATGGTTTTGATCTGAATTTTCAAGTGATGATTATGTTGCTGTAGGGTAGGAAAAAAGTTTTTATTTTTTTATGAACTATAGTTACCTATTATGAAGTTATGCTAAAAAATACATAATATCATAAAAAACGAAAATGAGAAGTTGAAAAAGAAATAAGAAATCAGATTTTTTTGTTTTTTATAAAAAGTCGTGTATAATTGAAGTGTTATATTTTATTCTCTATCAGAATCTAACAATGAACGAATTAAACAGTCTCAATACCGTTGCAAGTACAACAACCAAAATGAACACTCTTTTGGATAAGATCGCTTCTACTTGTGATGCTTTGATTGGAGCTTTGGATTGTACTAGAGAAGCAACAAGCCAATATGGAGGAGGGATTGTTCAGGATTTTGATACTGAATATGTAGATGTGGTGATTAAAACGCTTGTTCAGCTTAGACTTTATACTGCTAGACTTCAAAAAGAAATTAAAAACTGACTTATTCGTTCTCAGTATGATTTGGAGTTGTTTTTGTCTGGAATGCAGGAATTGTCTGATAAACTCAATACTTTGATGAGGGAGAATGGAATGATTAGAAATAATTTTGAATATGGATTGAGAGAAATAGATCAAAGCTTGCATATGATGATCCAGGAAATAGCAATTAAGTAAAATAATGCTCTGTGTAAAAACTCAAGATAAAAAAGGCAGGTTGTCTCCACCTGTTTTTTTGTTTTCTTAGATTGCCGGCTTGAGAATTTTGTTATTTACACATGTAAACAAAGGTTGCCTTTTTCAAGAAAATTCCTATTATCGGGTAAGTCTTTATCTATAAGAATGAGAATATGCGTATTTTCTTGGCTTTGGTGGTTATTTTGTGAGGTGTTGTATATTTTGGAAGAGGAGAGTATTATTGAGAGCTTGCAATGAGTTTTTTGCCATATTGGATGGTTGTATTTTTTATAGGACTTATAATTTCAATTTTTTCTTTTTTTAAGGTTGCTTCAGATAAGTTCTTTTCTACGATTGAATTTTGGATTATGCTCTGATTTATTGGGCTTTTTTGGTGATTTTTGGCACAGTTCTTGCATTTTTATGGATTAGAAAGCAGAAATCCACATCAGACAGATAATCCGGTAAGAGTAATCTATTCCAATCTTTACAAGGAAAATAGTGAGTATCAGGAGATTTATGAGATGATAAAAGATAAGAAATCAGATTTAATTCTTTTTGTGGAATATAGTCAGCATCATCAGGATAATCTCTGAAAAATGCTTGAAAAAGAGTATCCTTATAAAATCATGAATATGAGCGTAAAAGGTCAGATTTGAAGTGCTATATTTAGTAAATATCCACTGAAAAATGTCTCAAAGACCTTTGAGAAAGGTGAGCGAGGATATTTGCACGTTCAAATGACGAGGTGAGATAATATATATCAGGTGTATTTGATACATACGACTTCTCCGACAAGCTTAGCACATTTCCAGAGAAGGAATGTACAGTTGAACTCTTTAGCAGAGGATCTTTCAAAAACGTATCATTCACAAACAAGAGAAAAAGTACTGGTTATTTGAGATTTTAATGTGAGTCCATGGTCGATATATTATCAACAGTTTGCTCAAAAGATTGATGGGATTCTTAGAAATACTACAGCTCGTTTCCCATTTATGATGACACGAAGTGCTTCTAGACTTTTGAAAATGGAGAAAGAATTACCAACACTTTCTGCTCGTCTTAAGCGTATTTTAGCATTTGCTTTGCCTATAGAAAGTCATATTGATCATGTATTTATCAGTCCGAAGGTTGCAGTAGATCGCATTCAGACTGTACAATTTCCAGGTTCTGATCATAAGGGATATAGTTTTGATATGCAGTAGGAGAGGTTAGAAAACGGTTTTTCAAGACAGACTTGCAATTTGAGTTCGGATAGCTATATTTGAACCGTAAGTTTAGAGTTTTTATGAAATATATTCAGTTTTTTTATTCTTTTTATGTTGTTTGTCTAAAGATGGACCCCTTATCGCTTTTGCTCTTTGTGATTTTAATTTTCTTGTCAATGTTTTTCTCTGCGAGTGAGACGGCTTTTACTTCAGTGCCAATGCACAAGGCTTCAGTCTTCTTGAAAGAGAAAAAAAGCTGAGCAAAGTCTCTTTATAAGCTTAAACTCAAGCCAGAAAGGGTCCTAATAGCAATCTTGATCTGAAATAATATTGTAAATATTTTTGCTGCTTCTTTGGCGACTGTGATTGCTATGGATATTGCAGCTAAAGTGCAGTTTGATCAGACATTAGTTGTCTCTATTGCAACTGCTGTTGTGACGATTTTGGTGCTTTTGTTCTGAGAAATTTTCCCGAAAACCCTTGCAACGCGTCATGCAGAAAGAATATCGCTGAGTATTGCGCCTATTTATACAGTATTGATAAAGATTCTCTTTCCGTTGATATTTGTTTTGGAGCGAATGATGAAGGGATTAACAAAGAAGGAGAGGAAAAATCTGATTAGTGAGTCAGATTTGGAGGCTTTTATTGAGCTTTCTAAAAAAGCTGGTGTTTTTACTGACTGAGAGGATCAAAAGATTAAGAAGCTTTTGACTTTGGATGAATTGACAGCAGAGGAGATTATGACTCCAAGAATCAAGATCAAGTCTATAGATGATCAGTGTAGTTTGGATGATGCAATAGAAAAACTTAGTGGATACCACTATTCTCGTATTCCTGTGTATCATGAGAGTATTGATACGATAGATAGGATTGTTACGCTTAAGGAGCTTTTGAGGCTTAAAAAGGAACATTCTTGATCAACATTACTTTCACAATTGACGCTTAATCCAATTATTAAGGTGCCACGTAGTCAGCCTATTGATTCGCTTCTTCAAAAATTTCAAAAGACGCATAAGCATATTGCTGTTGTATTAGATGAGTATGGGGGAGTTGATGGAATTGTGAGCTTGGAAGATATTATTGAGGAAGTATTTTGAGAGATTCAAGATGAGTCTGATGAAGAACTTACTCCGATCAAGAGAAATGAGGATTGAACTCTAATTTGTCAGTCGTATGTAAGAATGGATGAGCTGTTGAATGTGCTTGGACTTCACCCAGATGAGATTGGACTTGATGATGAGTATGAGGCAGAAACTTTGAGTTACTTTATTACAAGTTCTTTTGAGAGATTTCCAAGTAGTTGAGAGAAAATCAGCTTGGATATCCATCTGCATGATGATTTGGAAAACAAAACGC
Organism: candidate division SR1 bacterium; assembly: GCA_013333605.2. Classification (GTDB taxonomy): domain Bacteria; phylum Patescibacteriota; class Gracilibacteria; order Absconditabacterales; family Absconditicoccaceae; genus HOT-345. The sequence goes on from JABCOM020000014.1 coordinate 8,138, forward strand.
ATAGTACTCTTGAATTTAAGGTGCTTTGGGTTAAGAGGAATGTGATTTGAGAAGTGCAGGTTGTGGTTAAAAACCAGGAAGTTGAGCAGGAAAAGTAAATATATTTGATCAAAAAGAAGGAGAGAAATCTGAAATAAGACTCAGGTTTCTTTTCCTTTTCTAGCTTCATAACTAAGGAAAATTTTATCTCTAAAAAACTCTCATAAAAAATTGCAATCTTGACAAAAATCGATATAATGATATCGCAATATTTATCATCTAACAACAAACTGCAATGACAAAAACAAAAACGACAGAGGATTTATTGAAAGATTATCAGCAACTCCTCCAATTTACTCAGAATGCTTTGACTAAGGTATCACTAGAACTCAAGAGAGTGAAGGTTGCTGTAAGTCAGCTTGCAAACTTTGATCCTAATGATCCAAATTCTTTGGATCCATCAAGTCTTGGTCTTGGTGAAGCAGAAGCTAATGAGCTTAGAGAAGCGTATACTGATGAAGAAATGGAAGTAATTGAGGGAATTTTTGATGGATATTACATGGTTTGAGTAGATCAAAAGAAGTACCTTGTTCCGCTCAATTATTCAAGTAAAACTAAGTTGATCCCTGGGGATACCCTTAAGCTTAAAATTACTCCAGAGGGAAAGATGATTTATAAATTGATTAAACCAGCAGGAAGAAAGCATTTGAAGGCGATTCTTTCAAAGACTGATGATCAAAAATTTACTGCTCACTCAGAGGAAGGTCAGATTTATTTCCTCAATCAAGCTGCTGTAAATTTTCATCATGGAAAGCCAGGTGATGAGGTATATATCATCATCAACGAGGATGGAGAAGGAATGTTTGCTGCGATTGAAGCGGTGATTAAGAAGTAAGATAGTGTCTTTAAGATAAAGAAATAAAAAAACCTGAGGTGATATCAGGTTTTTCTTTTTATGTTGAATTTATTTAGATTTTACGAGTTGTCCATTATCTAATCTGATAATATGATCAGCAAACTGAAGGATATCTTCATCGTGTTCAATCATCAAGATGGTATCTCCTTTTTCAAGAAATCTCTTGATAACCTTCAACAGCTTTTCAATGTCTGCTGGGTGGAGTCCTACTGTTGGCTCATCAAGGAAGTATACGGTATTTCATCTATATTCTTTGAGGAGGTGTTTTACGAGTTTGAGTCTTTGGGATTCCCCTCCAGAAAGGGTATGTGCAGGTTGTCCCATTTTGAGATAACCGAGTCCGATTTCTACCATAAGCTCGAGTTCTTGTTTGATATGATCCATTTCTGAGAAAAAGTCTAATGCTTCATCAATATACATATCAAGGACTTGGCTAATCGTTTTTCCTCTCCAAGTAATTCATAGGATTTCAGGTTTATATCTTTTCCCCTGGCAGAGTTCACACGGAACATAGGTATCAGGTAGGAATTGAAGTTCAATTTTCTTGTATCCGTATCCATTACAAGCAGGGCAGGCACCTTTGTCTGAGTTAATACTGAAATGAGAATTGTTAAAACCAAGGTATTTGGCATCGCTGGTTCCAGCATAGAGGAGCCTAATTTTATCAAAGACATTTACAAAGGTAGCAGGACAGCTTCTTGGAGTTTTCCCAATGCTAGATTGGTCTACGTAGATGGTATTTTTAATTTCTTCTTGTCCCGTTACTCTTTCTACTCAGATATCTTGATAGAACTCTTGAAGTGCAAGGTTTTCAAAGTGGGCATATTCCTCAGCTCTCATTACGGGTGCGGCGAGGATTTCTTCCCAAGTGAGTCCTTTTTTCAAAAGCTGAAGCCTGATATAACTCTGAACAAATTTTTGTCTATCATTGAGAAATCTGAAGAGTGTGGTATACATTAATGTTGTTTTCCCAGCTCCAGAAGGTCCTGTAATCACTGTAAAGCTTCAGAGATTGAATTTTACATCAATATTTTTGAGATTAAATTTGCTGGCCTTTCTGATATCGACTCGTTTCTTGCTTGGAGTATGAGAAAAGTCTATGCTGACCTTTCTTTTTCAGGTAATGAAATCTGAAGTCAGTGTTCTTGTCTTGGTAAATTCTTCATAACTACCATTGAAGATGAGTTCTCAACCAAAATCTCATGCTCAAGGTCAGATTTCTACTATTCGGTCTGATGCTCTAATAAATTCCTCGTTATGCTCTACAACGATGATAGTATTCCCCATTTCTTTGAGTTTGTTGATTGAGACGATTGCTTTTTTGATTTCTCAGGTATCAAGCCCAATAGTTGGCTCGTCCAAAACATAGATGATCCCTGTGAGCTTGTTTCAGAGCTGTTTTGCGAGTCTTAATCTCTGAATTTCTCCTCCAGAAAGGGTATCAACACCTCTAGTTAGCATGAGGTATCCTAGTCCAAGTTCTTGGATTGTTTTTGCTCTGTCTAGGAGTGGATTGAGGATTCTTTCAAGGAGGTTGATCGGCTTCTCACTTGTGGATTTGTAGAGTTCTAGAAGGTTTATAAGTTCGTTAAGCTCAATTTTTTGAAGATCTCGGATATTAAATTTTATCAGATCTTGATCTTCTGGTTGAGCAAAGGGTAATCCTTCTTGTTGAGTGAAAAGTGTAGGTAAAAGGTTTGAAAAGTCAGATTTTTTTTCAATATCTTGCTTTTTAATTGTTAAAAAGCAATGCAGACTCTCTTTTTTTAGTCTTGAACCGAAACAGTGAGGACAGGTCTTCATATTGAGCATTGCCTGAAAATCAACCGTCAAAAGTCCTTTTACATATTGGTCTTTGATGATTTCTTCGATTCCATTGTATTTGATACTGGTATATTTTCCTCAGGTGTTGATTCTTAAGAGTTCTTGATCTCCTTCAATAACAACATTGAGAAATCGCTCTGGCTGTTCTGCTCGCTTTTTTTCGGGATCCATACTATATTTTTCGCAGAGTTTTTTGAGGACTCACTGTCCTAGATTGCTATCTCTCCGTGGAAGAATGGCATCTATTAATGGACTTGCAGGATCTATTACTTTATTATAGTCGACTTGGAGAATTTCTCAGATTCCAAGACAGTGGCTACATGCTCCTTCTTGTCTATTAGGAGAGAAGTGCTGTGTCGTGAATTCTGGATAGGTAATATTACAGTTTGGACAATACATTTTATCAGTGAATCGCTGAATGCGAGTTCATTGGTTAATTTCTTGACCATCCGCTTTTGAATCAGCTTTTTTGCTTTTTTTTGCTTGTGTGATTTCAATTCCTGCTCAAAAATTAGCTTCTACTTGCTTTTGAGAAGTAGGCTCGTTTGTTGTACTTTTTTCTGCTAGATAGACTCAAAATTTCTTAGTCTCTGAGAGAATTTTGATGATATCCTCTTTGAGTCTTCAGACTTTTTGCTCTTCTAAGGTTACACGGTCAAAGATTCCATAGCTATTGATTGGAAAATAGTCAGTTGGAATTTGAGGATCTTCGAGGTAGAAATATTCGATAGGATCGGCTTTTTCTGGATTTTGGGAAACAAGGAGATATCTTGTAAATCCACCTCCTTTTTCAACTTTTTGCTTGTTTGTTTTTACAAATTTGAGCAGATCGGCTTTTGTAGAGAAACTTCAGCTCTCCTTTAGAAGATAGATCCTTTGGTTGCTGTAGAGTTCTTTCATTGTGTGCAAAATTTGATCAACAGTTTGTGGTTTGATTTTGCTTCCACAGTTCCAGCAATAGGTATCTCCTAATTTTGCGAAAAGTAGCCTGATATAATCGTCAATTTCAGTGAGGGTTCCTACTGTAGATCTTGAATTTCAGACTCTTTTATTTTGCTCAATTGCAATAGCAGGGGAGAGCCCGCTACAGTAGTCAATCTCAGGTCTATCTCAGAGATTAAAAAATTGTCTCAGATAGCTGGAAAGTGATTCAATATATCTATATTGTCCCTCTTTATATATAGTTTGAAATGCTAGAGAGGATTTCCCTGATCAGCTCACTCAAGTAATGGTAATGAGTTTATTTTTTGGGAGTGTGAGATCGATATTTTTGAGGTTATTTACTCTGATTCATTCAAAAACGAGAGATCCTTGATCAAAAAAATGAGAAGAATCTGATTTTTCTTTTTGTGTTTTTGGTCAAGTTTTTGCTGATTTTACTGTTTTTGTAGTAGATTTTGGCATAGTGACTTTCGTGTAATGAAAGCTAAAAAACATCTTACAGCATATTCAAGTCCTCTTAAATTGCAACCTTTAATCTGTTTTGAATAGAAAAAAGGCTGTTTAATAAAAACAGCCGATTTTTTCTTTTGCTTTTTCTAATTGTCTAATTTTTTCATTGATCTTAGAAATCTTTGCTTTTAGTTTGTCGATATCATTTTTCCACGTTGCTATTTCATCATCGTTGGGATGTAATAATATGTTTCTACTAAACTCATCAGGAATTCCCTTTAAGATTTGTAGTTCTTCTTCCCCTAGTTTTTCTCTGTCATACTTATACTTTTTCACGATCTCATGCTCAATAATCCGGTAATATAACCACCTTCTTTTTAGGCAGGCTTGAGTTTCTGAGATAAGTTTAATAGTACCTGTCCTTAGGAGGGTTTGGTCTAAAATGAGATAGTCAAGGAGTAAAAGTCCCCAGAAAGTTAGTATTGCGATCTCTTCAAGGCCTATTGAGGGATTTGTAATATAGCATACAACCAGTAGGCTTATTGTAGTAAAGCATGTTATACCAAGGAGATAGGATATTCTACTGTGAAATTCATTTGCAACTCCCATAAGAATTGGGAGTGTTGAAAGTAGTGCTACGACAGGAAGTATCCCACCCAATACTGTATCAAATTTCCAGGATTCTAAAAATATAAAAAAAAGCACAATTAATGTGGCAGTCCACACACACATTCGAATTGCTCTAATCCAGAAATTTTCGTAGTTAGAGCTAAGTTTAATTTTTGTTTCCATGATAGTTTTGTTTATTGTTTTATTTGATTTATATTAGTACTATATTCTTTTATGAGTAAATGTCAAGGTAGGTTTCTCTATAGGGGTATTAGTCAAAAAAAGATAGCAAAAAAATCTGACTCGAAAGTCAGACTTTTGATCTTATTTTATAAGATAATTATTTAACAGCAGCCTTGAAGTCAGAACCAGCCTTGAAAGTAACAACCTTCATTGCAGGGATCTTAATCTTCTTTGAAGGATCTTGAGGATTAACTCCTTCTCTAGCCTTTCTCTTTGAAGCCTTGAAAGTTCCGAAACCTTGAACTCTAACTTCACCAGTCTTCTTAACTCCAGTAATAACTGCTTCGATGAATGCGTTAACTAGTTCAGCAGCTAATTTCTTAGAAACTCCAAGTTCAGTAGCCAAGCTAGCAATAAGAGCTGTCTTTGTCATTGTTGTAACAAAATAAGATATAAAAAGTACTTTGTACGGTTATTATAATAGTAGATATCTCCTGATTTTCAAGAGTAAAAAAGAGATTTTTTCAGATTTTTTAAGTATTTTTTGTGGATTGAAAAAGTCCTTTAAGAACTGATATTTTCGGATTTTTTGTGATGAGAATTGCTTTTTTAATATTGACACATATGAAATATGATTTTTAGTATTATTTTCAAAATCGGCTTAGTAAAACAAGAAAAATGTAGGGAGCGGTGAATATCGCTAATCTAAGGGCGATTTTTCTCTTGTCTTGATCTGAGAGGTTTGTAGCTGAGAAACTCCAGCGGTAATTAAAGTAAAAGATCAAGAAACCTGAGATCAGAAGTGTGATCATCGTCTATATCTAAGAGTCTATTCTTTTTTATAGCAAAAGCAGAGTCAGATCTTTTCACTATAAGGGCTTGGATTTCGCTCTACATGAGTAAAGTGTGATTTTAAAAGTGAGATAAGGGCTGGAAAGTTTTCTTCATCGGTTGGTGAGAGGAGGTGAATTTCACAGAGTATGGCTTGAATTTTTTCTCGGTTTTCTTCTTGAATATCAAAGAGGACCTCAAATTCCATTCCTTCGATATCAAGCTTAAGTAGATCAATCGTTCAGATTTTTTGATCTTTCAGGTAGTGATTGAGGTTTTCGCATTCTACTTTTTCAAATTTCCCTTGGGCATTCAGAAATGATGAATGCTGACTTGATTGCATTGTTTTTCTCTCGTTTAAGAGAAAATTATATGTTCAAGCAGTCTTTGCAATTCAAAATGGATTGAAAGTAATCTTGGAAGAAAAAGATTGAAGTCTGATTTTTGCTTTTTTTACCAAGCGTTCAAATGGCTCGAAGTAGTGAATATGAATTTTGGGATTGAGATGCAAACATCGTTCAGAGAAAAGTCCGATATGCCCTCAGATATCCAAAATTGTTTTCGCCTTTTGGATAGTTGATTTTGCTATAGCATATTCTTCTTTGATAAAGATTTCATGATATAGCGCATTCTCATATTTATCAAGATCAGTAGTGGAGACTGTCATTTTAGCATTTTCAAATAAATCCTCCAGACTGGATATCTCGAAGTTTTTTGTAGGTTCCATCCTTATTGAGTAGAAGTTCTTGATGTGAACCTTTTTCGATGATTTTTCACTGGTGCATGACAATGATTTTATCCATCTTCATAATTGTTGAGAGTCTGTGAGCAATGATCAGTACGGTTTTATTTTGCATGAGTTCATTGATAGCCTCTTGGATGAGGAATTCTGACTCACTATCAAGAGCTGAGGTTGCCTCGTCCATTACGATGATTTGTCTATTTTCTAGGATTGCTCTTGCAATTGCAACTCTTTGTCTTTCTCCTCATGAGAGCTTTATTCCTCTCTCTCAAACGAGGGTATTATATCCATCTTTGAGTGCTCAGATGAATTCATGGCATCTTGCCATCTTTGATGCAGCGATAATTTCTTGCTCAGTTGCATTCGGTTTTCCATAGGCGATATTGTCTCTGATGCTTCTGTGGAAGAGGACTGGTTCTTGCGGGATCATTGAAATATTTTCTCTGAGCGAATTTTGTGTAACATTCGCAATATTTTGATTATCAATGAGGATTTTTCCTCCTTGAAGATCATAAAATCTGAAAAGTAACTTGGTAATTGTTGTTTTTCAGCTACCAGATTCTCCGACGAGAGCTACTCTTTCTCCTGGCTTGATTGTGAGATCAAGAGCATTAAAAATCTGATTTTCTCCATAGCTAAAATCGACCTTTTCAAATCTGATTTCTCCATCTTTTACTTTAAGTTTTTGGTCTGAGTTGTCGATGACTTCATGCGGAGTATCTAGAATCTCAACCATTTCTCAGATTTCACTAATATTTCTAAAGAAGCTTCTAAATGTCATTCCGATACCTCGGAGCTCTTCAATGATCTTGAGAACGTAGGTTTGAATGAGTACGATTACTCCGATTTCAAAGATTCACATTCACCAAAGGCGAATAGCTGCGTACATAATTGCGATTTCTAGTACTAGTCCAAAAAAACGCTGAAAATCCCCAGATTCGCATTGACTTATAATACTGTAGTTTCCTAGCCTGAATAGTGTCGTGATTGAGGGAAGAAAAGGCTTTTTGCTCTCTAGGAAGCGAAGCGAATAGCTTGATAGTTAAGTTATTGGTTATGGTATCAGATAAGAGTCCTCCGAGTTCAGAATCAAGTTGGTTAGCTTTTTCTTGGTAGGGATGAATCCAGTTATGAAGCTGATATTGGATGATTGAAAATACCGTAACTCAAATGAAGATACTGATTGCGATTCGAATATTTTGTACTGCGATGATTCCAACGACTAAGATTAGGTTTAAGATAAATGGTAGTACATTCCAAGAAAGCATATCTGTAAACCTTTCTAAACCGCTCACGCACTTTCTTACCTTACTAATAAGTGATCCAGAAAAGTTATTTGCAAAGAATTGGAAAGAATGCTGATGTAGATAGCTGAAAATTTGATTGTAGAGCTTCTCTTGGATATTCATCTCAAAAGTAATGATAATATAGTCATATACTCTATAAAATATGAATTGGATTAATTTTATCCAGAGGATGATTAGTAATATACTGATCCCATGTTGAGCGATTTCGCTCGTTGCGACTTGTGTTTTTGAGAGGATATTGATGATATCTTTGTAATAGAGAGCAGGTAGTGTCGTCAGAGCGATCGTGAGTGTTCTGAAAATTATCGCAAAAATTCATCGGATTGGATAGGATTTGTAGTTTTCTCAGATAAAAGAGAGTATTCTTTTAGTTGAAACTGAGGATTTATTCGCTGACATCATCTGGTAGTCAAGGTATAAAAAAAGAAAACAAAATTCTGATTTTTGTCTTCTTTCTATTAAGATTGAGTATATAAACTAGTGTTTATCTTCTTCTTGATATCTTTTGATAGAGGTTGTGAGCTCTTCAGCGACATCGTTGAGATCTCCAAAACCTCTGATCTGAATTTTATCGTATTTTTTGTGCTCAAGTCTCTTGATTTCTTTAAAGAAGATTTCTAGTTCTTCCTTTTTGTGTGCTCCGAGATCTTCGATAGTTTTTACCTCATCTCGTCTAGGGTCTACTTTGCTGATTGGCACTGCAATGATCTTTGGGTCATCTCCAGCATCATCTGAGGTATAAAGGATACCGATAGGTCTTGCCTTTACTACGCAACCAGTGAAAAGAGGATTTGTAGTGTAGAGGCATACATCACAAGGATCTCCATCTTTAGAAAGAGTCTGTGGCAAGAATCCATAGTTAAATGGATAGAACATACTATGATGAACTACACGATCAAGTGTAAAACATCCTAAATCGTGATCATATTCGTATTTATTGTTTGATCCAGCAGGAATATCGATAACAACATTGAGAACTCCGTTTTCTTGGTCTGCATAGGTAGCAATATCATGAATCATGTGCATGGTAATAACTCGATAATAAATAAAATTATGCCTTATATATAGGATTTTTGAGTGTGATTTCAATATAAAAAATATAAAAAAGGGAAAAATCAGATTTTAGCTTCTTTGGAATAGTAGGGGCTCTTTTTGAATATAAAAAACCGCTTTAGGCGGTTTTATTTTTTTCTTCGAAGGCTTGTGGATTTGCATTGACTTCCTTTTTAAATCATTCATAGAGAAGTTCTTCTTTGACTGATTTCTCAAGTCCCTTGAATTTTTCTAAGTATTGAGCGACATATCTAATCTTTCAAGCTTTACTAAGTTTTTCTGCAATCTGATTATGATTTACGCCTTTGAATTTCTCCATGTTTTCGGCTACATATTCAGCGTCTCCAGCTTGAATCAATCTATCAACGAGTTCTTGATGATCGAGTCCCTCGAATTTTTCTAGATTCTGTGCGATATATCTTCCTTTTCTATGTTCAAATAATTTCTCTGCAAACTTTTGATGATCAAGTCCCTTAAACTTTTCTAAGTTTTCAGTTAAGGCATGAAGGTTCCCTTTCTCTACCAAGATATCAGCGAGCTGATTATAGTCGATTCCTTCGAATTTCTCCAGATTTTGAGCTAGATATTCTCATTTTTTATTTTCAAGGAGTTTTTTTGCGACTTCTCGGTGATTTAATCCTTGAAATTTCTCTAAATTCTCGGCTACGGCACCTCAGAGCTTATTTTCAATGAGTGTTTCTGCGATTTTCTGGTGGTCGAGTCCCTGAAATTTCTCTAGATTTTCTGCAACAAGTCTACCTTGACCATATTTGATAAAAAAATCAGCGATTTTCCCGTGATCAAGTCCTTGAAATTTCTCTAGCTTTTGAGCTACAGCCCATCATTTCCCACTTATAATGAGTGCTTTAGCTAGATTTTCATTTAGATCAGGTATTGCTTCTAGTTTTTTCAAAAATTCAGAATCTGGTACATCGTCTGCGGTATTCAATAGTTCTGTGATGGCAGGGCTCATCTTTACTCCTTCCTCAGCAAAATGATATTCATCGGTCTGCTTCGCTTCTTTTAGCATACGATATGCAGTTCCATTTTCCCATGCATTCTTCTCTTTAC
>JABCOM020000015.1 GCA_013333605.2 candidate division SR1 bacterium
GTTTTTGTGATTAAAATTAGTTTTGTAGTTTTAAATACTAGCACAAAAACAATGCAAACAAAATGGACCAAGTATGAGAACTTTCGTAGTACTCTTCATAAAAAGTTTGGGCTTAGAATGCTCAAAAAACACAATAAGGGGAGAAGAATTGATAAAACCTTTAATTTTTCCAATAAAGTGAATCAAAAGATGATCTATCTTGGAGAAATTATGATCGTTGCGGTTTTCAGTTTTTGTACTTGGATTTTTGGAAATGGTGATTTGACTCCAAATAATATGAAACTCGTTTATCCACTCCAAGAAGTAGCTAAACTGGAATGTAGATCAGAGGAGTGGTCTAAGCTTGATGATTCTTGTAAGATCAATTTACCATTGATTCAAAATGCTGATTATCAAAAATATGGTGGGAATAAGCTCTATACTGATATTTATACAGTGCTTTTTGGTGGAAATTATTTGAGTGGATGGGCGATTGATCAGGGAAGTCATTATGGAGTAGATATCGCCTCTGCTAAGGGGACTCCACTGTACTCTATTGCAAATGGAAAGGTCTATTATGCTGGTCCTCAAGCTGGATATGGAAATGTTGTGAAGATTCAATTTATTTATAATGGGGTACTCTATTTTGCTACTTATGGGCACATGGATACTATCTCAGTACAAAAGGGGCAGCCAGTTTCAATAGGTCAAAAAATCTGAACGATATGAAATAGTGGAACAACTATTGGCTGACTTGGTGGAAATCATGTGCATTTTGAGATCAATAAGGGAACTACAGGGAAACCAGTTTATGCATTTCAGAATTGTGCTGATTTGAAAAAGTGAAGTATTGAAGTTATTAATCAGGGACTTTGTAGAGCGGAAATGTTTGAACATAATCTAGATCCTATCCCATTTCTCGAAAATGCAAAGGCTCAATTGCCATATAGTGCATCAGCAGATGCTCAAGAACATAATTCAGCTCCTCAACTTTCATTGACAGAGATGCAGGATCGTAAGCATCTTTTAAAGATTGCACAGCTGTATGTAAATAGTCCATATATTTTGGGTGCTACTGGTACTCTTCCTGGTGAACCGACAGATTGTAGTCAATATACAAAAACAATCTTTGGACAGGTAGGAATTACTCTAGAAAAGATGGCTGCTGATCAGGCTTCTCAGTTTTCTTCAGGTGGATATTGGTATGAAGATATATCAAAGGCGAAGGTTGGTGATTTAATATTCTTTAAGAATACTTATGCGACACCAGACAATAGAGAAATTACTCATGTTTCGATTTATGCTGGTGAAAATATGTTGATTCATGCGAGTGCTGATAAGGTGAAAATTACTCCATTTGATCAATACTGGAAAGAACATTTTAAGGGAGTAGGTTCATTTTCACAGTTTGCTCTTGCATACAATAAACAAAAAGCTGAATCTAGTTACCAAAAACTTTCAAATATTGGTAAAGAGACTCCAACTCAACCTGAGCATCCATCGGCTCCGCTTCCAACCCCATCTCCAGAACAGAAAGCTCCGGAACTGAAGCCAACTCAGCCTGCTGCACCTACACCGCAACCTGCACAACCTTCAGTACCGAGTCCAGAGCAGAAAGCTCCCGAGCAAAAACCAACTGAGAATCAGAATTCTAGAGTATTAAATAGTTTGGTGAAGCTCGATGAGAGTAGACTTGATGCTGTAGGTAAGAAATTCTTTAGTGAGTGGGATATTAGTTTTACTGGTAATCTTCAAAGTCAGCTTAAGAAGTGAGAAACTACTACATTTAAACTTCAAATTAAAAATAAAGCCAATGGAAGTGCGTATAATGGTGTCTTAAAGCAACCGATTGTATTGGTAGCTAGTAGTACAAATCTTTCTATTGATCCAGTAGCGATTAGCTTTGTTAAGGACTGAGAAGTTGAGATTAAGCTGACAGCTCAGCAGTCATGACCTGTATATACAGCGATCAATATGGGTGTTAACAAGATGGGAGGTCTAAATATGCAAATCTATTAATCTATATAAAAAACCTGAACTTCAATTCAGGTTTTTCTTTTTTCTTTATCCAAGGAGTTTGATATTTTCTTGAAGTTTCGCAACTTTCTGCTGATATTCAGCTAGGTTGTCTCTTTCTCTTTGGATAATATGTTCAGGAGCTTTCCCTATAAAAACTTGGTCATTAAGCTTTCTCTCGCAGCTTGAGATTCCTTGTTCTAGCTTGCTGATTTGGTCTTGAAGTTTCTTTTTTTCAGCTTCAACATCAAGGAAATCAAGTAGCGGAACGATAATTTCAGAATTACCAACGACTCTAAATCCTGATAAATCAGGCTTTTGAATTTCTTTTCCAAATTCAAGTGATTTGAGTTTCGCGAGTTTCATGAGAAATGCTTTGTTTGCTGTGAGAATTTCAAGTTCAAGTGAGTTTTCAGTTCTCACTAGCCCATCGATTTCAATTCCAGGTGCAATATTTGCTTCTGCTCTAATGTTTCTAAGAGAAGTGATTACCTCTTGGATATAGTTCATTGCTTGTTCATCAGATTGAGAAACCTGGCTTGGATCTGCGATTGGATAGCGAGAAAGCATGATCGTCTCTTCTCCAGTTCAGAGCTGTTGCCAAAGTTCTTCAGTAATAAACGGCATGAATGGATGCAAGAGCTGCAAACTTTGTTTGAGCACATCCCATAATACCCATTGTGCAGTGTTTTTGCTCTGTTGATCAGTATTTCAGTAGAGTCTTACTTTTGCCATCTCTAGATACCAATCACAGAAATCACCTCTAATGAACTCATAAATCAGTTTTGCCGCTTCATCAAGCGTATAGGTTTCAAGCTTCTCAACTGCTTGTTGAATAGTAGTGTGCAATCTTGAGTAAATCCAGTGATCTACAAGTTCAAAATTCAAATCTGATTTTTCTATCTTTTGTGGATCAAATCCTTCTAGGTTCATGAGCACAAAATTTGTTGCATTCCATACCTTATTTGCAAAGTTTCTACCCATTTCAAGGAGCTTCTCAGAGAAGTGTACATCTTGTCCTGCAGAGGTATTGTAGATCATGGTAAATCTGATCGCATCTGCTCAATATTCAGCTACAAGATCAAGTGGATCTGGTGAGTTTCCTAGTGACTTAGACATCTTACGACCAAGTTCATCTCTCACGATTCAGTGAAACATTACATCATGGAACGGTACTTCTCCTAGTTGGTACATTCCCATCATTACCATCCTTGCTACTCGGAAAAAGATAATATCCGCACCAGTTACAAGTGTAGAAGTTGGGTAAAAATGTTGAAGAAGTTCAGTTTTTTCAGGCCATCCCATTGTTGAAAAAGGCCATAACGCTGATGAGAACCAGGTATCTAAAACATCAGTTTCTTGAGTGAGTTCAACTTCTTTTTGATACAACTCAAAAGCCTGATTTTTAGCTTCTTGTTCATTTTTTGCTACAAAGGTTTGTCCATCTGGCCCATACCAAGCGGGAATTCTGTGTCCCCACCAAATTTGCCTAGAGATGCATCGATCTCTGATATTTTCTAGCCAGTTATAGTAAACTTTTTCCCATCTTTTTGGTTGAATTTTAATCTTTCCAGATCTCACTGCTTCGAGCGCTGGCTCTGCGAGTGGTTTCATTTTTACGAACCATTGTTTTGAAACTCTTGGTTCAATAACAGTATTACATCTATAACAGTGTCCTACTGCGTGATTGTGTTTTTTTACTTGCACAAGATATCCCTGGGCTTCAAGGTCCGCAACGATCTGCTTTCTTGCTTCAAAGCGGTCAAGTCCTGCGTATTTTCCACCATTTTCATTGATTTTTGCATCAGGAGTGAGGATGTTTAGAATCTCAAGTCAGGTTCTTTTCCCTACTTCAAAGTCATTTGGATCATGAGCTGGCGTCATTTTAACTACTCCGGTTCCAAACTCCATATCTACATAGTGATCAGCTACTATAGGTACTTCTCTATTTACGAGAGGAACGATTACCTTTTTTCAGATAAGGTGCTGGTATCTTGGATCATCAGGATTGACTGCAACTCCAGTATCTCAAAGCATTGTTTCAGGTCTGGTAGTTGCTAGGATAAGGCTTTCTTCGCTACCTAGAATTGGATATCTGATTTCCCAAAAATTTCACTCTTTATCTGCATAATCAACTTCATCATCTGCTAGTGCTGTTCCGCATCTAGGGCATCGATTTACAATGTACTCTCACTGATAGATCAATCCATCATGGTAGAGATCTACAAAGTTTTGCTTTACGGCTTCTGAAAGCCCTTCATCCATGGTGAATCTCTCTTTTTTCCAGTCAAGTGATGCTCAGAATTTTCTCTGCTGAGTTGTGATTACTCCTCAGTATTTTTCTTTCCACTGCCATGTTCTCTCTAAAAAGGCATCCCTTCCGATATCTTCTTTCGTAAGTCACTCTTCAGCCAGACTTCTTTCTACTTTATTTTGTGTAGCAATTCCTGCGTGATCAGTTCCTGGCATCCATAAGGTATTGTATCCAGACATTCTCTTTCGTCTTACGAGTACATCTTGGATTGAAAGATCCAATACGTGTCCCATATGCAAGATTCCAGTTACATTTGGAGGAGGAATTACAATACTATAGTTTGGTTTCCCTTCTTCCGTTTTGGCTTCGAAGTAGCCTTTTTCTTCTCGGACTTTTCATCGTTTTGATTCGATTTCCTGTGCATTATATTTATCTAGCATTTCAAATCTGCAAAAATTTTAAAAACTGACTTTTTATCGTTTTACTATAGCTATTAGGATATGAAATGCAAGAAGTAGTCAGTATTGAAAAATGAGATAGAGGTGATATGTGAAAAGAAAATAATAGTATTGAGGATCATGATGAAAAAGAGGAGAAAAATCAGATTTTTTTGTTGCTTTCTTAAGTGTTTTCTGTACATATAGTCTATATCTTTTTTTATTTTTTTAGGAGTTGTTATGAAGATTTTAGTTGTAAATTCAGGGAGTTCGTCTCTCAAGTATCAAGTTTTTAATATGGAAGATCAGAGCATCCTTGGGAAAGGGCTTATAGAGAGGATTGGAATTTCTGGAGGAATTATTACTCACAAGACTGCGAGTGGAGAAAAAGTAGTTTTTAATGAAGAAATCGTAGATCATGAGGTAGCTCTCCATAGAGTTTTAGATATTCTGACTAATCCTGAATATGGAGCAATACAATCTCTCGATGAAATTGGTGCAGTTGGACATAGAGTTGTTCATGGAGGAGAGTATTTCCCAAAGTCAATTCTTGTAACTGAAGAAGTTAAGGAGAAACTTAAGGAATTGATTTCTTTGGCTCCATTGCACAATCCAGCAAATATCATGGGAATTGAAGCTTGTGAGAAGATGCTTCCAGGAGTTCCTATGGTTGTAGTATGTGATACAGCATTTCATCAGACGATGAGGCCTGATCATTTCCTTTATCCTTTGCCTTATGAATGGTATGAGCAGTATAAAATTAGAAGGTATGGGTTTCACGGGACTTCTCACAAATATGTATATCAAAGAGCAATAGAACTTTTAGGAAAGCCTGATGCAAAGGTTATTACCTGTCATATTGGTAATGGGGCGAGTATTACGGCAATCCAAAACGGAGAAGTTATTGAAACTTCAATGGGATTCACTCCACTTGATGGTTTGATGATGGGAACGAGATGTGGTGCTATCGATTCAGCGATTATTCCTTTTATTATGAAAAAGGAGGGACTTAGTGCTGAAGAAGTTGATACTATCATGAATAAAAAATCTGGTGTACTTGGAGTTTCTCAGATAGGAAGTGATTTAAGAGATATCGAAGCTGGGTATTTTGAGGGAAGAGAGAGAGAAACACTTGTTCTTCAGATGTATACCAATGCTATTTTGAAGACTATTGGAGGATATGCAGCATTGCTTTGAGGGGTAGATGCTATTGTTTTCACAGCAGGTGTACTTGAAAATTCATCATTGCAAAGAAAGCTTATCGCAGAAAGACTTAACTGGTTGTGAGTTGATTTTGATGAATCAGTAAATAATTTTAGAGGGGAGGAGAGAGAGATTACTACTCCAGCGAGTAAAGTTAAAGTTATTGTGATCCCAACTGATGAAGAGTTGATGATTGCAAAGGATACGTATGAATTAGCAAAGGCTTAGTTTCTTTATTTTTGATCAGATTTTTTTATGCTTTCTTTATATTTGCATATTCCATTTTGTCAGTCAAAGTGCAAGTATTGTGCTTTTTCTACTTTCCCCATGGAAGAAAAATCTGATTCAGTAGAAACTTATCTGTCAGCACTTGAGCAGGAAACTGTATTTTATGCAAAGCACCTCTCCCATCAGCCAATTAAGACGCTTTATTTTTGAGGAGGGACTCCAAACTTGCTCGGTGCTGATAGGCTTATTCAGATGATCGAAATGATGGAGAAATATTTTGATTGTGAAAATTTAGCGGAATTGAGTTTTGAATTTAATCCGTATCCAGAAGAGGAAATTTACGAGATTATTCGTAAAATCCAGTCACGCTATGCAAAAAAATATCCAAGAATTAGGTTTTCATTTGGTATTCAGAGTTTTGATAATGAGGTCTTGCAACTTTCAGGTAGGCATAGTCTTTTCCTAGGATTAGTTGAGTTTTTGAGAGGATTGCAAGAGCTAAAAACAGATTCAACGGTATTTAACTTTGATTTTATTGCCTTTGGAAAGCGAAATCAGAGTAAAAAATGAAATCGTTATCTTCGAAACCAATCAGCTTTAGATTTCTTTTCCCGCTTTGTAAATTCGGGATTTGCTGATAGTTTTTCTCTTTATACATTAGAGCTGTTTGAAAATCAAGTTTGGAAAAGGAAAAATACGGATACTCTGATTTCTGGGGAATATTTTGGGACAGATGAGGATATTTATGAGGAGTTTTCACTCTTAAAATCCATTCTTTTGGATGCGTGATATTCTAGGTATGAACTTTCGAATTTTGCTCATCTTGGGAAATCTAGTATTCATAATAGAGTGTATCGGACAATGGAAAATTATCTCGGTTTAGGTCTGAATTCTTCATCTTTTTTAAATCCAGAACTTTTGACTCCAGAGCTGCTGAGTTATTTCAAACAGGAAGAAAAACCTGAATATTGACTCAGATTTAAGAATACTCCAAATTTTAATCTTTATTGTGAAGGGAAGTTTTTGGATCCGCTTGGTTTTGAGCCACTTGGGGAAAAAGATTACTTGATTGAGGAGTTTTTCTTAAGCTTAAGGACTGATAGTTGAGTGAAGAACTTGAAAAAGTATGAAAAAATTTTAGTGCCGAATTATGTGGCAAAGATCGAGGCATATCGTGAGCAAGGACTTTTGATCGGTGATGAGGATGGTTTTGTATTGACTGATGAGGGAATGGACGTGTTTAATGCCATCGTGACTGATATTATGGCTGAGATTTAAACGAAATCAGATCTCAGTTTTTTTGTTTTGTCTTTTTTTGACTAATAAATCTCCTTGCAAAGTGTTCGCTAAAACCTATACTGAGGCTGATTTTATCTTTGGAATGGTTGTTTGATGCAGTTTTATGATGAAGTGAAAATTTCTATAGAGTCTGGAAAGTGATGAGATGGTATTGCGAGTGGAAGAAGAGAGAGCTGAGTTCCTTTCTGATGACCTAATGGTTGAGACTGAGGGAACTGAGGTGATATCTACTTTGTTGCTTCAAAAGATGAAAATACGCTTATTGATTATAAGTATAAGAAGATTTTTAAGGCGAAGGCCGGAGAACCAGGAAGAACAAAGGATCAATACTGAGCGCATTGAGCGAATTTGGAGCTTGTAGTTCCAGTTTGAACGATGATCAAGGATGCAGAGACTGGGAGACTTCTTGCACAGATGGAACATGATGGTCAAAAACTGAGGATATTAGCCTGAGGTGAATGAGGAAAGGGGAATATTCATTTTAAGGATTCGGTAAATCAGTATCCAAATTTTTATATTCTCTGAGAGCCAGGGCATAAAAGGGAGATTGTTCTTGAACTACAGCTTTTAGCAGATGTTGGGCTGATTTGAACCCCAAGTGTTGGAAAATCTTCACTTATCAACTGTATGGCTGATGTAAAGGCGAAAGTTGCGGAGTATCCGTTTACTACATTGGTGCCAAATCTGGCTTCAGTTTCTGTTGGGAATTTCCGCTTTAATGTCATTGATATTCCTGGATTGATAGAAGGAGCAAGTGATGGAAAGGGACTTTGAAATGCGTTTTTGAGGCATGTCTTGAAATCAAGGGTTTTTGCATTTGTTGCAGATTTGGGAAGATTTGAGGCTGGAATGCGTGAAACTATTCAATTGATAGATGAGATTATGCTTTATCTTAAGCAGAAGTTTGCAGATGAAGATGAGGAGTTGAATTTTATCTTTAGAGAGGAAAATGGACTTATCTGTTTTGAGGTTGAGAAGAATGACGAAGTAATTATTAGTAAGCGTCTGCTTTTTGTTCTTAATAAATGGGATTTGATTAATGATGAAGAGGTTTTGAAAGAGTATAAGGCTGTTTTTTATGATAATATCAATACTTTCCTAAAAGAAAGAAGACTGGCTCAGCTTTCTTTATCTCTTTTGGAAAAAAATACTTTTACGACCTCTGCTGGTACATTCTACGGAATTGATAATCTTTTGAGAAAATTTGCCGAGCTTTTGCAAAAAACTGAGAGTATTGATGTTGAGCTTGATACCTATCAGTCTGAAGAAGATACTCAGGATGAGGAAAATTATGATTTGATCACTGAGATTACAGAGGAAGAAAAGCCTCATTTGATAGAGGAGTGATATATTGAGGAGTTGGAGAGCCGTTTTGCAAAGGTATGGTATATTCAGAATCGTGAGATTTGTAAGATGGTCTTTACCTTGCCATGGGGAAATGACGAGGCTGAGAATTATTTTTGGCAGTTGATGCAAAATAAAGGTTTCATCGAGCTTTTGGAAGATGAGGGGATGATGAAAGGAGATATTTTGAGGATTAGGAGTTTTTATGAAGGAGTAGAGGATAAGTATATTTTGTATTAATTTATTTGAGATTAAAGACTGATGTTCTGTATTCTTTCAATTTCTGATTCGGATAAACACTTTGCCTCTGCGATTGCTGAATATCAAAAGAGGCTTTGAAAACAGATAAAGATTGAGGATTTAAAGCCTGTGAAGGATGATAATCATCAGTTTGTAATTCAAAAGGAGACAAAAAATCTGATTGAGATGCTCTGAAAAAAATATGCGAATTGGCAAAAGATTCTTTTGATCAAAGAGGGGAAAACCTTTTCTACACTTGAGATAGCAGATATATTAAGTAATAAAGATACGGTATTTATTATTGGTGGACCGTATGGTGTTGATGAGAAGGCTTTGATTGATGCATTCCCTGAAATTAAAAAGTGGTCGTTTGGAGCAATAACCCTCCCTCATGGACTGGCTAAATTGACGTTGATAGAACAGCTTTATCGCTGTACAACACTCTGGACAGGTAAAAAATATCACTATTAAATAGTTGACAAAATGTATTTTTTGAGTATACTGAATCTTGATTCAGGATTTTTTTAGTTCCTTATTTCTCTAATAAAATGACTTCTGCTATAAATGTTCGCGTTGAACATACTGATCAGATTAAGAAAAAGTATACCTCTCTTGAGAGAACTATTAAGTGAAAATTAACTGAACTTTTATTGATTGATTGAATTGGGAGGAATGCTGATTCTTGTAGAGGTCTTTCAATTACTCCAGATTTTAAGATTAGGGAGCTAGGTAAGGAGGAAAATAGTAAATTTATTTCTAATGCTTCTACGATCAAGAATCCACTTTTGCATGCTACGGAAGATAGAATCCAAGATGAGATTTTTGATTTGATTGAGAGGCAGGTTGATGAACAGGAACTAATTGAGGCTTATAAGGAAGGAATTCAGGATTTTTTTACCAATTTAAGAAATAAGAGAAGATCGTATTTGTCAAAACATCCTATGTATAGACAATTTTTAACTCAAGGGCATAAGGAATATAGGCAAGGAGAAAATATTGCAAAATTTAATGTTAAAGCACAATTAGGAAAACTTCTCCATGAGAAATTTGGAGATGAGGCGTTTGAAAAAGTTGAAAGTGTTGATCAAAATTGAGAAAAAATAGAAATTCTTAAATTTTCATCTAAGTCAGTTGATTATCTATACACACTGTTCTATAATGCGACTTTAGTTTGGAATGAATGGTGAAAAAGTATAAATCAGGTTTTTCATGATGGGGATTATCCTTTTATAGCACAGAATATTAAGGTTTCAGGAGAGGATTATATTGATGTAATTGCTTATCTAGTAGAGAGAGAGAAACATAATCCACATGGGAGATATTGAAATCTTGGGAATGAAGAATGGGCAAAAAAAACATCTCAATTTTGTGATATTATTTGGGCACTTTCCAATGATCAGTTAGGAATTCATAAAGGAAAGTATTTTGAATCTTTAGATCCTCGTTTTGAGTGGGATAAGACGACTCAGCACCTTTTTGAGATCGGAGGGGAGTTCTTAAAAAATGAGGTCAATATTCAAAATAGGCTTTATAATACAGATTTCAGCCTTTCTCAGAGAAAGAAATCATTAGCTTCTTGTGCTGAGAAAATCATTGAGTGAAAAAAGATTAATGATTCGATGGGATTCCGTGTTTCAAGTTCAGCTTTGGATAATGAGTATTATCAGCATATTTTAGGGGTAAGTAAGAATTGGCTTTTGCACTTGACTACAAGTTTAGAGAAAGAACCACAGAGATATGTTAATCCAGGAGAGACTATTAGTATTAAAAAGGTTTCTATTGACAATAAATGAGTTCTGAAAAAGGAAGATATGGAAAACTTTAAAAATGCATTATCAAATATTGTTCATATTGAAAATAGAGAAAAAGCCAAGACGCCTTATGTATCTGAGGAGGAGCGAAAATGATCCCTTCGTGAAAGCTATCCGGATGATGTTGCTACTACTGAAAAGTGGGAGACGCTTAGAAGTATCTTTCAGCAGTTTAGTGGTGGAAAAGAGAGAGGTTCAAATGGAGGCTATAAGGATTTTAAGCTTAATATTACCTTAGAAGTTAAAAATGCTAAGGGAGAATCAATTAATACTAAATCAATGGAGGTACAGTTTGATGATATTAATAATGGGATTGGACTGGCAAACTTTAATATTAGAAATTGTGAGAGATCAATTAATACCCAGAGTAGGTTATCTTTTGATATTCCTTTGACTCAGGCGAGACAAATTATAGAAAAAAATCTGAAATATATGAGTTTTTGGGCTAAGGATAAGGATCCAAAGTTTAGTAAGCTTGATTTTCCTGATGGAGATAGTATTGATATTTCTAGTTTTATAAGGAGAGACTTGAAGAATGGTGGAGATATAGATAGAGCAACGGTAAAGATTATTAATTATTTTCTTCAAAAGGGAACTTTTTTTCTCTATCATAGGGCGGATAGTCAAAGATCGGTTTCTGATATTTATCTAGAAAAAGGTATGTTGACTCCTAAAAATCTAGAAAGTGCTCATATTGAGGATATTCGTATTTGTACAAGTCTTGAGGTTGCAACCCAACAACATTCTTATCTTCAAAATAAACGAGAAGATCAGGTTTGAATATATATTCCAGAGAGAGCAAGAATTTGATGGATTTCTCTTGGAGATTTGATTGAAAGAATCAATCTCTGAAAGGTAAATCGTGATAAAAAAGAAAAAAGCCAGAGTTAAATCTGGTTTTTTGTTTTTGATCGGACTTAAAATAAGCCGAGTTGTTGTGGCTGGGTATATTTCTTTTTGAGTTCATCAAAGGTTTTCTTTATCCCTTTAAATCCTCGTTTTTCAATCAGAATTTTTTCCCATTTTTGAAAATCGATGTTGAGTGCAAGGTTTTCTAATGAGGTAGATTCTAGTTCTGGAACCTCCAGTAGTTCAATCAGTTTTTTAGAAAAAATTGCATCATTTTCTCCCTCTTTGAGTTTGTTTTTTAGATCAGGTGAGAGGAATTCAAGATTCTGATAGATATTCTCAATCGTATGATATTTTTGGATGAGGTCAGAAGCTTTTTTTGCTCAGATTCCGCTTACTCATTTGATATTGTCTGCAGAGTCTCCTAAAAGTGCGAGATAATCTACTATTGAAGTTGGAGGAAATCAAAACTCCTTCTCAAAATCTGGTGTCCTTGTAGTAAGATTTTTGAGTGGATCAGTAACAACGACATTTTCATTGAGAAGCTGTTTTAAATCTTTGTCAGAACTGATGACCTGGATTATTAAGTCAGAATTTTTTTGAAATTTTTTTGTGAGTGTCGCAATAATGTCGTCTGCTTCATATCATGGTGCTGCGATATTCGGTATCTGTAGCTCGTTTATCAGTTCTCTCAAAAGTGGAATTTGCATTTTAAATTCATCTTCCATTTTTTTTCTATTGGCTTTATAGTCTTGGTATTGCTCGTGCCTTTTGGTTTTTGTTGGAGAATCTCGTGCTATCACAAAATAATCTGCGCTTTCACTGATGAGTTTTAGGAGCATGCGGAGTGTCCCATACACGACATTCTGATTTTGCCCAGCAGCATTTAAAAGTGGAGGAAACGCATATCGAGCCCTGAACATAAATCAGGAACCATCAATGATTGAGAGGGTTTTCATTTAGTATTTTAAAAATTTTAAAGTCTGATTTTCAATAGTTTGTAAAATTTCATCTTTATTTGAGATTTCCGGTATTTGAAGTTCTTCAATAAATGAGATGAGTTGACTCTTTATTGCAGTATTTTGAGCTGAGATCTGCTCAGTATTCCGCTGAGGGAGATCCTTGAAAAGACTACTCCAGCTTGCAAATAGCGTTAGGAGTTCAAAATCATTAATTTGAAACTGAAGAATCTTTTTTTCTGCATGATGATCCGTATTTCGCTTGATGAAAAGTCAGCTTTTTTGTAGATTTTTGCAGATATTGATCAGCTTTTCTTCGAGTTGAGCTTGAATTCAGATGAGTGGAAGGTGAATTTTGATGCTTTTGAGATTTCAATCTTTCCCCTCAAATTTTCCATAAATTAGTGCTAAAGTAAAGAGAAAACTCAAGTGATCTTCAGCTGTTTCTGGAAATAAAAAGGTTTTTTTTAATCAAGAGATGATGGTTCATCATTTTGTTTTTTCAATATTAATTTTCGGATAATTGAGCGTAGTTAATAGCCCTTTGAGTACTATGATATCTCAGTTTCAAAATGGGAGAAAGTGGTATTTGATTCAGGTTTCTTCATTGAATCCTTGAAAAAGGGAAAGTATATTTAGGAATTGATCTTTATCAAATATTAGTGTGTCGGTAGAGAGTGGAGTTTTAGGACTAAAAGCAACTTGCATTCCATCTCCAAGATTCTTGAGATTGATGAGTTTCCAGGTTCTCTTTTGATATGCGAAAACGAGTCTATCTGTAGCTTCTATTTGATATCAATCAAGTATATACTGATAGTTCTTGAGTTGAGGAAGTTTCTCATCATAGATGCTCAAAAGCTGATTTTCGTCGAACTGAATCTTCATTTTTTTCTGGTCAATAAAAGATATTATCTATTTTGAATAATCTTATACATTAGCATAAGCTCTATAAAGTTGATCATCAGTGCGGTTCATCAATGACTGACAAACGGTAGCGTTAATCCGGTGTTTGGAAGTATCTGGAGATTTACACCAATATGAACAAAAACTTGGATAGTTAATAGCGATATCAATCAGACTCCGACTAGTTGGAGATAGGGATCTTTGACATTACTGAGCCCTTTCAGTACATTATAAAACAATCATAGGTAGAGGGAGAGTAAGACGAGATTTCAGACAAATCAGATTTCTTCTGAGAATGCATCAAAAATCATATCTGAATGAGACTCAGGGAGATATCCCATTTTCTGGAGTCCTTTCCCATAACCTTGTCCCCATAGCCCTCATCCTCAAACTGCGATCAAACCTTGGGTGATTTGCCATCATACTCATCTTTCTTGACTCTTTTTGGTTTCTTCATCAGTTGTCATAAAGGTGGTGAGTCTTGTTAATGCATAGGAATATTTTGTACTCACGAGACTTATTATTGCAGATCAGACGAGAAGAATTCATAATGCGGCGCCTGCTAGAATTCAGATTTTTTTAAGTGAAAATCAGTTATATCGTGCCATAATTGTGGCTGAGAGGGCGAGAATGAAGATCGTTCAAAAGTCTGGAATACATAACAAAACAAGAAAAACAATGGCATTGATACTGGCAAATTGTACGAGAAATTTTTGTGTATCGATGATTGCCTTTTTTTTACTGATCCAATATGCCATAAAAAAAATATATCCGATTTTGAAAAATTCTGAGGGTTGCATGTTTGGTAGTCAAGGCAAGTTTACTCGACCTCTTGCCGTGTTATATTTTCCTGCAACTCAAGGCACAAAGACTAAAAGCTGAAATAAGGTTACTCAAATCAGCATTGTCCAGATAATTTTTTTGTGTTTGAGCCAGGAGATTGGGATGAAATAGAGGATAATTGCAATAATAATACTTGCTATGAGCCCTCTGACTTGCTTAGAAAAGTAGTAATAATTGTCTCTGATTTTTACCGTTTGTTTTCCATTTCATACGAGTTGAGTCTCTGTAAATTGGTCGGTATCCAGTGTGCTCAGCTGTGGAAGCTGTGCTTGGGGGGGAGCTTCTGTTAGGAGTGCTGCTCATGATTCGTTAGTTGTTTTTGTTTCATCTCAGGTGGTGAGATGGAGTTCAGAAAGTGAAATCTGATTCTCTTTTTTTATTACCTCAGAGGTTGTCTTGATAATTGTTTCGTCAAGAAAAGTATTGAAAGCCTTTACGGTATCAAGGTTTTTGACAATTATAGTTGTGATTCCTTGGTCAAAAGATTTTCGGATACTGGTACTATATACTGCAAAGAGTCAAAATATGGTAAGAAGAGCTCAAAAAACTCGGATTTTCAATCAATTTCACATGAGAAATCGAAAAATAAAGATCGTGTCTCTAGTCTAGTTAATTAGAGGCGGAAAGCAAGAAAAAATCGGATTTATTTTTTGTTGTCTGGATTTTTATTTGGTTTTGTGGCTTTTTTTTCTGCTGTTTTAAATTCAATTTTTGCTTGCTGTTTTCTATAGAAGTTTGCAAATCTGTGGGCTTCATCTCTGAGCTTCGTTAAAAGTCTATCAGCTTCATCATATATGAGATCAAAACTCTGAATTTTATCATTTTTTCGGAGGTAGAGTTTTTCTGCAATAGTTTGGTCGGATTTTTTGCTTTGGTATCAAATGTGGCTTTTTGACCTTGCTTCTCATTTCCCTAAGGCACAAAATTGAACTTGTGATCGCAGCTGTTTTAGTTCAGGATACTCTTTCGCTAGTTCCTCGAGGATTCAGAGTTGTCCTTTCCCTCCATCCAAAATGAAAATATCTGGGAGATGAAGATCAGTTTTTTCTTTTTTTCAGAGTTGGAATCTTCTGATAAGAACTTCTTGAAGAGCGAGGTAATCGTTATTTTTAACTGTTTTAATTTTATATTTTCTGTAGAGTTTTTTTTCTGGAATCCCGCCTAAAAGGCAGCTGAGTCCTCAACTGGTTTGATCTCATTGCAGATGTGAGATATCAAGACACTCGATTTGGTAAGGGAGCTTTGGAAAGTCATAACGTTGCTTCAGAGTGTCCAAGAGATCATTTGTGAGTCCGCTCCCTTGCATAGTTTGAGAAATAATATAAGACTCAAAAAAGTTATTGAAAAGATTCTGGAGCTGGATGCTTTCGGTTTGTGTTCGTTTATATTTAGTGGTGGTATACCAGATCTCATGCTGGTAAAAGTCTCAAAATTCTGATTGGAAAGCATTGAGCATACTTTCAATGGTGGTATCCTCTTGATCAAAGTGATGACGAATAATATCGATCAGTTTTCCCTCATAGAAATTGAGGAGTACGTAGACATATTTTTGACCGATAGGGCGGATTTGGAGCAGGTATCAGGTGATATTTTTTGCAAATTCAACAGTTTGTTTTTCAGTAAATTGATCAATCTGAAAATAGATATCTCTGAGTTTTGCTGCTCGTTCAAAATTTTGTTTAAGGACTGCCTCATCAATCAGCTTTTTGATTTCTTTTTCTACAGGAGCTGTATTCCCCTTAAAGAAGTTTACAATGATATTGGTGTATTCAGCAGCTCAGAGTTCTGGTTTTGCGCATCGTCCTTGGCAGAGCCCAAAATAATAATCAGAGCAGAGCTTTTTTTGATTGAACTGTTGAAGAGGGCAGGTTCTATACTGAATAATTTGTCTGAGGTATTGAAGAAATTTTTTGAGCTCTCTCGTATTGTGTTTTGGTCAGATGTAGATTGCTCAATCGTTGATTTTTTTCCTTGTGATAAAAACCTGTGGAACAGGATGTTTTGTAAGTTTAATATAGGCATATGCATTCGCTCATTTGAGCATATTATTGAAAGGTGGAAGGTGTTTTTTGATGAGGTTGGATTCTAAATAGAGGCTTTCACTCTCGTTTTCTACAACAAAAAAATCAACATGATCAGCTTTTAAGAGCATTTCCTGTTTCCAGACTGATCAAGGTGTGAAGTACTGATTGACTCTCTTTTGAAGATTTTTTGCCTTTCAGATGTAAAGGATCTGTTCTTTTTTATCTTTAAAGAGGTAGACTCAGGGAAGATTTGGAATATGACTGGTATCAAGTTTTTTCATTATTTGCTAAGTTGGTATCGAGCGGTAGTCGTTGGATCTGGTTTGATCTTTCGATTATTAGATTCTTGAATAAGTCTGATTGTTCCATCGATTACATTCCCATTTGAGACGATCAATGTTAGACTTCCTATCTTGTTTTCATTGCTGATAGAGAAAAGATCTCAGTATCGAACAAAGCTTTCTTCTCAAATATCAAAGACACTCATGCTCGTTTTTTTGAGGAGATATCTTTGTCACATGAGCTCAACGTATCCTTCTTGAAAATATTGATTTTTAAGGAGGTTGGTATCTATTCCGATTGCATAGGTCTTTTCATCAAGCGATTTTACTGTAGAAATAAGCTGGTTTTTGAGCTGAGAAGTATTCAGATTTTTGATGATTTTTTGTTTTACGTAAAATCTATAGAGGAGTAATCCAGCCTCATATCTTGTTAAAGGAGCTTCGAAACTTAGATAATCTTCATTGTTGATGATTCCGAGTTCTTTTGCCTTGATAAAGTAATTGCTCCATCGAGGATTTGTCTTTTCATCTAGGCGATTTTTTTCAGAAATTCTGATCAAGAGCGCGATAAATTCAGCTTTCTTCATGGTTTGTTTTGGGTTGAAGAGTTTTCCATTCCCTTGCATGAGTCCAAGTTGGCAAGCTTCTTTAATGCTAGATTGGAGTGTTGGATCTGATTTTGTGAGATCTGTAAAACTACAAAAATCTGATCCAGAGAGTGCTGGTATATTCTGACTTTTGGCATATTGTACGACCATTTTTGCCGCTTGTTCTCTAGTAAGACTATCAAACGGATTGAAGGTAGAAATATTGGTTGCATTAGTAATGCCTGTTTCTCTCATCCAAAACATTGCTTCGCTTACTTCAGGACTGTTGAGAATGCTCAAGGTACTTGCTGGTGTATTGGTATTCCCTGAGAGGAGGCTTGCTAATTCATTACTTGGTGTTTGAGCTCCTGTGACAGTTGATCCTGAGAGGGATTTTTGAATTCGAGATGTTGGATTTTGATTGATATTAGAAAGTTGGCCTTGTGCAGCAGATTTGAGCTGATTATTGAGGACAATGGTTTTGAATCTATAGATGAGAAGAGCGATTTCTTCTCTAGTGATTGGTTTATTTAGAGCATTAACATTTGTCTCTTTTGTGAGGAAGATGGCTTTTGCTTTGATAAAGTAGATGGTCCACCGAGGATTGAGCTCCTCATTACTCATAGCTCATTCAAAAATTCTAATGAGGACTGTTAAAGCCTCAGCCTTTGTTAGAGCGTTTCTTGCGAGGAACTTTCAGTTTGCCCCCTTGAAAATTCAGTATTCACAACTTTTTGCGATAAATCAACTTAAGCTTGGATCAAAATCAGCTTTATCTGAAAAATCACATTGGTTGCTTTTGGTTGTTGTAGGGTATCCTAAGATATTGTAAGCTTGAGTGATGATTTTACTAGCTTCTTCCCTCAGTAATGGATCATAGGGCCTATATTCTGGTAGAGTATTGTACTTAGTAAGTCCATTTTGATACATCCAGTAGATAGCCTTATCTAGTTCTGTTCCTCAGTTTAGTTCATCATGAAGATGAGAATTTTGGTTTGAGGCTGCTGAAGTTGTCCCTGTTGCTGTTTGCTGTGTGGAAACTGTTGTTGGCTTCTGAGTTGTCTCTGCTGTTTTAGAGACACTTGAACCAGATAGAGATTTTACACTCGTACTATCAATAGTCTGATCACCAGAAGTAATGGTGATTTTTTTATTTGCCAGATCGATATTGATTTTAGGATCGTTAGAAGCTAGAGTAATGCTAACAACTGAACTTACCAAAATACTTAAAGAAAGAAATCAGATTTTTGATGCTTTTATTTTCATCTCATGTGCGAATAGACAATAAAAGAATACTTTTATACTAGTCAAAATACGAGGTATGTCAAGCTGGATTTTATTCCTCTTCTTGTTCAAAATATTTACGAATGAGCGGCATAAATCTTACGAGTTCGAGTAGTTGAAGTCAAAGAAATCTTCCGACTAAGATATTTACTAATAGCAATACAAGCAAAAGTTCTGGGTAAGAGAGGAGTGTTGTACTGATTCGGCTTCGTTGGAGGATTCCATAGGAAAGTGCTGAAACGATTGTAAGTTCAAAGAAGCTAAATCGTCGTTTTTTTTGGAAAAGGTTGAAGGTTGGGAAGATTTTCTCACTGATAATCAGCATTAAAATAAGTGGAGTTATCATTAAAATTTCCATATTGCGACCTTCAAAAATCTGGATTCAAAGTTTTGAACAAATATAATTTCCTATTAAGAATACAAGCAGATATACGCAAATTCATATGCTGACCTTACTATTGTGGAGAAGATAAATAGTTTTATTGAGTCCGTTCATAATAAGTCTCGTAATAACCGCAAAAAGCAAGAGAATAAGCGTTATCTTGAGGCCTAGAAGATGTGCAGTGAGTGCAAAAAGAAGTGGCCAATATACTCCGTAAGCTGAGAGACCCACTATTTGTCTTAAAAAGCTGATAATTAATGCAACTACCGTGAGTGAGAGTAAAACTCCTAGCATTTCAAGTGGAAATCCACCTGCTAATAATTTATCAACAAAAAATGAAACGAACATCCATTTTGAGTTAGAATTTTCTGTTTTATTGAATTCAGTGGTATATCCTTGCTGAGTATAGTCTTTTTGTAGAGAAAGATCTGAAAGGAAGTTGAGAAAATGGAGTGGATTAATGATTGAAATCTGATCGCTTTCTAACGCTTGGGTGTATTGAGAGAGACTTCTTTTTATCAGATTCTTATTGGCATCAGTGATGATGACGATTTTTTTAGAAAGAGGAGTTGGACTGAGCTTTTTGATAGCGATATATTTTTCAAGATATGATCGAAAATTCTTTTCATGAATGATGATTGTTCCCGCTGATCCGAGTGCTGAAAGATCTTGAGCCTCAATAGAATCAGATTTTTTGGTAAGGTTTTTGGTTAAAAGATAGCCAGCTTTATTGAGTTCCTCTTCAAATCAAAAATTGAGAAAATCGGTATCATTTCCAATATAGAGGATTTGTTTTTCGAAGATTGAGACTTGAGTCTCGCTGGATCATGTACAGAGAGGAGTTGTTAGCTTGACTCAAACAGTGTGAGATCCAGTTGTTGTAAAAGTATGCTGTAGTGTAAAACCAGTATTTTCAACTGTTTTTCAGTCAATTTTGAAGTTTGTTTTTGAAATTTGTGAGAAATCTTCTGTAGCTCGCAGGAGTTCATAATTTGTAGTATAGCCAAGCAGTCATGCGGTTGGTCCTGTGAGGGTGAAAAGATCATTACAATTGAGCTGGGGTTTTGTCCCTGTCCCTTCGATTATTAGTCAGGTCGTAGTTCCAGTTGGCTCTGCAGAGGAGATATTTAGTATATTGAATACTGATCACCATAATAAAAGAGAAAGAAATCAGATTTTTTTGATCATTTGCTTGCTATTTGAAGGTTAAATAAAGGATACTTGAGGATACTTTTTTGTCTGTAGAATGCAATTAAAAATTGTTTTTTCGATAGATTTTTAGATATTCTACTAAAAAAGTTTGTGAATATTTGACAAATTTTTTAAAAAAGTGTATAATCAGTGTGAAGATTTTTTATTCTTTATTGTTAGAGGATGGCAGAAGTATTTAATAATAACCTTCCAGAATTGGAGGTTAGTCAGGAAGATCTTGCGAAACAAAAGGAGATTAAATGGACTGTAATACAGACGAAAAAGGCATTAAATTCTCCAGATATTAACCCTTTCTATAAAAAAAATGGAGAGAAGTATCAGTATAATCTTGATACTGTAAAATCCTATTTGAGCAAACTTCAAAATAAAACTCCTGATCAATTGAAATCTGTGAATACAGCTGCTTGGATTATGGCGGTACAGATTGGGTTGAAGGCATTAAAATATGATATTAAAATCGTTGACGGACTCCTGGCTACTAAGGGACATTTTTCTGGTTCAGAAACTGCAAAGGTTATTGCTCAGTTTCAAGCAGATAATGGACTTGATGCAACTGGAATTCCGTATGGACCTACAATAAAAAAGATACTTGAAAAGCTTGGTGGTGCAGTTAGTGGAGTTGTGCCTGAATCTAATGTAAATAATCAAAATGCTACTGGGAGAATAAAACCTAACCAACTTCCTGTGCAGGCGACTTGAAAGGAAAAAATTTCATCTCAGAAAAAAATAACAAATGAGCAATTTGTTTCAAAGGTTCTTATTCCTTTCAAAGAAGATTCAGATTTCAAGCCAGAACAGATTTTGGCAATTGAAAATAAATTGAAGAATTATCTAAAAAATGAGGATATTTCAAAATATCAACAATTTGATTCAGATAAAATAGTAAATGGAAAGTGATATCTTAGTATGGATGAGGATTCTGAACTTTGGATTGGAACTTTTAAGGATTGAAAACTTGTTGGTGGTATTAAAGTTCTATCTAATGGTAATATTGAAGAGGTTAAAAATACTATAACAACTTCTGAAACACTTTCAGCTTCTCAGATGTTTGAACAATCGCCAATAGGAATGACTTTTGAGAAGTTAAGAGAACCAGCTGCATGACTTTCTAACGATCTTGTTCAGGCTTGGAAGAAACAAGCAGAGAATTACTTTAAGGATAAAAATCCTAAAGAATATAAACCTTTTTCTTTGCTTTCTATGGCTAATTCAAAGTGATATGTTTATGAATTGGATAAAAAGTCTTTGCAGATTGGAAACTTCGAGAAAGGTAAATTACTTGAGGGAATTTTGTTAAAGGAGAATACTGTATCAATATTCCAGTCTGGAAGTATTGTAGATACGAAGGTCCTTTTTGATAATCTCACTCCTCAACAAGAAAATGAACAAGCACTTAAGCTTCAAAAAAGAACAGCACTCTCTGAAAAGATCAACGTTATTTGATCCGGAAAGATTAGTTCAGTTAAACCTGGAAGTGAAAAGTCATTGAAAGAACTGGCTATTGGAGATAGGGAAGATCTGAAAAATCTTAGAGAAGGGCTAGAAGAGTTGAAAAACCTGATTTCAGCTAATCAAGAATTTATTATGTCAGATGAAGGACTTAGGCTAGAGCTGACAAATTCTTTGAATGATGTTAAAGCTGGATTAGAATCTAAAAATAGAGGATGGCTTAATGGAACAAAGATTAAGGAGCATTTGCTAAAGGAAGTTAATGGTTTGATTTCTATTTTCTCAAGTCCAGAAAAGATTCCTGATTATAATAAGGCTCAGGATATTTGAGCGGCTAAGATTTGATCAGGACCTGCTATCCAAAATACAGAAAGACAATCATCTGCCTCTAGTTCACAGAAGGTCGAGGAGGTGAATATCAATCCTAATGTAGCTCCTATTCCGAATCATTCAGATCTTCTTTCAGGATCAAGTACTTGAACGACAGAGACTCCAGATAAGAAAGATCAAGTAAATGGAGTAGTTCCTCCTCAGGCTGAAACACAGACGACTCAGGGGAAAAATCAGAGAGAACTCGAGAGGCAGAAACAGTTGGCAGCGGAGAAGGCAGAAAAAGCTAAAAAAGAAGCAGAGAAAAAAGCTAAAGAGCTAGCGGAGCAGGAAAAGAAGGCTGCTGAAAAAAGAAAGCAAGAAGAAGAGAAGAAAAAAAAGTTGCAGGAAGAGAATGAAAAAAAAGAAGAAGAGAAGAAAGCAAAGCAGGAATCTGCTAATAAACAACAAAATAAGCCTTCAGAAAAAAAAGAAACTGCTACGGCATCAAAAGAATTTACTAGAGATTCAAAATTCGAGGATTTAGCAACACTTAGTGGAGATGCTTCTAATCTCAAGTTTGAGTTTAATAAAGGTGTGCTTCAAACTGATGGGAATGGGAAATATATTCTGATAAATGGTGAAAAGTATTATGAATATACTGATGATGAGAGTAAGCAGAATCCTGCATTGAAATATTTTGATCTTAATAGAAACCATCCTAAAGGTATTGAGATTCAGTTTTGAGGATTGGATAGTGGATATGTTCAGCCAGACTTCTCATTCGTTCCAGAGAAATAATTTACTCCAAATAACTAGAAAAACCTGATATAGATTCAGGTTTTTTCTTTTTCTTCTTTGAGAGCCTCTGCTTGATTCCTTTTTGAATATCTTGCTTTTTTTTGAAAAATAGATATAATATACTAAAAATAAAAAGTTTTATTCCTTAGTTGCACAAAAGGTATGGCAACACCTCAGGTTTCAGCTTATTCATATTTTCAGATCAAGCCGTTCAAGGATAATGAACTCTGAGTTTTGCATTGGGAAAAATTGATCAAAAATCTGATCTCTCTGAAGGCGAAAAAAATCGCTTTTATTATGATGGGGAATGCAACTGAGATCAAGCTTTTTGTGAAGCTTCCGAGGGACTTTGAATCTTATTTCAAAAATACTTTTTATACAACTTTTACGACTTCTGATCTTGTAGAAGTTGATAAGGTGCTGCTGGGTACTGATAGAAATTATATGGGAATGTCAAATGATGCCGTTCTCAAGCTTAAGGATGATTTCAGTAAAGATGGTAGCTATATGGATCCAATGAATGAAATTTTTGCTACATTTCAGGGGCTTCATAAGGACTCAGTTTTAAAGATTGTTTTTGAATATACGTTCAAAATTGAAGAAGATGATTTGACGATTTTCCTTAATAAACTTGGGAAAATGATTACGTATCTTTGGAATGGTTGAGCTAAAAAGACGGAAGAAAAACCTGAAGAAAAGCCAGTGATAGATCTGTATATGAATATGCGGTGGAACCTAACAACTTCTGATCCCTATGTGAAAGAGAGCATAACCAGTGTTTTAGGATCAGTGTTTGCACCTTTTTTAGCGAAGGGAAGTTTTGAAAAGAAGCCGAAACCTCAGTGGTTGCCTGTTAGGTTTGCACAGGTGATTAATCTTTTCCATCTGCCGACTAAGGTGAATTTTGTGAAAGGGCTTGAATATACAGTATATAGAAAGTTGCCGTATCCAACTGCTATTCCTACTCCTGAGAATACTCCAGCTAAGGAATTGACTGTACTTTGAGATACAGACTATAGAGGGGATAAGATCAGATTTTGAGTTCGTCAAGAAGATAAGTTTAGGCACATGTATATTGTAGGAAAAACCTGAACGGGAAAATCAACCTTTATCAATAATATGATTATTTCTGATATGAGGGCTGGAAATGGGCTTTGTCTCTTGGATCCTCATGGAGAACTGGTAGATGATTTGCTTGAGTATATCCCCTCAAATCGTATCAATGATGTGATTTTATTTGACGTTGGAGATGCGGAATATCCGATTGGATTTAACCTTTTGCAGGCGGATAATGAAGATGAAAAAAACAGAATTGCCTCTGGGGTAGTTTCTACTTTTCAGAAGCTCTTTGATAATTCACGAGGTCCAAGACTGGAATATATTTTGAGAAATGTAGTTTTGTCAGTGATTGACTATCCAAATGCTACTTTGATGCATATTCTTAGAATTCTGACAGATAAGGAATTTCGTGAGGAAGTGATTTCGCATGTGAAGGATCCAGTGTTGTTGAAATTTTGGAATAATGAGTTTAATAGATGGCAAGATAAACAAAGAGAGGAGGCGGTTTGACCAATTACAAATAAGGTTGGTCAGTTTCTTTCTTCTCGTTTGGTGAGAAATATCTTTGGACAACCGAGAACAAAGCTCAGTATCAGAAGGGCTATGGATGAGGGAAAGATTATTTTGGTAAACCTTTCAAAGGGAAAGATTGGAGAAGATAATGCAAATATGATTGGTTCGCTCTTGGTAACTAAGATTCAGATTGATGCGATGGGAAGAGCTGATATGGCGAAGCATTTGAGAAAGCCGTTTTATCTCTATATTGATGAGTTTCAGAACTTTGCTACAAAATCGTTTGCTACGATTCTTTCAGAAGCAAGAAAGTATAAACTCTCTTTGATTGTTGCAAATCAGTATACTTCTCAGCTCGATGAGGCGATTAAAGATGCGATCTTTGGAAATGTTGGAACGATCTTTTCTTTTACGCTTTGATATGATGATGCATCAGTGATGACCTCACAGTTTAAGGAGCTCGTAAGTACGAACGATCTGATTTCTTTGCCTAAATTTACGGC
The DNA here is from genome assembly GCA_013333605.2 of candidate division SR1 bacterium. Lineage (GTDB taxonomy): Bacteria > Patescibacteriota > Gracilibacteria > Absconditabacterales > Absconditicoccaceae > HOT-345. The sequence goes on from JABCOM020000015.1 coordinate 24,770, forward strand.
ATACACCAGATTGATGGTTGATGGAGTGTCTTCGGATCCGTTTAGTATGAAGACTTTGCCTCCTTTCGTTTCTGAGTGAGATATTGAGCATATTGAGAAGATTAGAAAGCAGTCGAGACAAAGATATGCGATGGAAAGGGAACAGTTGGAAGCATTGATGAATGCTTGGAATAAAAAGACCTTTTCTGTTCAGGAAAAAATAGCTGAAAAAGCCAGACTTGAAGGACTTTGAGTAACTGAAAAACAGGCTCAAAACCTGCAAGATATCGCTGTTCAACAGGTGATAGGTATGTTTGATGAGGTAAATATTGGTGATACTAAGGCAGATGCGATGATTGTTGATACTGAGCAGGGAAATCATAAAATGATCTGGTATCAGAGTCCAAAAGCCTTGGACCAGGTAGCGAAACTCCAGGTTCAGAAATGAAAAACGTATAAGCTTAATCCGACTACTTCAATTAGCTTTTTTGTGGATATTTGGCAGCATTTGAGCGAAACTTGTAGTAATAAAAAGCCTTTGACGATATGGGTTGGGACTCCTGAGGAAGTTCAGAAGCAGCTCAATGAAGTCTATGAGAAGGCTGGACTTGATCCTCAGACGACAGATTTCCTCAAATTTGTGCCGAATATAGCTCTTTTGGAGGAGAAAAATCCGCAGAAAAAACAGGAAGAAAAACCTGAATCTCAGGCTAATGCTCCTCAGAAGTCTGCTTGAGATAGAAAATTCTCTCCAAAAAAATCTGCTGGAGGATTTAGTATTGAGGATGTGAAGCTTGGATCAGAATATGAGGGCTATGTGAAGCTAACTTATAACTACTGAATGTTCGTAACGGTGAAGGGAGTTGAGTGATTGCTCCATAAAAAGCAAATTAAGGCTCCAGACTGAGTTGATCGGAAAAAGTATTATAATATCGGAGATAAGATTTTAGTGAAAGCACTTGAGTTTAAGGATATTAATGGTGAAAAGAGGGTTTTATGGACTCAACTTTAATCGAAAGATAGAAAAAAAGGCTTTGAGGGATGACTTCAAGGTCTTTTTCTTAAAAAAACTTGAAATTATTCGAAAGAATGCTATATTCAGGATTGTTTTTTATTTTTATTGGGAATATAATGATGAAGAGACAACTTATGGGAGCAGGAATTCTCGGTTTAGGACTCCTTTTATGAGGATGTGGGACTGGTAGTCAAGAGCAGAGTGTTGCAGTTGATGTGCAGACAGGGGCGCTTTCAGGGCAAAATATAGAAATCTGAAATTTAACATGAATGCAGGCCTCTACCTCTGATACTCTTGCGTTTAAGGAGGAATATGAGTCGCTTAATGATACTGGGCATCTGCATATAGAGGTTCCGACTACTATGGATATTGATACATTAGAGTTTTCAGAGCTTAAGCAACTTTTGAGTGATAGTAAGACTTCAGGAATTTTCTATTTGGGGTTCCCAACTTGTCCTTGGTGTAGAAATCTGTTGCCAGAACTTTTTGCAGCAATGCAGGAGAATGGTCTAAGCAAACTTTATTACTACAATCCAAAGGCTATTCGTGATAAAAAGGTACTCAATGAGAGCGGAGTAGTTGTTACTGAAGTTGAGGCTGGAGAAGAGTATCAATATCTATTGGAAAGGTTAGATGAGGTTTTGCCTGAGTATGGGGGGCTTAATGATCCTAAAATTAAGAGGCTTTATGTGCCATTTGTTGTGGTATTGAAAGATGGAAAGATCGTAGGTCATCACTTGAGTACCTTGGATGAGCAAACTGATCCTGCTATCCCATTGACTGAGGAATTAAAGCATAAACTTAGAAAAGTACTGACTGAGCAATTCTCGTCTTTGATTCAATATGGATGTGATCCTGCACTGACTGGAACTGATCATACGAATTGCTAACATTTGAATAGTAAAAAAAGAAACCTGAAATCAAATTCAGGTTTTTTTGATTTTAAATATGTATAAAAAAATCCCCTCTACCGAGAGGGGAATAATAAGTTATTTTTAATTTAGAATTCTACAGTTGGTGCAACTTCAGCTCCCTTAGTTGCTTCAAAGAGGTTAGCTCTCTGGAAGTCAAAGATTTTTGCGATGATTGAAGTTGGGAAGGTTCTGATCTGAGTATTGAATATTTGAGCTGCTGCGTTGTAATTCATTCTTTCAACAGTAATTCTGTTTTCTGTTCCTTCAAGCTGTACTCTAAGGTCTCTAAAACTTTGATTTGCTTGAAGATTTGGATAGTTCTCAGTTAGTACCATGAGTCTTCCAAGTGCTTGAGAAAGTTGACCTTGTGCTGCTTGGTACTTCGCAAATTCCTCAGCGTTATTGATATCAACTTTGATTTGGCTAGCTGAAGCTCTCGCATTGATGACATCAGTCAATGTCTGCTTTTCAAAGTTTGCCTCTCCTTTAACCGTTGCTACGAGGTTTGGGATAAGGTCAAATCTTCTTTGATATACGTTTTGAACTTGGCTTCGCTGGGTTTTTACAGTTTCTTCAAGATTTACGAGATTATTATACTTTCCAATAGTTGCAGAATAAAGTATAGCTAAAACCGCGATAGTGATTCCAAGTCAAATGAGTCGTTTTTTCATTGTGTGATAATAAGTAGATAAAAAAGGTTTATGTCAGATTTTATAGGTTTTTTACTTGAAAGAGCAAGAGATTTTTTAGTCTCCAGCTCCACCTCCTCCAGATCTCCCTCAGCCACCAGAGAAACCTCCTCGTCCTCTAGAACTTCAGCCACTCCAGCCTCCGCTAGAACTTGATCAGCTCCAACCTCATCCTAAAATGCTTCCAAGAGTTGAGTTGTTTCGGCGATCCCAACGGTTCCTGATAGAGGAGCGTCCTCATTTTCCACTTGAGCCTCGAATAATCAATAGTAATAAAAAAATAGTATAAACTCCTAAGAAAATCATCTGAGACCTCAAATCTTCTTCATCAGAGCTTTGATCAGAGAATTGGTTTTGTACTGATTCGTCTAAGAAAAAATTATAGAAATTTTTGATCCCTTGGTGGAAGTTTCAGTTATTTACTTCAGGTCTGATGAGTGTTTCTATGATTTGTTTTGCAAGGAGATCTGGGATTTTGTCTTCTAGTCCGTATCATACGACAATTCTGATTTTTTTCTCCTCAGTTGCAATAGCGAGTAGAAGCCCATCATTTCTCTCTTTGTCTCAGATTTTATTCTCATTAAAGGCTTTGAGAGCAATATCAAAGAGCTCATTTCCTTCTCTATGTGGGAAAAGGACAGTCACGATTTGATAACCTGAGTTTGTTTCGATATTTTTTGCAAGCATTCCGAGTTCAAGTCTCTGTTCTTCAGTGAAAACATTTGAATAGTCATTTACAAAATGCGTAAACTTTGGCAAATTCATCGGATCTATTGAACTTGCCGAGCTGAAGCTAGAAATGATTGTTAATATTCGCAAGATAAGAAGTCAGATTTTTTTCATTTTTGCATATTTGAGAAATAAAATATGTTTTTAATCACCAGCGCCTCAACCTCCACTTCTTCCTCAACCTCAGCTGAAAGAGCTGGAACTAGAACTGGAACTAGAGCTAGAACTTGATCCTGAGTATCCAGAACTGAAATCATCCCAGTCTGATGAGGAGTTTCATCTGTCACTACTTGGAACAGATTTCCTCTCTCAATATCTTTCTTTATTGAAATTTGAGATGATTGTGATTATTATTCAAGTGACTATCAATGTTGGAATAGTTCGCCCATCAAAGACTCCTAGAGAAACAAGAATTATCAAGAATCCTGAGATTTCTAGTCGTCTCCTTCTTTTTTTTCGTCTGTTGATATCTGTGTTTTTATCAATTGTTTCTCAAACTTCTCTTCCTCCTCGAAGCATCATAGTGATTAAAACTAGATATAGTATTCAGATTGCTCAGATTTTTGTGTATCCAAGGTTTTTAAAATATTCTTTCATATTATGAATGATCTCTCTAAGAAAAGAGGATCTTTCATAATTTGTTACATAGCCTCCGAAGTTTTTATAGAAGTTTTTTATAGCGTGGTGAAAATCTCAACTATTTACTCGTGGTCTGATCTGTTCTTCAATCATTTGACTAGCAAGAAGATCAGGGATATCTCACTCTAATCCGTATCAGACAATAATCCTGATCTTTTTCTCCTCAGTTGCAATAGCTAGTAGCAGTCCATCATTTCTCTTTTTGTCTCAGATTTTATTTTCATTAAAGGCTTTGAGAGCAATATCAAAGAGATCGTTTCCCGCTCTATGAGGGAAAAGAACAGTCACGATTTGATGCCCAGAGTTTTGTTCAATAGATTTTGCCAGTTCATTAAGTTCTGAGAATTCATTCTTTGTTAGCACATTTGAATAGTCGTTTACGAAATACTCAAATTTAGGCAATTCCATTGGATTGATTGAATCAGCCGAAGTAATGCCAAAAAGTCCTATCAGAATGTATAAAATAAAAAGTCAGATTTTTTTCATTTTTGTATTGTGAGTTAAAGGCTATTTTTAGAAAAATCTATAATGGGCATTTTTGTGTTTTTGGGTTGAGAAATATCTTTTTTAGACTCTCGTTTGAGTGGCCTCAGTGTTAGAAATTTTGCAAGATTTTTGATCCCAGTGCAAATCAAGATCGCAAAGAAAGTATTTGCGAGTAGGTGCCGGAGGTAATTATTTGAAGTATTCCTAAAAGCGAGGGTAAAAAAATAAAAAAAGATCAAAACAAGTAAAATATCTACTGCATATGCTGCCCCTTTTCCTCGCCGTGGAAGCTGTGCTATTTCCTTGCTGGAATTCTTTTCTCTGTCTTGTGTTGATCCCCTGATCTCAGTTATGATAAGCATTCGAGCTGATATAAAAAAAGGTATAACAACGGCAAGAAATGATAATCCATTTTTCTCAGTGATGAAGTTAAATCTTGTATAAAAATCTGGGGTAAATGTGTAAAAAAAAGCGAAAAATAGTAAAATACCTATACTTCGTAGTCTGATTTTGCATCTGAGTTCGTATCTTTTTTTATCTAAAATGAGATAGAGGATTATTCATATTGTAACTGCAAAAATTAGTATTCGCCATTCGTAATATTCAGAGACGATTCCTTTCCGTGCATTTCGGCTTCGAGTTGTCCAAGTTTTTTGTTGTTCTTCTGCTAAAAAGTAGAGAAAGGCTCAAATCCCTCCAAAAATGATAATATTTTCTAGAATTGTTGTTCAGATTTTTTTCATTTTTGTATATTTGAGAAATAAATATATTTTTAATCTCCAGCACCTCAACCTCAGCTACTTCCTCCTCCTCAGCTGAAGGAATCAGAGCTCGAACTCGAACTACCTCCTGAGTCTGATCTTGATCGGTCTGATCTTCATCAAAAGCCCCCCGATCACTTCTTCATTTTTCTCGGAAAAATGTTTGCAAGTGTTATGAGAAATCATATTGAGAAGAAGATTCCTCCCCAAAGAAAGGTTGATAAAATTCTTAATAATCGTCCAAGTTCTCCTAGAAGTACTGCCGAGATTAGAACCAAACAAAATCAAATCATATTGATTGCAAATCATCGGAATCCTATCTTGTTGCAGGTTTTCATGACTTTACTATTTTCGTATTTCCTTTTTAGTTCTTTTCTTTTTTCTTTTGAAATAAATGAGTTTATTATTATGGGGATTCGTCGACCTAGAAAGAAGAAATGTATTCATATTATTCGTACTCTCTGACCTATATTTTCCAGATCATGGTATTTTTCAGGAGTCAATTGATTTGATCCTTCTGATCTATTAAAGATGCCTCGTTCTTCAGTACTGTTTTCTCTATTTAGATTTTCAGGTTCATCTAAATATTCAGGTAATTTCTCATAAAACTTTTCCACGGCTTCATAGAAATTTCCTTTTCTAACTTCTGGTCTGATAATTTCTTCTATGATTTTGCTTGCTAGAGCATCAGGAATCTTTCACTCTAGTCCATATCAGACCATGATTCTGATTTTCTTTTCCTCAGTTGCAATAGCTAGTAGAAGACCATCATTTCTCTCTTTGTCTCAGATCTTATTCTCATTAAAGGCTTTGAGAGCAATATCAAAGAGCTCGTTTCCCTCTCTATGTGGAAATAATACTGTTACTACTTGGTAGCCAGAGTTTGTTTCGATATTTTTTGCAAGCATTCCGAGTTTAAGTCTCTGTTCTTCAGTGAAAACATTTGAATAGTCATTTACAAAGTGCTCAAACTTTGGTAGATTCATGGGATCTATTGCACTTGCCGAGCTGAAGTTAGAAACGAGTACTAATATTCATAAGATAAAAAGTCAGATTTTTTTCATTTTTGTATATCAATCAAAAGTTAAACTCCAATTCTGAAATAGATTTCTTTATCTACTAGTTCTCTTTTTGTCCCTCGTTTGAGTGAAGAAATCTGTTTGATAATCTGAACTTTCTCAGGTGGATTTTTTGCCTCAAGTACATAAGGAATCTTTGCCTTGAAACTGAAAGGTCTGGTTTGTTGGTTATTGATTGAGATTTTGCAGGCACCCATAAAAGCTTCTGTTGAAGTAAGATCAGTTTGTGAGAACTCAGGCTCGAATTCTTTTGCGAGGAATTCGGCATCAGGAGCTCCGACTTTATAGACGAACATATTTCCAATGTTTCCGAAAATAGTTTTTGAGAGATCGAGTTCTCCTCAGAGTCCTCCTTGTTTTAGCTGATCTGTATACTGGTGAGCAACAACAAGTCCGAGTCTATACTTTCTGGCTTCTGACATTATGGATTCAAAGGATTGAGAAACATAGTTTTGGAACTCATCTACGTATAAGTAGTGAGGAACTCTGTCTTTTTCCTCAATTTTTGCCCTTTTGAGAGCTGAGAGTTTTACTTGCATGGCGATGATTTTACCAATGAGTTTTGAAGTTTCCTCTCCTGAGATACCTTTTGCAAGGTTCATGAGGATGATCTTTTTTTGTTGCATCGCATCATACATTTTGAAAGCTGATTTAGATTGACCGATAATATTTCTGACATACACTCCAGTTGTAAAAGGTCAGAATTTTGCCTGGATAAATGGGATAATTTCAGCTTTTTCTCTATCTCCCATTTTCTTATAGGTTTTGTTCCACCAGGCTGCAACTACAGGATCTTTAAGATTTCTAATTTTAGCTTCAGCAAATGCTTCATCAGTAAAAAGTCTCATGATATCTACAATAGTCCCTCCCTCTGGTTGATCCATAAGGAGCAAACAGGCATTTCTAAAGTAATCCTGAATTCTTGGACCAAAAATTTCATGTCCATACATTTGGATAAACATTTCAACAAGATCGTTTGTTACCACGTCCTTTTCATCGCTATCGTCTGGGCTTACTTCGAGCGGATTGAGTCCGATAGGATAGGCAGTATTTCAAAGATCAAAATAAATCAGATCATCAATTCTCTCTTTTGGAAAATGTCTGAGGAGGAATTCTACAGCTTCTCCATGCGGATCAATGAAGGTAAAACCTCTTCCATTATCCATATCGTCAATGGCTTGTGTTAGCATAATTGTTGATTTACCAGTACCGGTCTGACCTAGAATGTAAATATGTCTAAATCTATCTTTGTCAGTAATTCTGATTTCTCTTTTTACTCCTCAGTAATTGTTATATCCAACGACAATTCCTTCGCTTGGGAGGTCGTCTGGGGCGGGGATAACCTTAAATTTTTGCCAGGCGATTCTTGGGTTTTGGTTAAATCTTCCGTGCGGAAAGTGAATAATAGAGGAGAGCTCCTTGATATTCAAGACAGTTGATGGATTAAATTTCAAGATATTGGTCAAGAGGCTCGTATCTGGATATAGGATTCTCAAACTATAATGCCTGGCAAAAGTCTGAAGATCTTGAGCCTTGTTAAACTTGAGCGTGTTGAGTCAGATATAGTTGTATTGGTTGAAGAGTCTAGAAATATCATCAATGATCTTCCTTGGTCTTTGTTTGTCTGGAGAGGTGGCAATGGTTCTGATTTTTACACGGAAAAGCTCATCGTCCATTTTTTTATCAAAATCACTCAGCTGTTGCTGTGAAAAGGAGTGCTTCTTTTCTTTTTGCTCTTTTTCTGAAGTTTCTTTTTTACCGCTGTCTCGGAGTTTTTGAATAATTCACCAAAATCAGAGTTTTTTCTTTCCTTCTTTGATATCATCAGCGGTCTTTCTCATCTTCTTAAGCCAGTTTTCGTGGAGCGGCTCAACCAAAATCTGAATTCAGACTTTTTCATCTCTGCTGATATTTGAAAAAGCAGATAGAATACTGTCCATAGGATCAGCTTCAAAGGATTCATAAGTCTTGAGCGGGTGAACGCTATCTTTTGTTAGTGTAAATTCTCCTCCAGCAAAGTATTTTCCAGCTTCCAATATTTTTGGTTGTCTGATATTTTCTACGATTGCACCGGTATAAAACGAAGCAATCATCTTTTCAACTGTCATGAGGTGGTCGTTAGGGACTCAGAGAATAAATTTGATAACCTCCTTTTCAACTAGGATTTCCATGCTGATTGCATTGTTTCCAAACTCCTTATTCTTCCAACCTTCATCAAAAATCGCATAAAAGTTCTTATAAACCTGGTTCATAAGCTCAATGTTTTGTTTCATCGACTGGATATGATCTTTTGCATCAATATCTGAACTTCTTGCAACTGCGTTTTTAGGGATTTGAACTTGAAGAAATCTGATTTTGTTTGCCTGTTCTAGTCTATGTTGCTTTTGGATTTTAAGAAAACATATTCTCCAGAGTGCGATTCATAAGATTCGAACTGTGATTGCAGAAAAAAGACTGATTAGGATATAGAGGAGATTTTCGTTCATTTTGTTTGGAGGTATAAAGTCAGTTTAAGTATAGTCTTTTTGCCGTGAAATGCAAATTTTTGGAACGGAGAATGGTTTGATTTTATATTTGAGATGAGTATAGTTCTTGTATCTTTATTTCGGTATTGTGTATAAAATGGCTAAAGAAACAAATTCTGCTTTTGAATCTCAACTTTTTAAAGCGGCAGATAAACTCAGAAAAAATATTGATGCTGCTGAATATAAAAATGTTGTACTCGGATTGATCTTTCTCAAATATATCTCAGATAGTTTTGAGGAGCTTTATCGTAAACTTCAAAATAAGGAAAATTCTCCTTATGATGATCCAGAAGATAGAGATGAATATATCGCACAAAATATCTTTTTTGTCCCTCAACAGGCGAGATGGTCAACAATTCAATCAAGAGCTAAGCTTCCAACTATCTGACTAGAGCTAGATCAAGCTATGGATGCAATAGAAAAAGAGAATCCTCAACTCAAAAATGTATTGCCTAAAGTCTTTGGAAAGCCAAATTTGGATATTATGGCACTTGGGGGGTTGATTGATCTTATTTCCAATACTGAACTCAAAGAACAGAGTCAGAATTCTAAAGATCTTTTTGGAAGAGTATATGAGTATTTTTTGGGAGAGTTTGCAAATGCTGAGGGGAAAAAGTGAGGGCAGTTCTATACTCCAAAAGCGATTGTAAAATTGATGGTAGAGATGATTGAGCCGTATCAATGATTGGTCTATGATCCTGCATGTGGAAGTGGAGGAATGTTTGTCATGAGTGAAAAATTTATCAAAGGACATCAAGGAAATATCCAAGATATCACGATTTATGGTCAGGAGTCTAACCAAACTACCTGGAAACTTTCCAAGATGAACCTTGCAATTCGTAATATCAATTCTCAGTTTGTAGCGTGGAATACTGAAGGATCTTTTCTCAAGGATGCTCATCCTGATCTTAAGGCTGATTTTATCTTGGCAAATCCTCCTTTTAATCAGTCAGACTGGGGACAAGAATTACTTCAAGATGATGCAAGATGGCAATATGGAACTCCTCCATCTGGAAATGCAAATTTTGCTTGGATGCAACATATGCTCTATCATCTCAAACCTACAGGAGTGATGGCAACTGTGCTTGCCAATGGATCGCTCAGTTCAAATACTGGAGGAGAGGGAGAAATTAGAAAAAATCTGATCCAAAATGGACTGGTAGAATGTATCGTAGCTTTGCCAAATAAACTATTTTACAATGCAACAATCCCAGCTTGTATCTGGTTTCTCAGAAGAGGAAGAACAGATAATATCGATAAAATCCTCTTTATTGATGCTTCAGAGATGGGCTTTATGAGGGATAGAGCCCATAGAGAACTCTCGGACAAGGATATCGTAAAGATTGCTGACACTTATCATCACTGGAGAAAAGGAACTAATTATGAAGATGAGCTTGGATATTGTAAGTCAGCTCCACTTGCAGAAGTAGAGGATCAAGGCTTTGTGCTTACTCCTGGGCGTTATGTAGGGATTCCAGAAGCAGAAGATGATGGGATTCCATTTGAAGAAAAGATGCAAACACTGACTGCACAGCTCGCTGATCAGTTGACCAAAGAACAAGAGTTGAACGAGGAGATCAAAAATCAGCTTTCTAAACTTGGTTTTAACTTGTAAAAAGGAGAAAAATGCATGAAAATTTAGCTCTATTTCAAGAACAAAAAATTCGTCGTCATCGGGACGAAAAACAAGAAAAACGATATTTTTCCGTAATAGATATTGTTTGAGTGTTGGTATGACATACAGATTACCAAAAAGCAAAAAGTTATTGGACTACACTAAAAAATAGGTTAAAAGCAGAATGATCTGAAGTGGTCACAAATTGTGACCAGTTGAAAATGTTGGCTCAAGATGGTAAAATGAGACTTACTGATCTTGCTGATGTTGAAACTATTCTCCGCCTTGTCCAGTATATTAAAAAAATATAAAAATCAAGTTATTTAGATTGACAAAGTGGTGGAATGTGATATAAAGAAATATAATTTAATTTAAAAATGGA
>JABCOM020000016.1 GCA_013333605.2 candidate division SR1 bacterium
AAACAAATATTAATGATGTTCAATCAACCCTATCCAAGAGCTCCCTTTTAGCACAAAATAGCCTTAATTTTCTCAATACGACTCCAGAGAAAATAAAAGGGTATAAATCAGACCTTCAAACAATAGCAAATGATATTGATGGAGAGTTTTCTCGTATTCTAGATAAAGCAGATCAAAAAAATCAGAATTTTGCTCAGGATCTCCAGCGTATCAATCCAAAACTCTCTCAACTTGAGCAACAAGTAGGAAATCAGGCAGCTTCTCTTCAACAGGTAAGACTGCTCATTTCCGGTTTATTCCCAGGAGCTCCAATTCTCACAAAGCTTGATGCCGCTATTGCAAATCTCAATACAGTGAGTTCAAAAAGTTCTTCACTGCGTGGAACACTTTCTTCTGTGCAGTCTGAAGTGCAAGAGACGATTGATTTCTCAAGAGATACTCAAAAAGCAATCACTTCACTTCGTGATGATATGAGGACAACATTGGATGAGGTGCATACTAACTATCAAAATGATATTGAACCGCTTCTCACCGAGGTGCTAAAAGAGATTGATACGCTCTCACAGCAAGGCACTGAAAAGCTAGATACTTTAGAGAAAAAACTTCCTCAGGTAGAAAAAAATATAGACTGAGGTATCGAAATCCTTAATACAGAAATTGAAAAAATCAGGTCTTTTCAGGATAAGCTACCTAAACTCCAGTCAAGTGTTCATGTTATTGATAACCAATTACAAAAACTCAAAAAAAGCTGAAAAGTAGAGGAGCTGATACAGCTGGCGACATTAAATCCAAGGCGTTTTTCTGATTTTGTCTCTGAGCCTGTAGAGCTTGTGGAAAACAAGCTTTTTTCTATCCCAAATTATGGATCAGCAATGTCGCCATTCTTTACGACATTAGCAATTTGGGTGGGCTCACTCTTAAGTATTTCACTTTTTACAACAAAAACTAGAGAAAAAGCATTCCAAAATTTTAAGTCCTATCAAAAGTACCTCGGGAAGTGGCTCTTTTTCTTGACTATTGCACTTTTGCAGGGGATTGTAGTCTCTCTTTGAGATATGTGGCTTTTGGACGCCTATGTGGCAAATCCGCGAGCATTTTTCTTTGCCTCATTGCAAGTTGCTCTTGTCTTTTCAATGATTGTCTATACTACTGTTTCTACATTCTGAAGTGCTGGAAAGGCAATTGTTATTATTTTCCTAGTACTCCAATTATCAGGAGCAGGAGGTACTTTCCCAATAGAGCTTTCAGGCGCTTTCTTTCAATCAATCAATCCATTCCTTCCATTTACCTATGCGATTGCAGCAATGAGGGAAGCTGTTGGAGGAGTTGTCTGGGAGATTTATCTACCAAATCTTATTATTTTACTTGGATTTTTTGGAGTATTTTTACTGCTGGGACTCTTTGTGAAGCCACTGATTGCTAGCAAAGTTGAACGTTTTGAGTCAAAGTTTTCCGAGTCAGAGCTTGGAGAGCACTAAAAGACTAATTTGCTTTTCTGGAATTCTTTCAACTAAATCACAACAAAAAATCATCTCTCTCACTTGTCAAGGACAACAAGAAATCTGATATCAGATTTTTTTGTTTTTTCTTATTTTTCAACTATACTTAAACTAAGAAATTTACTCTTAAATAACTAGCTCATGCAAATAGCAGATAAAACTAATATTCCACTCATTAATATCAAAGATCTTACTTGGGGATATCCTGAGAGCAAAAGACAGCTTTTCAAAAAGTTCAATCTTCAGCTTCAAAAGGGGGATTTTCTCGTTATCACAGGGAAGTCTGGAAGTGGAAAATCAACACTAGTAAAGTTTTTGATTGGACAGCTTAGACCTCATAAAAATACTGTTTTTTATAAAATGGAAGATCTTGCTGTACTTGGTGAGAGTGAGATTCAGAGATATAGAAGAAAAATCTGAATTATTTTTCAAGATTATCAGTTGATCCAGAGCCTCTCTCCTCAGGAAAATATTATTTACCCATTGCTCCTTCAGGAAGCTCCACTTGCAGTCATCAAGAAAAAGTATGAAGCAGTAAAAGATCTCCTTGATCTCTCAAGTATTGAAATTAAAGATATCAAAAAACTCAGCTGAGGAGAAAAACAGAAAGTCGCAATGGCAAGAGCGATTATCCATTCACCAGACTTTATCATTGCTGATGAACCTACAGGAAATCTTGATCCAGAGAGTACGTTTCAGATGGCAGATATTCTTATCAAGGCTAATCAAATTGGAAATACTATTGTTTTGGTTACTCATGATGAGGCATTATTGCAGTACCTCAAGCTTAATACTCAGCTTAAAATGCTCTCACTCTAGAGCAAAAAACGAATTTCTCAATTTTTACCTAGACATTAGCAAAGATACCAATGACCAAAACAGAGGAATTGCTCGAGAGCCTGACGCAAGAGATCAACGAGCTTTCGATCGCCTGATATATCAAGGAAGAAGCTATTTCTTCTCTAAAATATCTTCATCGATACAAACTAAAAAATATAGAAAAAAATCTGAATTCTTTTCGTGAGTACCTTGTTTTTCTCAATACCCAAAATACTGAAAAAATCAATAAACTCTGTCCACTAGAAGACAAAAAATCTGCAAAAGATCTCCTTTCAGATTTATATTATTTTTTCTCACCTCAGAAGAAACTCACTAAACAAGCTGAAAAATCCACTCTTCAAAAAATCAGCAATCATAAGTATGAATTGCTGACTTTAGTGCAAGGGATAAAGGGGATTCTCGTGCTGAGTATTGATGAGTTTTGTAATGCTTCAGCGACAAGAATGAGCATTCATCAGATGCTTATGAAAACGACATGATGAACTTGTCTTTAATTGTAAAGTTTATCAAGGATAATACGAGTAGACTGAACCTCTCAGGTTTCGTCTACTTTTTTTCATCTTGGAAGATGCTCATAGAGCCATTTTTGATAGAGTCCAGGAACTCTGATGCAACCATGCGATCTAGGTTTCCCATCACTTCGTCCTTGGTGGAGAAAGAAACCTCAGGTGATATGTAGTGCATAGGGCATCGGTGCATTATCATATTTTCTCGATCTGCGGAAAATCATATCATGCTGCAGATCAAAAGCTCCGCTTACAGTTTTGCGGTAAGGGAGTCCAATAGATACATAAGTTGCAAGTTTGAGGGCTCAATCTTCATAGTAGGCAAGCGCATGTTTTCAATCCTCAACTTTTGTTACAACTAGCATATGATCAGCATTCTCATCTTTATATTTCAAAAAATCCTCATTTTCAAGAAACGCTTCCCACTGATTAGGAAAGACCTCTTTTAAGTCTGGATAAATCAATGGAAAACTGAGCGTTTCCAGATCATCATATTTTTGTACTGCTTGAAATTGCATTGGACTTGGATAGTTGTTTCGCTCTCTCATAATTTTCTCAGCTTGTCCATATCCAAGCACATTTCCAAGATTTGAGCCAATCATTTTCCCTTTCCCTTTTACCGCAAAAGGTGTATTTTGAAACTTTGCAATCGAATCAGTATGAATCGATACCTCATCAGCTATTCCTTCTTTGCCTTTAGCTGTTGATTCAGCTGTAGGATCAACTTGTTCAGGAGCATTTAAAGTATTAAAGAGTCTGGCTCTTTGCTCTTCAAGATATCAAGAATTCTGATCTGGACCACTGGAAACAGAGATCCCTAGTGCTCAAATTAAAAGTCCTGTTTGTAATTTATTCATATTCAAAAAGATTTGAAAGATAAATAGCAAAATATTTTGAAGCAATACTATAAGTATCGAACAATGAATGTCAATAGAAAAAGAGGGGAAATAAAAAAACAATCAGTTTTTTTGTTTGCTGATTGCTTTTCTGTCTAGTAGTATTGTTTAACTCTGAAAATAGAGCTCTGCATATGGAATAAACACTAATGCAATTCTAATAAAAATCGCCAATATTACCAAGAAGCTCAAGATATTCAGTTTTCATTTTTTATAATTAATTGCTTGAGAGCCTAGAAATAGAACTACGAGAACCCCTAATCCAAGCGCTGCTGCTTGGCTAACTGCAAATTGCAGGTGATGGCTATATTGGAGAATATCATTTCACAGTCTTTCAGTATCTCAGGTTGAAAGTGTCTTTCCAACCGCTGACAAAAGGCTGAGAAGATAGTCGGTATTTGCTCTAAAAGCACCCTGCACAATATGAAATACTGCAAAGTATCCAAGTGCTAGTCCAATAGAGATAATATTCCACTTTGAGAGAAGTTTTAGAAGTGATTCAGTCATCCATTTCCCCTGCTCTGGGAAAATGAAATCATGTGTCTCTGCTGTTTTTGCCTTTGCTGGAGCTACCTCTTTTGCTTTCTTTGCCGATTTAGAAAGCTGTGATGGTCGCTGGCTTTTTTTTGTTTTTACTTCAGATTTTGTTGATACTTTCATACTAGTCTCCTATTGAAAACTAAAAAGATACCTAAGTATACCTTCTTTCTCACTAAAAAGCAAAAAAATCTGAGATTTTCCCTTATTCCCTCTTTACATTTTGACTATTCTATTTTATGTATAATCTTCTTAGCTTGGGAATTTTTTATTTCCCAAAATGTTCCCTTAAGGTCTGAAGTCCATAATCATTGACTAGTCTCTCCTTTCCCATGATCATTACAGGAATATCTCCTGGCTGATTTTTTAGAATATCTGCCAAAAGCTGGATGCTTTCCAGATTATCTGGCAAACTCGAGATACAGAATGGCTCTTGATCAGGAGTTATAGGTCAAAGAGGATCAGAATTCTGATCTTCTTTATTTTCTTCACTGATTTCAAGGAGTTCATCGTCTTCTTGATCTAGTTGTTCTAAGTTTTCCTCTTCCTCAGCCTCATTATCAGCAAAAATTTCCTCTGGATTCATCTCTTCTGAGTTAAGTCCCTCCTCAATGCTCTCCTCGTCATTTTCATGAGAATGTCTGCTCGGTTTTTGCTCCTGAATTGCACTATCAACACTCTCTGACTTGATTTTCTCGATCTGTTTACTCTTTTCTTCACCGTATCTCTCTTTTTTCGCTCTTACAACGGTCCATTCAGGATCGTATCTGCTTCCAGCGAGTTTGATCAGCGTCTCATAGTCAGTTTTAATGATTTTATCCAGATATACTCTACCATTACTCTTGCTTCCATAAATGATCACAAGGTCAAATTTCTTGAAATCTAGAGCATCTCTAGTAAAAAACTCCCAATCTCCAGAAATATCTTCAATCTTAATGAAAAATCATTTCTTCTTTGCTCTTTGAATCTCCTTGATATATCCGTGGATGATAAATTTTGGATAATCATTTTTTTCTAAGACCTGATTAAGGAAAGATCCTTTCTTAATATATTGGTAGAGTCCATCCAGTGGATTCCCAGAGATAAATGCTTTAAAGGTTTCCTGTTCCATCATGAGCCTCTCCAAAAGGTTAGAAGGCTGAACTGTCCTCATTTGGATTTTTGTATCGACCTGAAGTCCACCAAAGAGTCCAAAATCCGCTGTTGCAATATTCTTTGTCCAGTCAATTAAATTCTGAACATTTTCTAGTAACACATTTCTATCTCCAAAGGCATCTAAGGCACCAGCCTTGATCAGGTTTTCTAGAGATTTTTTATTGATAATGCTTGCACATCTCTTGAGAAAGTCTTCTAGAGAAGTAAATTTCCCACCTTTTTGTCTTTCTTGCTGAATCGTTTCTCAGACATCTTCCCCAATCCCTTTGGTAGAAAAAAATCAAAGTCTGATGACATCTCAGATCGCAGCTACATGGTTAAATGATTCATTGACATCAGGTCAGAGTACAGAAATTCCCTTGTTTTGAATTTCTGAGATATAAAAGCTCTGAGTATCCGTGTCTTCCTCAACCGAACGAATCAATGCCGCAGAAAACTCAAGTGGAAAATGTGCCTTGAGATATGCAGTCTGATAGGCAATCATCGCATAACATACCGAGTGCGACTTATTAAACGAATAAGAGGCAGCAGGCTCGATCATTTTCTCGTAGATATTTGTTGTTGTCTCAGGTTTATATTGTTTATAGGTTTCTCCTCTTGTTACAAATTCTTTTTTGAGCTTTTCGATTACTTCTTTTTTCTTCTTACCAACTCATCTTCTGAGCATGTCTGCTTCACCTAGTGAAAACCCTGCCATTGCCTGCACCAAAAACATCAACTGCTCCTGATATACCGCAATTCCATAGGTCAAACTCATAATAGGAGAGAGATCTTCAATCAGTTTTCTATTCTCTTCTTCAGCAACTTCAGCTCCATACTTTTTTGTAAGTTCAGCTCTTAGTTCTGCACTCATATAGGAAATTTCCTCTCTACCATGCTTTCTCTCAATATATCTTGGGATAAACTCCATCGGACCTGGACGATAAAGCGCATTCATGGCTACGAGATCATTGATTGAGTTCGGTTCCAGTTGGATCAAAAACTTTCTCATTCCTTGAGATTCAAACTGGAAAATTCAGGTCGTATCTCACTCCTTAAATACGCTTTCATAGGTGAAAGTATCGTTGATATCCGGCTGAAATGAGGTAGTTTCCAAAAAATGTTCAAAAATCGGATCTAGAGTTTTATTTTCTTGTTCGTGTCTGGCTTTTATGATTTTGATACAAGTTTTGATGATTGAGAGATTCCTAAGTCAGAGAAAATCCATCTTCAAAAGTCAGATTTGTTCTAGTGTTGGTCCATCATACTGACTTACGATAGTGTGATCATTTTCCTTGACATATTGAGCTGCAGTATAGGTAGAAACTGGTTCTGGAGCAATGATGATTCCACAGGCATGAACTCCAAGCTGTCTAAGATTCCCCTCAATACCACAGGCAAGGTCAAAAGCCTTCTTTACATTATCTTCAGTATTATAGATGTTTTGCACTTCTTCAAACTCTGGCAAGGGATCGTTGATCAAGCTTTTGAGTCCAACTTTATCAGGAATCATATTAGAAATCTGATTTGCCCTTTCAAAGGGAACTCCAACCGCTCTAGCAGAATCCTTAAATGCCGCTTTTGTTGCAATCTTCATAAAGGTTCCGATTGAGCAAACCTTTTCCTGTCCATATTTTTGTGAACAATAGTCAATTACTCTCTGTCTCTGCGTATCCTCAAAGTCGATATCAAAGTCAGGCATTGATATTCTCGCTGGATTCAAAAATCTCTCAAAAAGGAGATCAAATGGAAGCGGATCAATATCCGTAATTTCAATTGCCCAAGCAAGGAGAGAACCAGCACCAGAACCTCTTCCTGGACCTACTACGATCATTTGTTTTTTTGCTCGCCTTACATAGTCTGATACGATCAAAAAGTAGGAGTTAAATCCCATCTCTTTAATCACTTTAAGCTCATACTCAAGTCTATCAATATACTCAGCTAGACTATACTTAGAGGTAGCAAGGGGGTAGAAATCTGTATATTTTGCGATAAAGTCTTTTTTGAACTGTGTATAGCTCTCATGAGTAAATCTTTTCAAGTCCTCAGGGGAAGTCTCAGGTACTGACTTTTCGAGGACTCCTTTATTTGATATTTGGCTGAGTGCTATGAGAGTATCATTATCCCAATCCAGTCTAAACCTCGTCTTAAGCCCTCTATATGATAGAAAGCGAAGTTCAAACTCATATTTATTCATAGTAGGCATTGCAGATAGTCTTGATTGAGAATAAAGTCAAATAGTCAGTTTTGAGTGTAGTGTTTTCTTCTCCAAAATCAATTTGAAAACAACCAAAAAACTGACTCCTAATACAGAAGTCAGCTTTTTCTGCCAAGTATTACGACTAAAACGTCATTCTCTTCCATTTCCCATTGATACGAACTTCTCCATGGAGATAGCGAACACTTGCTCGTTGATAATCTCCAACTTGCAAGGGGACAGTATATATGCCCTCCAGCTTCTTATCTTCATTTGCCCAGATAAAATCTGACTCTTTAAGATTTAAGGTATAGGTTTTATCTCGGGTAGAGATGGTCCATTCGCTTTGAAAGCTTACGAGCTCAATGAGCTCAGATGAGTGAGCGAATGTAATCATCAATGAGGATTGCTTTGTGATTTGGCTGGTGAAGATACCAGTTTTCCAAGAAATAGGTTCTTGATAGCTATCTTCACTCTTTGAACATGCAAATAAAAGCACGCTCAAAACTACGAATACTACGATTTTTTTCATTTTCTAAATGTTTTTTTATGTTTGATACTCTCACTATAATGATTCCTTCCCTAAAATCAATTCAAAATATTGACAAAATAAATAAATATAAGAAAATATATAAAAAACTTGTAAAAAATAAAGAAGATGATAAATAAAAATATAGTTTAAAACTAGTATTTTGCCTTTTCTTAAAAATCTTTTCAAAAAATTGACATTTTCAAAAAAAGATATATAATATTGTTGTCGCAAGAATGATAGTAATCTTGTGATAGGAAAAATCCACTTCCTTTGGAGAATAAAGTTTTGGATAGTACCTTTGAAATAAACCATAAAAATCAGATTTTTTCTGATGAGTTTTTCAGAGCATGAACAGTATTCTTCACAAATTGTCTTTGTAAACGAATAAAAAGGTTCTACACACAAGCCGTTTTATTCATAAAAAAAGACAAGATGAAACAACCTTCAAGAACTCATTTTGGAGGAATGTGGAAAGTTTTAGCAGTGATTGTGATCTTTTGATATACTGTTTCTAGTGTGCTTGCCTCAAATATTACAAGTATCAAGAATACAGAATCAAATACAATTACTCCAGCTTCTAGCCTCCAAAAGGAAATTGAGACTGATGTTGCCTTGAGTGCTAAAAAGGTATGGAACAACTTGGTAAATTTTATGCAAGATGGTATGGATGGTGCTTCAACTGGGATTGAAAAATCTCAGAAAGAAAAACCTGATTCAGCTTCTGATATAAAATATCCAATCGTTCGTAGCGTTTTACCTCAGACAGAATCAGCGCTCTTGCCTGCTTTTTGAGATATCAGTACTGATCCTCATAAAGCAAGTATTGAAGCTCTCGCTAGTATTTGAGTTATTCAATGATGAGCAAGTGGAAAGTATTATCCACACAACTTTGTTCGTACCAGTGACTTTATCAGAGTTGTACTAGATATTTATAGATACAAACTTGGATATTCACTAGAATCAACTAACGGTCTTTCTGATCAGAGTTTTTTCAAGCAAGGTTATGGAAATGCACTTCTTCTCAAAAAACTCAATACCGCAAAAGCTTTATGATTTCTTGATCATCTAGGAACAATTGAGCTTGATGCTCTAATTACTCCTGTTCAAGCGATGCAGATCCTTAACACTATTTTAGATCTCAATCCATATATCGGTCAAAAAGAGAAAGTAAATCTGATTTCTTCTTCTGATACTCAGTTTACTAAATCACAGATGGCCTGATATTTGGCAGATATTTTCCAGTTGGAAAAAAGTATCATATCACCGGTATTTAATGATATTAGTAATCATAGATATCATGCGGCAATTACCAAATTAGCACAGCTCGGGGTAGTAGCTGGTAAGAATGGTAATTTCTATCCAGATAATGATGTCCTTCGTGCGGACTGAATAGTTATGCTCGCCAATAGTTTACTGGCTCAGCAGTGAAAAGCACTTGTTATTACTAATTTTACTCATTTACCAAAAATCAATGATACAACCTATTTTGCAGCCTTTGCTCCCCATTTGGAATATTTGCTTACAAATGAGATATGAGATTTTCTACTTCGTAATGAACAGTCAGGATATCTGTTTTTACCTCATGCTCAGCTTACTAAGTGAGAGGCTTATCAGCTTGTTTCCCAAGCTACTAGAGCTAAGTTGCTCAACATGGATCAGTGAGAGACCTCCAAACCGATCACGAGAGGAGAGCTAGCGGATCTAATCGTTCAGGCTTTTGATTTTGCTCCTAAAGAGTCAACACCCTTAGCCTATCAACCTACTTCTGAATCTCAAAGTGCTAATACTAAAAACCAAGCGCTCAGAGAGGAGAAGAAATGATTTCTCGCTACTTTACTCAAAGATATGATGGATACACTCTAGTTGATACCAGTACTTGGAAAAAATAAACAAGGTTAAACCTCACAAAAAAAATCAGACTTTTTTGATCTTTCGCTTAGTATTTAAGCATTTTATACTTAATCATATAATACCATGAAAAAAACAGACACAATTAGATACAATAGTTATGAAAAGGATATTGTTCAAGGACTTGAACCAAATGAAGTTTTATACCTTCAGAAGCAATCTGCGAGAATGAGAAAAAATACGCAGCAAGCGGATATTTTAAGATCTCAGGAAGCTGAAATCAATGAATATATTTCTCATACTTCAAATGCGCTTTCTAGCACATTGAATCTTAGCGATAGCTTTTCTTCTCAGATGAGAAATCATGTTTTGAACACCAAACATGACTTGCATCATCTCTTTTCTCTTGAACACTAAAAATTCTAGATGACAAGCGAGAAATCTCCACATCTTTGTGGAGATTTTTTTGTTATCAAAAGATGAAAAATCTGATGAGAAATCGCTGTTGGTATGCGAGTATTCCTTTGGTTTTGAACGAAACAAAGCCTCCTTAGACCATCTCTCCAAGCTCACAAAAAAGGTGAAAATAGAGGTTGAAAGCTGAGAATCATTCTGTTGCTCTTGGAGTAGATTTTTGAGGTGAGGAGGAGAGGAAAAATAAGAATATTTAAAAGGGGATTAAGGTGGTTTTTGGGGGTATTCTCATGAAAGCTTGGAACTATAGGCGGTCTCAAGGGGAATAATAGATGGAGGAATAATGTAGAGGAGTAAATGAGTATCTGAGGTTGATTAGTAGCTTATGACAATACTTGATTATTAAAGATTTAGTAGATATCAGAGAAAATCAGTCATAAGAGCTCTGATTTTTTTTACGAAAAAACACAGCTAGTATACGTGTTATGGGGCAAAGTAATTATAGTTTAGAGGTTAGGTCACGGATTATGAAAGTTTAAGTGCCGAGAGATGGGTAGTAAGTGTTTAGATACGAGATATACTCGATGAGGGATGTATTTTTTCGTGTAAAATCATCTAAAATCTGATTTTTTATACGATTTTAGCTAAAAAAAGCTAACTAGAAAGCAAAAAACATTAGACTAGTGTTTTTTTGTATAGAAAAATCTACTAGAAGCTTTTTGAGTTGAGTCAGAAAGTAAACTTTTGAGTCAAAAAAAACTCAGAAATAATACTATCTTCTTATTAACTTAAGTTTATAGACCTCAATTATTGTTTTGTTAATTTCATTTTCTAATTTAGAATCAAATTCCTTTCTAAGTCATTCTATTTCTTGTCTTAACTGTTGATTGTCATTTATTGCTTTTTGTAAATTATTTTGAAGTTCAAGTATTTTCTCAAGATTTTGATGATCTCTTCGAGCATCCGCTAATAATGCTATTACGGAAATGCCAATCGTAACAACAAATCATCGAATAAGTGCGGTTGTTTTTCCTTCAGACTTTTTTATGTCTTCTACAGTTGCATATTCTGAGGTATTAGTTTTTGGTTCAGCAGTAAGAAACTTTGCACCTGAATCTAAAATATTGTCGCTATGATGGATGCTTTGTATTTTATTTTTTAATATTTTCAGTTGATCTTCCCGACTAGCTGTTTTATTCTTATTTCTTGTCGTCATTTAATTAAGAAATAAGAGATAAATTTTTGAGTCTATAGAACATTGCTTCTGCAGATACAGAAAAGAAATTGGCTAATTTTTCGATACTATCATTCTTATTGTAGGCCTCTTTAACCAAATTTCAAGGCATCAATATTTCAGCAGCAAAAAAATTTGCTTCCTCCTCTTTATTTTTTACATCTTCAGGCAAGTCGATATATCATGGTCTATTATAAAGGGTATTATCATTATCTATAAAGGGGCCAGTATCTTGCAGATAATCTTTATGTAAGCAGTAATGTCAAATCTCATGTGCTAAAGTAAATCTTTTTCTATTTTCATTACACCCATCATGGATATATATTTTGTATTTTTTTTCTGAAAAAAGAATTAATCCTGAAGGGGTAGGAGAGATATTAAGCTGAGAAAGATCTGCTGTTAGTACGGAAAGGTCGTCATACAATCTAATGATCTCATAAAGGCTTTTCCCATGATATTTCTTTGCTTCTTCTAATATTTCTTGCTTTCTTATTTTTGTGATCATGTGTTGTTTCAGTCTGATGTAAAGTTACTTTCCATCATATTATATATATGATACAGAGAAATGTCAAAAATTTACAAGGATTTTTTGACAAACCTTTATACATTTCTCCTCAAGCTTTTAGATCCCTCTATCTATTGCCTTAGAAGAAAGAGTTCTATATGTGTTATCACCAGATATGGGCTTATATAAAATATGTCTTTTCTGTTTTTAAAATCACTGTCGAATGTTATTTACATCGTGTGAATTATATATTGCAATCTAAATCCTTTATTAGTCATCTCTTTATATATAGATAGCTTCTAGGTTGTTTGCTCTGGTTATAATCAATAAAAATAAAGATCAAAAATTCTGTTCCTTCTCGTGCTTTCCTGAACTTTAGAATTGATTTTCTCCCTTTATTAGATTTAGAGGGAGTATCTATCTCTTCTTATTCATATTCTTTGGTATTGATAGTTGTGTAATGAGTAATACCTCCAATCTTTATCTGATACAAAACATCTGAAGTATTGAATCGACCAACTCGAATAATTCCTCCGTAATCCTCATTGATAAGAGTACCAAAGCCATGATGCGCATAGCTTAAGCGTGATAGGTGAGGGGTATATAGTAGTAAGTTGTCTTAGGTATTCTAGCATACTTAAGTCTCCACTTAGTATTGGTTGCTAAATATAGCATTATGGCCCCAATCAACACTCAGCGGGTACACAAAAAAGCCTATTACCATACTGGGGTATTTATAGTGATACTTCATAATGCCCCAGCCCGGAGTCGAACCGGGATTACAGTCTTCGCAGGACTGTGTCCTATCCATTGAACGACTGGAGCATCGCTCCATGCAGTATATGAAACTCTTCTCAAAAAACAAGTTTTTTCTTGCAATCTGCAACCATTTTCATATAGTATACCAAGCAAATAACCAAAAGAAACTCCTGTTCCTTTTGTTAAAAAAGCCACTTTTACCTTGAAAAAGGATCACGTGAATACTAAAATAAAAACCGAGCTCGCAAAACACATCAATCTCGCCTCAAAGACTGGAGTATTTTTCTCAGCCTTTGACTCAGCGGGGCAACTTTTGGCTGCAAATGGGGTGATCAAGACAGATAGAGCAGTGGAGTTGCTCGTAGATAGCTTCTGCACTGGAATTCTCAATAAATACTGAGAAAAAATTAAAAGGCTGATTTTTGATCTTGTGACTGAAATTAGAATCCAAAACGACCCAAATGAACTCATCAAAGTGCCAATGCATGAGCGAGGAGTATTCCTTGTGCAGTGAGAGGATCACAAGAGCTGAGTTCTTCTGCCTAATACCAAGTGAATAGATACTATCCAGCAGGCACTCTCTGCTATCAAGCAAAAATATGGTCTCTCATCACAGGTTTCTGTCTATCTTTTTAAGACTATTAGAGTTGAAATTCCGCTATAGATCAAATATGTGATATAAAAAAATAAAAAAACCTGAAGCATGACTTCAGATTTTTCTTTATATTTTTTGAAGATGTTGGGTATAAACTATTCTCTCGTAATCATCTTCAC
>JABCOM020000017.1 GCA_013333605.2 candidate division SR1 bacterium
TAGGTCTTGTTCCAGTAAGCTGCCAAGCATTATCATAGACAAGTCCAGCAGGCAAGGTATCCACAACAGTCAATCCTGTATAACTTCCAGTTGTTACTGAAACCTTAATTGTAAAGGTCGCAACTTCTCCAGTTGCCAAAACTCTCTTATCAACAACTTTTTCTATAGTAAGCGCTCTATCCTTAAGAGGATATCACTTAGTATCATGATCCACTACAATTTTATTCACAAGAATCTGAACAACATTAATCCTCTGATCGAGATAATCAGCTTTTACCTTACCTGTTAAAAGCAAATATCCCTCTTGCAATGGAGCAAGATTAAAACCTGAATATTCTACAACTTGAACTGCTCCACTCATAAAGTGTCCACTTACATATGGAGTAACTCCATGAATTTCACTACTTACATATTCTAGATTTTGAGGCAAGTAATCTCTCACACTCACATTATTGATCTGAACATTATGAGGATTCTTAAATGGCATCTTAAATCCAACAAGTTCTCCCACCGCATATCTATGTCCAGCAGGTCCTGTAAGTTCCTTCTTAATATTTGGATTTTTTGGAGTTGTAAGAAGAATCTTTACACCATCATGATCATCCTCATCTGTTGCATCTGAACATCCCTGCGCCTGAGCAAGCTTTCCATTACCTGTTACTAAATGTCATTCTCTAAAACAATCATTCGTTGAATTATTATCTGGAGTACTATCCTTATCTGTAGTATTATAATCTCCAGAGTTGTCTTTACTAATTTCTGCATAATTAGTAATCTCAGTCCCTGTAAAGTTTTCTGAAATCTTTACACGAAGCATAAGGGTAAATTCTCTATTAGGAAGAATAGTCTGAGTCAGTGTTTGCGTAATTTTTCCACCTCCAGCATTCGTCCAAGTTGGATCATCAAGTTCAAGTCCATCTGGCAAATAATCAGTTACTTCAATATTCTTTGCCTCTTTATTCCCCTGGTTATACAAGGTAATTTCAAAACTCAAACGTTCTCCAGTAAGATAAGTCGCCTTTGGATTAAAAATCTTTTTTGTCAATGCAAGATCATACTTTGCCTCTGGGGTCTTAGGAGTAACTGTAAAGTCTACACCATCATGGTCATCCTCATCTGTTGCATCAGAACATCCCTGCGCCTGAGCAAGTTTTCCATTTCCAGTCACCAAATGTCCAGCTCTAAAACAGTCATTATTCACATTACTATCTGGAGTACTATCCTTATCTGTAGTATTATAATCAGCAGAATTATCCTTACTAATTTCTGCTAAATTTCTAATCTTCTCACCTGTAAAATTTGCCGAAATCTTAGTCTGCAAGGTTACAGTTACTGACTGCCCAGGAGCGATCTCCTGAGTCAGTGTTTTAACAACCTTTCCAGCTCCAGCATTCGTCCAACCTGCATCATCAAGTTCAAGCCCATCTGGCAAATAATCAGTCACCTCAATATTTTTTGCAATATAGTTTCCCTGGTTGATTACAGTAATTAAAAACTTCACTGTACTTCCTGTCTGATAAGGAGCAGGAGTCTCAGCACTAATCACTTTCGTCAATGCCAAATCATAAACTTTATCATTCTTGGTTGCGCTACAATCTACTGGAGTAGTTCCAGCTTGACCATCACACTTCCAAGTCCAAGTATTATTAGCAAACTTGAATTCTGAGTATGTTCCCTTTTCACAGAGATGATTTCCTCCTGTTAAATTATCAAGAGTTTTCCCATTGTAGTCACTCTTACATACTGGAGATTCATTATTGATCGGTTGACAAGATGCATTACATCCAGCATTTCCCCATCCTACTTTATTTGGATCATTTGGATCACATTTTTCTCACTTATCAGCTTGCAAAATTCCATCTCAACACCAATTAGCATAGAAGTAGAAACATTCCGTATGCTTACGCAAATCTCAAACCTTACCAGCACCTAAGAATTGACGATAATTTGTATGAACTCTCAATAAAAATGCTGGAACATCCTTATTTGTACCGGGAGCAACCGATCTTAACTGAATTCCTCTATCACTATCTGCCTGAAGATACTTATCTGTAAACTTAGGGTCAAAGATATGGTACAAATCTCCAGCCTTTGAGGTATACCAAAAATGAGATCTCCTACTATTATTTACATAGTTAAACAGTGGACGAGACATATCCCAATTTGTAGTTGACTGAAGTTTCTCCCAAGTATAAGGATATTTATTCTCCTTATCATAATACAAGTAAGTATTATCTGAAGAATTCACAAATTCGTCATAAATACCTAGCCTAGACCATCATTCATAGATACTTCAAGCATTAAAACATTGAGAACAACTATTATTCGAAGGTTGATTACCACAAGAGACTTCCTGATATGGAGCAGCAAACGTATTACCGACTCACAAAATCAACAAAGGCAATGCAAATAACAAGAATTTAAAGCTTCTCATCTTTTTAAAATATAATTATAAAACCTCAAAACTATTTATAAATATCTATACATCTAAAGGATTTTCCTCAGTTGTTGAAGGGGTAGGAGCTGATGGCGGAACATTTGGAGCACCTGCAGGATTTGTATTAGATGTATCCTTTTGGTCTTTTACTGTAACCTCCCCCTTACCCTCATTACCGGTATCTTCTGATCATGCAGGTTTATTAGACGGTGGAGTATCTCACTCATCTCCTCCTTCAGTTTTCTCTCAATCACCTCCTTCCGTAGTCGGAGTACCAGGACTATCCGTGCGGAAACGTGCAACCTCAGCAGCTACTGCGAATCTTCTCGTAGTGTTATTATTCTGAATATCACTCTCCATACTTGCTACTACTTGAGCTGATCCAGCAATCTCAGCTTCAAATCTATTCTTACCTCCATCAGGATTACCTGGAGTTCCTTCAACATTAAAATGAAGATCTCCAATCATTACCATATGGTTCACACACTGAGCAAAATATCCAGTAGAGAAACTAGCTCACATAGTAACCTTTTTTCATCAAATGTCAACAGCTTCTCACTTCAAAAGACTTCAAAGTTGAGCATAAACGATCTCTCTCATTTCCTCCAAAGTCTGAGTACTTCAAGTTCTCTCCTTAAGACTCTGAAGGATATTCGCAACAAGAATTGAATCTTCCTGGAAAAGCTGCTGTAGAACATGTAATTTTACTGCTTCAGGAATAGGGAGCTTATTCTTATTTTCCGTTCACTCAATAATATGAGGATTGATAATAGGTCTCATCATATCTGCAGGGTTTCCATAGTTATAAGCAATAACTCCTTCCTTTACTACAGATGATACTTGAGATTCAATATTTTGAGTTCCTTCATTCATTGACTTAAATAAATTTGCATAGTCCTCATAACAATCAAATTGACCAGATTTTTTAGCATTCAATCTCTTCATTTTAGCGACAATCTTTGTAGAAATATCTGTAGTAATCTGGTTAAATGTATTCTTATTAGACTCAGCACCATATTGCAGTTGATATTTATTATTTTCATTCGTTCCTCTTACATTTGCTGTTCTACTAAACATACCATCTAGTGCTAGAAGTAGCTGTTGCAATTTTACCTTACTAGCATAATCTGTTTTCTCCTTTAATGCATACAAACCTCAACTTCCTCCCAATATGTCTCTAAAAATTCCAGCTTTATTCGCACCGTCTGAATGCTGAATATATCCATCCATATCTAACAACAGCGCAATCATCTTATCTGCCGCGAGATCTATCTTCGTATAATCTCACTCTTTCGGTAATTCACAACAAAAATCAGACAAAGCCTTTCTCCAAGCAACATATCCATTAGTTAAAGAAGCTCTACCTGTAGCTTTATGAGCTACATTTCTAATCGCGTTTGACTTCAAAAGACTCAAGTTTGTATAAACCCCATCAATAAGCCCCTGCACATCCGGATCTACATTCAAGACATCAGCAGATATAGGAGCAGATTTAGGAAGTCCCTCAAATTTTACTTTAAAATTTTCCTTACCAGCTTGAATGTCTTCAAACTTAAACTCTACCTCAGCACTCGTTGCATCAATCACAAGGTGTTTCCCCTCAGGAATAATCACTGCATTCAAATCATCATCTGTTACCAAAGCACCATTATTAAACAACGCATAAACTGTCTTCCCATCTTCAGCTGTATTTTTTTCTATAGTCAAATTTGCATATTCTGCAGGAAATTCATAACCAGCCTTAACAACTTGATCCTTCAATTCCTTAAATGCTCTAGCAAACTTCTGTTCATCCAAACTAGCAGCCAATTTTGGCAACTTTTCTGGAGAAATCTTAGCTTCTGAGTTAAGATTCCGCTCATTCACTTGATTATTCAAAAAATCATTCACTGAATCCTTTGTAATAATCTGCGCTGACTTATCTGTTCTATGAGCCCCAATATCCAAGGTCATAGCTTTTGAATCAGCCAAATATCCACTTGAAGCTCTCAAAAGAGTATTCTTATGAACAACAATCGTCCTCTTTTCTTTATCAATTTTTATATTCTGCTTAATCGCTGGACTCAAAGCAATATTTGATTCCGCAAGCAACTTATCTAAAGAAATCTGAATATAATCAGCATCTTTTCACTCTTCAACGACTGCTCCATCTTGATCAGCTACAAGCAAAAGTGTTCATTTCTCAACCCCAAGTTGCTGCTCAAGAGAGATCAAATTATTGCTCAAGTTCTCGTCCACAAGCTCTCTATTTCACTTTCATGTCTCTCTCATATCAATAAAATTCTGAATTGATTCTTTTGTATCAGAAGATCCATGAAATCTATGCTTTGCAAACTTCAAAATTCCAACAACTGGAATCACTCCTTGGAAAAAGCTAACTGAAAGCCCAGCTCCAGAAATATACCATCCCTTATCAGCAAGTTTAAGCGCCTGCATATTTGACCAAGCCTGAGAATATGCACTTGAAATTTCCTCAGCAATCAAAGAAACATTAGCCTCATCCATTTCGACTCAGTCATAATATTGCAAAATCTGACCAAGGTTTTTAACAGCAGCATCAAGAGTTTCTTTCTTAGTTTTCGGATATCTAGCCTCTAATTTCTCCTTAAGAACTTTCTCATCAAATTTATACTTTTCTCAAGTAAACTTTTTTTCAGGATTTTTTTCATCAGAAGAACTCATCAAATCCACAACTAAACTACCAACACTTGATTTAATCTTTTCCTGCATCTGCAATCTACCAGCATCCAGATCTCTATCTACACCAATATTAATATTCCATCCAATTACACTAGGAGCAATTAAACCTCAAACACCAAGTGTAAAGGTCTTTTCACTTCTAACATCAAGTGATTTATCTTGCTTAGAATTTTCAAAGGTATATCCCAGTCCAGCGCTTCCTCCCAAAATTGGAATAGACAAAAGATTAGTTCCAGCAGAAACTCCAGCAAATCCCTTAAATCTACCATTTGCAGAAAGATCTACACTACCATTCCATGCAAGATTCACTCCAGCATTGATAGATCCATCTTCACTATATCTAGCTCCAAAATTAAATGAAAGCCCCTTCAAAATCCTAGTAAGTGGAATATCTACTCCAGCACCAAGCCCAGATTGCCTAATTGCAGCTGCCTGTCCTTCCAATACCTCTCTAAGTCCTTCTCTAAGAAGCTTAGCATCCATATCTCTAAGTTTTTTAAGCTTTTCAGCAGCCTTCTGATAATTTTCCGCATCTTTATCTCTTCCTTCTGCCTTAGCCTTTGCAGATTTAGCCTCAATTTCAGTTACTTTATCTCACACTTCTTTAATAATCTCTCTAGCACCTTCTTCAACCTTCTTATCTTCTTCATTTTGCTCCTCTAGAGTTAAAAGTCTCTTACCAGTCATCGCCTTTTTATATTCCTCAAAAGCATTCTCTCCATACTTTAGAATATAATTCATATCCATTGGAGGATTCTTAAGAAAATTCTGAACTGCAGTAAAAGTTTCAAAATCCTGAATAACATCATCTACAGTCAATTTTTTTTCTTGCAATTGAGACTTATTAGCCTTAGAAACAGCATTTAAAATATTTTCAAAAGCCTGCTTTCTCTCTTCTGGAGTAACAAATTTACTAAACATTTCCTTAATCTGATTTCCTCCCTTGATACCAGTATCGCCATAAACGATCATACCATCTAGGTTAAAATCTAGACAAAGATCCATCACCTTATCAATATCATCCTTAGTCACATTTTTACTTTCTTTTAATTTAGCAAATCTCTCATTTCTAGGCAATTTACGTAAATCTAGGGCCTTTTCCACTTCTGGATTAAAGGTATCCAAAGCTGATTGAAACGAACCAGTTTGCCTAATTAAATCAAAATACTTTCTCAAGTTCGAACCTGAATTATAAGCGTCAGCATCCTTAATATCGTGGCTAGCATTATAAAAATCTGCAACCTCTCTCAAGTATACTACTCACCTCTGCCCAGCTCTCCTATCTAGCCAACTTTCTTTCTTAATCGTCAAACCATTATCTGCGAATTTTTTAACAATATCTTCGTCAGAAAAATCATTAAGTGAATAATTATGGATAAAATCAAGTACAAATTTTTCAATAAGGGTTCAATCTGTGGTAACAGACTTTCCAGAATCTCTAATAACATCACTAACTATACCAGCAAAATGCCTCATAATTTGAGTCTCTTTGGGTTGAAGTTTAAGAGAAATTTCAACATGCTTCGCCTTTGATTCAAGCTCCTGAGACGAAAGCTCCTTAAATACTTTTCTAGTTTCTCTAGCTATTTTATGTACTCTTTTTTTGTCACTTTTTGTCTCACTCCCCTTTACTGTAAGTTCATTCTGATCTACTACATCATATGCTTCTATAATTCTAGACAAATTAGAAAGCTGATCCGCCACCTCTGTAGTAAGATCCTTAAGCTCTCTCTGTAGACTATCTTGCAAATTTTCCAATTCAGTACGAAGCCCTCTAAGTTTTTCCTTAATCTGAGGAGATTGTTCTTGATCTAATTTCTTCTGCACATCAGACAAAGATTTTCTAATCTCATTTAAAGCAACATCATACTTAGCAGAAAGATGCTTTTGTTGAAAAATTACAGCCAATTCTGACTTTTCATCTTGAGTTTTCGCACTCTCAAACGCTTTCTTAATTAGAGAAACCTGATTCTTACCATTAAGAATTTCATTAATTTTAGGCTCATACTTAGAAAAATTTTCCTTAAGCATCTTCTTAGTAATTGCCTTATCACCATCCTTCTCCTCCAAGACAAATTTATTGAGTTCAGCAACAGCCTGATCATCAACAATATCTGTACCATACAGACCTTCTTTAATCTTATCAGCTGTCTGAATATTTTTAGTTTCTGGATTACTCATCTTAATATACAATAAATCATAAAAATAGATATATACTTAGGGAATAATTATGCCTCAGTAAGGATCGCATCCAAATCTCTTTCAAAGTGGATTGATTCTGACTTCTTTTCCTCTCTTTTTATTGCTTCAATATTATCAATCGCAAGTTGAAGTTTCCTCTTTCTCTGTTGATCATTTG
Organism: candidate division SR1 bacterium; assembly: GCA_013333605.2. GTDB lineage: Bacteria > Patescibacteriota > Gracilibacteria > Absconditabacterales > Absconditicoccaceae > HOT-345. The sequence goes on from JABCOM020000017.1 coordinate 7,497, forward strand.
TTGAATGTACAACACTCTTAAAGAGCTCAAAGAAAGTATCAATCTGCTGATCATTAAAAATATCATACCTCATCAATACAGCAAATCCTCTTGCCGGTTCCCAGATATCTTTCACTTTATCTAGAAAGGTAATGATATACTCCTTTTTCGTCATCTTTCATAACCACTATGATATAAAATTCTTCATAGATAATTATACAGCAAAAAAAATATTTGTCATCTTTTTGCAAAAATCCGATACATTTAATACTTGCCTTTTCTATATTTTATGATATAATATATTTCAGTATAAAAAACAACAAAAAAACTGACTCCAAGGTCAGTCTTTTCTATATTTTAAAATCAAATTATTCGTAAGCTTCATACTTCTTCATAACAAGTTCTCCTTCAATCTTATTCACGATTTCTTGAACAACTCCTACAATAATAATCACTCCAGAACCAGTCACTACGGTTGGCAGCGATCCAACAGCTTCAACGATAGTCTGAACAAAAGGAATCCACTTTAGAATATAACTATAGATACCAATCAAAGCAAGTCCTAAACCTCCCCAGAGGCAAAGGTGCATCAAAATTTTATTAATATATTGAGCTGTAGCTTTTCCAGGTCTAATAGATGGAATAAAACCACCTCTTTTCTGAATATTATCAGAGATCTTATCTGGACTAAAGGTAATCATCGCATAAAAGAAAGTAAACAACACGATGAAGATCACATAAGCAAAGATAGCCCAAACTCCAGGGTTTGCAGAGTAGATATTAAAATGAGTCTCTACCCACTGAGCAACTGCTACTAATTTCACATTTGCTGGATTAAATTGAGTAACCAACTTAGCCAAGAGGTATGGGAATGAAACAAATGCCATACCAAAGATAATAGGCACCATTCCTACTGGATTAAGAGGAATTGGCAAAGAAGAAGACTGCTGAGCTTTTCCTTGCTTAGCATAAATAATAGGAATCTCCTTAACAGACTTTAGAATAAAGATAGAAAGGATCACAAGTACCAATACAATTACCAACACAAACATAAGCATTCCCCAAACACTCTGAGCAGTAGCAAATGATGAATACAACTGCTGAGTAATTCCAGCTACGATTGAAGCAAAGATTAGCATTGAAATACCATTTGAGATTCCCTTACTTGTAATAAGTTCTCCAAGCCACATCAACATAATAGAACCAACCATCATAGTAAATCCAGCCAAAAGTACATTAACAAGAGAAGTATCAATCACAGCTCAACCAAGCATACTATTGATCAAATACACTGATCCTATTCCCTGCAAAAATGCTAAAGGAAGTGTCAAATATCTTGTATATTGATTAATCTTAGCTTGTCCAACTTCTCCTTGTTCACTAAGTTCCTCAACTGCAGGTATAACTACTCCAGCAAGCTGCATAATAATTGAAGCCGTAATATATGGAGAAATACCAATAGCAATAAAAGAAAACTGATCTAATGCTCCTCAAAGCAACATCACAAAATATCCATAATCAGATGTCCCTCCTAAAGTATGAGAGAGGAGCGCTCCAATATCTGCAAATGGAACAGGAATAAATACCAAGAGTCTATATACTGCTAAAATAGCTAAAGTAAAGAGAATCTTGTTTCTAATAGTCTTATTCATAAAGACTTCACGAAGTTTTTTTGAAAAACTTTTAACACCCTTCATTCTCATGAAATAATAAGTTAAAGTATACCTGATAGTAATAATTATTTCCTCTAGTATGTCAAGCAAAACACCAAGAACCACCAGTAAAGAAGAAAGCACGGTAACTCAGTACTCGTGCTTCTCATATTCTAGTGTGTAATAGATTATTCTATGAATTATTTAATATTTCCACCAGCATTTTGAATTTTTTGCTTAGCAGAGTCTGAAAATTGCTCAATTCCTTCAAAAGACAATGCCTTAGTCAATTCTCCATTTCCAAGAATCTTAACCTTATCTTCAGTTGAATGAAGGTATCCTAATTCAACAAGAACTGGCTTACTTACAATATCTGTAACTCTAGTATCCTTTTCAAGAGTAGCCAAATTAAGCACCTCATAAAGTTCAACAAGCTTATAATATCTCTTGAATCCTCTATGCTTAGGCATTCTCTGTACTACAGAAGTCTGTCCTCCTTCAAAGAAAGGCTTCATAGAATGTCCACTTCTTGCCTTTTGACCATTACATCCTCTTCCAGAAAAATTTCCTCTTCCAGAAGCATTACCTCTACCTCTTCTATTAAGTTTGTCTTTTAGACCCTTACTTCTCACCAAACTATGAAGTTTCATGTGTATCATTATCATAAAGAGTAAAAACCTGACTATTCAGCTTTTTCAGCCTTCTTTGTAGTAGCCTTCTTAGCTGGAGCCTTTTTTGCAGCATCAGTTGTCTTCTTTGGAGCAGCCTTCTTAGCTGGAGCCTTTTCCTCAGTTGCTGAAGCTTCTACTTGAGCCTCTTTTGCTTCAGAAACAGCTTCCTCCTTCTTATCTCCCTTAAGTGCTGTAAAATAATCAGCATACTTATATGCAGACAAAGCCTGAATAGTTGCTAGTGCATTATTAAGCTTATTATTTGAGCCAACCACCTTTGAAAGGATATTTGAATATCCAGCAAGTTCCAATACAGATCTGATAGATGAACCAGCCTTAAGTCCAGTACCCTCTGAAGCTGGCAAAAGCTTTACAATACAAGCCTTATACTTCATAGAAATAGGATACGGAACAGTATCGTTCTTTGTCAATGGCACTTCAAAAATATTCTTGTAAGCTTCATGAGAAGCTTTTTGAACAGCACTAGCCACATCATTTCCTTTAGAAATACCAAGTCCGATTTTCCCCTTTCTGTTTCCAATCAAAATTGTTGCTCTAAAAGAAAGCCTTCTACCTCCAGTAGTCACTCTCGTAACTCTTCTTACCTCCAAAAGCAATTCATCAAATTCCTTCTTTGGCTTTTCTCTTCTAGTATCTCTTTCTGGTCTCATAGACATAGTAATTTATATAGATAAATAGTATTTCAAAAGAAAACTTAAAACTGAATTCCTCCTTTTCTCAAACCATCAGCAAACGCCTTAATTCTTCCATGGTACAAATATCCATTTCTATCAAAGCGATCTTTTCTACCCCCTTCCCCTTAAGAACTTCCGCAAAACTTGCTCCTGCAGCTTCAGCTCTTTGAGTCTTAGTCGCTCCTGATGCAGTTTTATCTGAAGACACTGCAACTACATTTCCTTGTGCATCAAGTACCTGAGCAGACACATAGAGATTAGATCTCTCTACCAAAAGTCTATATTCAGGATGAAGATTCTTAATCTTAGTATTTACTCTATTTTTTCTTCTCAAATACTTTCTAATCTTCTCTTGAAGCTTATTCTTCAAATAACTCATAACAATAAACATATAATAATGTAAAATTACATTCAATAGCTATTATTTCTTAGCAGATTTTCCTGGCTTAATCTTAACATACTCATCAAAATATCTAATTCCCTTTCCTTTATATGGTTCAGGCTTCTTGTGAGATCTAATCTTAGCTGCAACCTCACCAACAAGTTCCTTACTAATACCTGAAACAAAGATAACAGTATTTCCTTTAGGATCCTGTTCAACCTTCATATCAATTCCTTCCGGAAGTGGGAAATTAACCTTATGAGCAAATCCAAGTGAAAGCACCAAAGTTCTACCTTCTAACTTAGCAGAATATCCTACTCCAATAATAAGGAGTTTCTTTTCATATCCATTAGAAACTCATTCTACCATATTAGCAGTCAAAGTTCTTGCCAATCCCCAAAGATTTTTATACTCATCAGAAAGAATAGAAAAAGTCAATTCTGATTCATTTTTTTCGATTTTTACTCCGTGAGGAAAGTTCCAAGACAAAGTCCCTTTAGGACCTGTTACCTTAACTAATCCTTCAGCTAATTCAACCTCAACTCCTTGTGGAATATTTAGAGGTTTCTTACCAATTTTTGACATCGAATCGCAATTTTAAATAGTAAAGTAATCTATTAGGCATATATTAATAAATCTCAGCAATTAATTCACCTCCTAATTTCTTCTGTTTAGCCACGTGCACTGGCAAAAGTCCCTGATTTGTCGAAATAATTCCAAGTCCCTTTCCTCCAGCAACACTCTTTAGATCTTTATATCCAACATACCAAGGTCTAGATGGCCTAGAATAGAACTTTACAGAAGGAATATCATTCACAGGATTTACCACTTTTTTCAATTCAATAGAAATCTCCTTTTTAGAGTCAGTTCCCTGGATTGAAAAATCCTTAACAAACCCATATTGCTTCAAAAGATCAAGAATATTAGCCTTAAACTTTGAGTAAACAACTCCATCTACTGTAGTTCTTCTAGCCATATAAGCATTCTTTATCCTTATCAACAAATCATGAACTGGTGCATTAACATAACTCATTTTTATCAGTACAATTCATAAAATAAAACAAACTATTACCAACTAGCCTTCTTAAGTCCCATAATCAAACCGTCTCTTGCATATCTTCTAAGACATACTCTACAAATACCAAAATCTCTAATATAAGCCTTAGATCTTCCGCAAAGCCTACATCTATTGTAATACTTTGTTGGTTGTTCTAGTTTTTCTCCTTTAACAAACCTCTTTTCAAACATTTTTCATTGTTTAGCTTTTAATGCAGTTCTTGCCATCAGATAACAAATGATAAATATAAATAATTTTACTTAAAGATGAATCCAATCTCTTGAAGCAATGCTTGAGATGCCTCAGGAGTACCTGCAGTACTTACAATTGTAAGCTGAAGTCCCATTGGAAGATTTACATCATCAACTCCAAGTTCAGGAAAAATATTATAATTCTGAAGTCAAAGATTTAGATTTCCCTTAGGATCAAAATTCTTCTTAGAAACTCCACTAAAATCTCTAATTCTTGGCAAAACCATCTTTGCAAACCTATCCAAGAAATCGTATGCTCTTACTCCTCTCAAAGTAACCTTAAGCATTACAGGCATTCCTTCTCTAAGTTTAAAGTTAGAGATAGCCTTCTTAGACCTAATCAATACAGGCTTCTGACCAGTAATTCTGATCAAATTCTTTTCAAATTCTTCAAAATCTTTATGTCCCTTTCTCGTCACCAAAGAACCGATTCCCATAGAAACGATTACCTTGTCAATCTTTGGAACCTGATTGATATTCTTAAGTTGCAAATGATCCTTAAGTTTTGCAAACAATTCAGATTTTTTCATACCTAAACAATCAAAAATATTTAAAACAACTAATCAATAACCTTTCCATTTTTCTTAGCCTTTCTTACCTTCTTTCCATCCTTATTTACTTCTACAGCAATTTTAGTAGCAACCTTTTGGTCTGCAAGATAGTAAGCCACATTTGATACATGCAAAGGCAAAGTCTTCTTTACAAATCCTTGTCATTTCACAGCCTTCTTTACAACATTTACATCCTTAAGGTAAACCATATCTCCATCTACAGCTTCAATTACAGAAACCGCACCTTTAGACTTACCTGAAATAACAATTACTGGATCAGATTTTCTAAGCTTTTTCATTAGATAATACAATTACAAATAAATTTAATACGCTATTACAAAACTTCTTCCGCCATATTAGTAATATTTCTATAATTTTCTCTAAGCTCTCTTGCAACAGGTCCGAAAACTCTCTTACCAATAGGATTCATATTTCCTTTAGCATCCTTTGTAAGAAGAACAATAGCATTATCAGCAAACCTGATATAAGTACCATCCTTTCTAGCAATTTCCTTTTTTGTCCTTACAACAACAGCTTGACAAACCTGTCCTTTCTTTACTGAAGCCGCAGGAGTTGCCTCCTTAATAGCAACAACAACTCTATCTCCAACTCTAGCGATTCTTCCAGAAGATCCTTTCAAAACTCTGATAATTTTTGCCTTTTTTGCTTGGGTGTTATCAGCAACCACAACCAAAGATTCTTGTTGCAACATTCTCAAAAACTAAACAATCTAAAACTATAATACCTCTATAATATTCCACTTCTTCATCTTAGAGATAGGTTTTACCAATCTAATCTTTACAGTGTTTCCTACCTGTGCCTTATTTTCAGCATTGTGTGCAAAATACTTCTTTCTCACAACAAATCTCTTCTTGTAAATAGGATGCATTTTTACAGACTTTACCAAAACAACACAAGTCTGGTCCATCTTATCACTTACAACCTCTCCAATCAATTCCTTAATATTTTTTTCACCGATAATTGTCATTATGCATTAATCTTAGATTGTAAAACAGTATTGATTCTAGCGATCTTAACCCTCAAGTCTCCGATCTTATGAGTTTCCTTAAGTGCTCTCACGCTATTTTTCATTCTTAGTTCAAAGAGTTCCTGCTTCAATTGTTTTCTCATAGCAACCAACCCCTTCACATCCTTAGAAATAAGTTCTTTCATAAACAAACCAGTTCCTTTCATCTCAAAAACACTTTAGTGGTATAAAAATATTACTTAATTTCTCCCTTCGCTACAAATCTTGCCTTAATTGGCAACTTTTTCGCAGCACTGATAATTACCTGTTCAGCTAACTCTCTAGAAAGTCCTGAAAGTTCAAATACGATCTTCCCCTTTCTTACTGGAGCTGCATAAATATCAACATCTCCCTTTCCAGATCCCATCGGCATTTCAAGTCCTTTTTTAGTAATAGGAGTATCAGGGAAAACTCTCATCCAAAGCTGACCAACCTTTCTTGTATGTCTAACAATAACCTTTCTGGCAGCCTCAAGTTGCTTATTAGTAAGGTATCCACTAGTAGTAGCCTTAAGCCCATATTCTCCAAATGCTACATAGTTTCCTCTAGCACTTTTTCCTTTCAATGATGGAACTATTTGCTTTCTATATTTCCATTTTTTTGGAGTCAACAACATGATAATAACAAATCTCAATTAAAAAATATACCAAATCTGAACCAATATCAACTGACTAAAAACTAGTCTAAATTCAGAGTTTTCTTTGCTTTTTTCTTTGTACCAGTAAGTACTCACTTTTCAATCCAAACCTTAATTCCAAGTACTCCGTACTTAGTCATAGCCTGAAGATAATGATAATCAATATCAGATCTAAAAGTCTGCAAAGATACTCTACCATCAATAAACTTTTCACTTCTAGCAATATCAGTACCTCCAAGTCTTCCTCCGATCTGAATCTTAATACCACTTGCCCCCTTTTCCATTACTCTAGAAAGTACTTGTTTTACAACCTTTCTATATGGCATTCTAGCCTCAAGTTGAGAAGCAATATATTCAGCCATAATCTTAGCAGAAAGTTCAGGAGTTCTTACTTCTTTGATAGTAATCTTAAAAGGCTTACCAAACTTCTTTGTCAATTCCTCTTCCAAAGCCTTAATCTTTTCACCATTTTTCCCCATAATAACACCAACCTTTGATGCGAAAAGAATAATTTCACCTTCTTTGAGAGTCTTTCTAATCACAACCTTAGCCACACCAGATCTAGCAAGCTTCTTTTCCAAAAAATCTCTCACTTTAATATCTTCAACAAAGAAATCTGCAGATAGTCTTCTTGTCTTTGCGAACCATTCAGATGGTCGTGATTTCATAATTCCAACTCTCATTCCTATTGGATTTACCTTTTGTCACATATTCACAAACTACTTAGTATTTAAAACAACTTTTACATAAGATCTATATTTCTCATAATGACTAATTCTTGATCTAGAAACAAATCTAACTCTCTTAATCTTTGGACCTCTTCCAACATAAATTCTATCAATAACAAGAGTATCAAGCTCCATTTTATCATTATGTACCGCATTAGCTGCAGCTGACTTTACAAGCTTATAGAGTACCTTAGCTCCCTTCTTAGGCATATACTCCAACATATCCAATGCCTTAACAACAGATTTTCATCTTACAAGATCTGCTACAAGATTCATCTTTTTCTCTGAGCAAAGTGCATATCTCAACTCTGCTGTAACCTGTTTACTCATAATACCATAAGATTTAATAGTTAAATACACATTCAGAAAAACCTGAATTTAATTAGAAAGGATGTCCTCTAAAGAGCCTTGTAGGAACAAATTCACCCAATCTATGTCCGAGCATATCTTCAGTTACATAAACAGTCACAAATTGTTTTCCATTATGTACTGCAAAAGTATATCCAATCATTTCTGGCACGATATGACAAGCTCTATCCCAAACCTTAATTACTTTCTTATCCCCAGTTTCATTCATCTTCAGAAGCTTATTCATCAATTTCTCATTTACATAGAAACCTTTTTTAAGAGATCTAGCCATTTAACAAAATATATACAAATAAAATCCTTTCCAAAAAATTATTTTCTCTTTGAAACAATAAATCTATCAGACCATTTCTTTCCTTTTCTTGTCTTCATTCCAGAAGAAACAAGCTTTCCACTAAATGACTTAGGTCCTCTCTTTGAACCAATAGGAGAGTGAGCCTCTCATCCTCCAAGTGGATGGTCTACTGGGTTCATATTCTTTCCAAGGACTCTTGGTTTTCTACCGAGCCATCTTTGTCTACCAGCCTTACCAATAACAACATTTTTATGATCTCCATTAGAAATTTCTCCAATAGTAGCCCAACAATTCTCATTAAACTTTCTAACCTCTCCAGATGGCATTTTTACAAACACAACCTTCAAAGCTTCATCCCTACCAGCAATAGTAGCTACAGAACCAGCAGACTTAATAAGCTTACCTTCAGAAAAAGGAGTAATCTCAAGATTAAAAATATTCATACCTTCTGGAATATCCTTAAGTTGCTTTCTATTTCCAGGAGCAATTTCACTAGAAAAACCATTAGCAACCTTCTGTCCTACAGTAATACCCTTCCACGCCAACACGTATCTCTTTTCTCCATCAACAAAGTTAAGAAGAGCAATTCTAGCTGTTCTATACGGATCATATTCAATAGAAGCTACCTTTGCAGGAATATCCAACTTATTATATCCCTTGAAATCAATGATTCTATAAAGCCTCTTATGACCTCCAGCCATAAATCTAGAAGTAATTCTTCATTGATTATTCCTACCTCCAGTTCTTCCAAGTGTTACTGTAAGAGATTTTTCAGGTCTCTTTGAAGTAATCTCTGAAAAATCATAACCAATCATGAACCTTCTAGAAGGAGTGTAGGGTTTATACTTTTTTACAGCCATCTAAATCACATACTTACAATACTAAATAATTCTTATACAGCAAATTCAATCTTTTGATCTTTTCCAAGAGTCACAATAGCCTTTTTGAAAGCTCTCTTTACAAGCTTTCTTCTCTCTCTCCCCTTGAATGCAGTATTCACAATATTGATCTTCACAGGATTAACCTTGTAAAGATATTGAATAGCTACATCAACATCATTCTTATTAGCATCATTATGTACCTTAAATACATATTTATTAGCTAATTCCTGCTGTCTGTAAGATTTTTCAGTCAAAACAGGAGCCAAAATAATGTCATAAGGACTAAACTTTACAAGAGCCTTAGTAGCAGTATTTTTTCTAGCTCTTCTCTGCAATTTCTCTTTAAATGTCATAATGTTGTAACAAAAAACATAAATATTTCAATAAAGTTAAGCCTGATTCACAATTTCTAATGCTGGTTTTAAGAACACAACAGCATCTGCATTCATAAGATCATAAGGATTAAGATAATCCACCAACAAATATTTCACACCTTCAATATTTCTAAATGACTTTACAATACCGTCCTCTTTCCTATCCAAAACAAGCAATACCTTCTTTCCACTCTGTCCCATAGTAGACAAAAGAGAGATAGCAGACTTAGTACTTGGAGCCATAGTATCAATATCTAATCCTGAAACAGCATTATCTTTCAACTTAAGAGTTAGCAGACCATTAAGCGCCAACTTTCTAGCCTTTTTTGTCATAGTCTTTTCAAAGTTTCTCTCAGAAGTAGGACCAAAAGCAACTCCTCCATGTCTTCTAATTGGAGAATTTTTATCTCCAACTCTAGCATTACCAGTACCCTTTTGCTTATAAAGTTTTCTACCAGACCCAGAAACCTCAGCCCTAGTCTTTGTACTAGCAATAACATTACGAGCATTAGCAGTCTGAAGCAAAAGATATTCATGAATTAGAGATTGATTTACCTTTTCATCAGCAAAAACATCTCCATTAAAATCAAACTTTGAAGCAACCTTTCCATTCTTATCATACACATCAACAGAATATACCATTTTAGATTAAGAATAATATCATAAAAACTACTCTACGAAGAATTTTAGTTTAGAATTTCTAGCACCTGGCAAAGATCCTTTAACTACCATAAGCTTTTCATTATCTCTATCAAGAACTTTCAAGAGCGGAATTCTCTTAATAGTAAGTTTCTCGACACCCATATGCCCTGCATGTGGATGTCCTTTCATAGTTCTTCTAGGTTTTCTATTACCCTTTGAACCACCACTTCTTGTAAACTTATGTCCATGAGTAGCAGGACCTCACTTAATATTACATCTCTTTACCATTCCTTGATATCCTTTTCCCTTAGAATAAGCAGTTACAGAAATAGTAGACACTCCATCAAAAAGAGCACCATCCAAACTTTCACCAGCCTGATGAGCAGTAAGAAAGCTATCATCTACAGGAAATTCAGTAACCATACTATAAGCAACTTTCTGCCCTTTTTCCTTGTTTAGTTCTTTCTTCTCAACACCAACAACTGCTGCAACATATCCATCCTTCTCATGAGTCTTATATCTGATAATCTCCTGAGGAAGAAGCTTTACAAGAGTTACAGGAACAAATTTATCATCAATCCACATCTTTGTCATTTCTTGTTTTGAAACAACAATTCCTCCTTTAGTACTAGACATAATCATAAAACCTGATCAATTAAAAACAAAGTACAAATTACCAATTACGAATAAGTATACCCACAATTCGTAATTCGTATTTTATAATACTTTAACTTAAAAAACCTTAACATCAACAAGAACTCCTACTGGAATAGATAGATTCTGTAGATATTCCATAGTCTTTGAACCGCTCTCTACAACATCAACTACTCTTGTATAAGAAATTCTCTCAAACTGTTCTCTAGATTTCTTAAACTTAAAGTTTGATCTCAAAACAGTATACACCTTCCTTTTCTTTGGCAAAGGAATAGGTCCCTTAATCTGAGCACCTGATTTTACCAAAAGCCCTACAACTTTAGAAACAGAAGACTCCAACATTCTCACATCATAACTCTTCAATTTAATTCTCAACTTTGGACTCTGATCTTTTTTTACAGCAGACATATACACTCTCGATTAAAAATAAATATCAAGAAAACAGACCCCAGAAAACTGATTTTAAACCTTTTCCAAGGTCTGTCTTTTATCTTTTCTATAAACTATTCAAGCACTTTTGTAACAACTCCAGCACCTACAGTTCTACCTCCTTCTCTAATAGCAAATCTCATTCCATCTTCCATAGCAACTGGATAGATAAGTTCAACAATAATCTTTGCATTATCACCAGGCATAATCATTTCTACACCAGGAGCAAGTTCGATATTTCCCGTAATATCTGTAGTTCCCATAAAGAATTGAGGTCTATAACCACTCATGAATGGAGTATGTCTTCCTCCTTCTTCCTTTTTAAGTACATACACCTCAGCTTCAAACTTCTTGAAAGTCTTTACAGTTCCTGGTTTTGCAAGAACCTGTCCTCTTTCAATAGCATCCTTATCTACACCTCTAAGCAAAAGTCCAACATTCATTCCAGCTTCTGCTTCATTCCAAGCCTTGTGGAACATTTCAATACCTGTAACTACAGTCTTCAAAGGATCAGCACCAAGACCAAGAAGTTCAAGTTCATCATTCATCTTAACAATACCTCTTTCAATTCTTCCTGTTGCTACAGTACCTCTACCCTTAATAGAGAATACATCCTCAACTGGCATCAAGAAAGGCTTTTGATTATCTCTCTCAGGAACTGGAATATAAGTATCCAAAGCTTCAAAAAGTTCCCAGATAGGCTTTGCAGCAGCTTCATCATTAGGATTCTCAACAGCCTTAAGAGCAGAACCTCTAATAATAGGAGCATTCTCATCAAATCCATTACTCTTCAAAAGTTCTCTAATTTCTTCCTCAACAAGGTCGATCATATCAGGATCATCAACCATATCACATTTATTCAAGAATACAACGATCTTTGGAACATTTACCTGCTTAGCCAAAAGAATATGTTCTCTTGTCTGAGGCATTGGTCCATCAACAGCTGAACAAAGCAAAATAGCACCATCCATCTGAGCAGCACCAACGATCATATTTTTTACATAGTCAGCATGACCTGGACAATCAATATGAGCATAATGTCTGTTGTCAGTTTCATATTCTACATGTCTAGAAGCAATAGTAATACCTCTTGCCTTTTCTTCTGGAGCGTTATCAATCTGATCATACGCTGTAAATTTTGCATACCCTTTAGTTGAAGCAACAGCTGTAAGAGCAGCAGTCAATGTTGTCTTACCGTGATCAACGTGACCAATAGTTCCAACATTTACGTGTGGTTTAGTAGCCATAGTAATTTCTGTTTAATAAACTAAAATAATAAACATACCTACATACTATATGAATCTTCTTGACAATTGCAAGAGATTTTCAAAAAAAAAGTTGATTTTGATCATTTGACAGTCATACATCACAAAGACATAGCTATCAACCCTATCTCAAAACCACATCTCATTGTATCTAAACCTCGCAACAGCAAGAAGTATACAAAAAGATTTATACATACCTAACCTCGGGAATGCGGGACTCGAACTCGCGACCTCTTGGTCCCAAACCAAGCGCTCTAGCCATCTGAGCTAATTCCCGAAATTTCACTTCTTTTTTAGAATGGTGGGCGTGGGTGGACTCGAACCACCGACCTCACCCTTATCAGAGGTGCGCTCTAACCGCCTGAGCTACACGCCCATTCTATATAATTATTTACAAAGTGGTGCCAAGAGGCAGAATCGAACTGCCGACACAAGGCTTTTCAGGCCTCTGCTCTACCACTGAGCTACCTTGGCTCAAAAAGAGCAAGTGAGTTTATATGAATTTGAAGACAAAATGCAAGAGAAAAATCATTTTTTTAAAAACCTCAGACAAAACAAAGCAAAAACACACACAAAAATCTGATTTTTCTCCTTTTTTCCACATATTTTATAGACAGAAAATGACACAGCTATATTAATAACGAAAAAATCATACAATTATAATAAACACCAACTCGGGGGATACCTACTTCGGACATACTCAAACCACAAATTCCCCCTTCAAAACAAGTTTTCCAGCCTGATATAAATCCCAAAGTTCAAGAAATTCAAAAGTCTGATATTCTTCAAAAAGTTTACTCACCTCTCTAGCAATTGCAATTTTCCCATCAAAATTAAGCTCATGAAGCTCCTCAATCAATTTTCCCATTCTATGTACTGATTCATAAAAAAAAGTTGGAATATTACTTGAAATCATAGCTTTCAGAGCGGTTTGACGCCCCTTTTTCTGAGGCAAAAAGCCAATATACACAAACTCCGAAGTATCAAAACCTGCCGCCACAATAGATGGAACAAGTGCATTTGCTCAAGGAAGAATAGAATACTTCAATCACTCACTTTGACAAATCTGAACAAGCATCTTCCCAGGATCTGAGAGCCCTGGAGTCCCCGCATCAGAAAGCATTCCTACCTCATTTTCTCTAATCAAATTAGCATAGTGAGCAAGCTTCCCCTTATCAGTAAAACTCGTAAGCGAGAAAAACTCTTTATCCGAATAATCAATCTCATACATTTGTAAAAGTTTTTTTGTCGTTCTCGTATCCTCACAAATTAAGTACTTCAATTCCTTCAAAAGCCTCAAAGCCCTAAGCGTAATATCCTCCTTATTACCAATTGGAGTAGGAATAAATGTAAGCATGATATCATCATATTACTCAATAAAAATCTGATTTTTTTGAACTTGCACCAGACCATCTTTTATCATTATATCAAGAATTTTAACTATATCTTTAGTCGGAAATTCATTCTGAACTTCAGCAATAGTCAGTTTTTTCTTTTCTCTAGTTAAATACTTCAAAATCCATCACCTCACCTCTCTATCTGATCATTCAAATTTACTCTGTTTTCAGAGAGATTTGATCTTAGTTTTTCTCGCAGTAAGATGAACCGCCCCATAATCCATCAATGCATTATGCCAATCTCTACTTCTTCATACTGGAATCAACCCTCTTGCAAGAACCTCAAGCTCTTTTAAACTCATCTCTTCATCTAAACCAAGCAAGAAAATCAAAACTCTTCTAATATTAGTATCAATCACTGGCTCAGGCTGATTCCATGCAAATGCACAAATTGCACTCGCAGTATAGGGACCAATTCATGGCAAATCCAAGAGCATTTCTCTACTCTGAGGCAAAACACCTCAATACTGCTCAACAACAGCCTGGGCACAACTTTGCAACCTCAAAGCCCTAGAATTAAATCCAAGTCCAGACCAAAGAGTTAATAAATCAGATTTATTAACCTGCGCTAAACTTTGATAGTCTGGCAATACTTTTCTCCACTTCTCCCAGTAAGGAATAACGCGATCCACCTGCGTTTGCTGACTCATTACCTCAGAAATATGAATCAAATAAGAATCCTGAGTCAACCTCCAAGGCAATTTTCTCCCATATTGAGCATACCAATCCAAAATTTTATCCTGCAATTGCTGAATCTCTAGAGCACTGAGCTTCATTATTTCGCTTTTTTATCAACTAAATCCTGCAACTGTTCAAGTCCATCATGATACCCCTGCAAAAATATTTTGTGTAGCTTCTCTTTTTTCATCTCTAAAACACCAGAATTCAGTTTTCTACATATGAAAGTATCAGCATGCGCTCCCTGAACCAGAATATCTCTCCTCATCAACAACTCAAATCAAAGAATAATTGAGTCAACCAAACTTTTTAATTCAGATTTTTTTGGCTGGTATTTATTCAGAGAAACTCAGATAATATGATGATCTGGATAGTCCTTTTTTGCAAAGGAAACCGGAAAATTACAAGTCGCTCCACCATCAACCAGAGTCTTTTTTTGATATTCAACAGCTGGGAAAATTCAAGGGATTGCTATGGTAGCCAAAAGCGGGGAAAGCAAATTTCCAGTAGAAAATTGAACAGACTGCCCAGCAAAAATATCACTACAAAAAATATGAACTGGTATCTGCAAATTCTCAAAATTTGAGGGCAAATCGTGTAAGATATTCTTTTCTATCAAAGTATTAGAAAGCAATGATTTCCTAGTAAAAAGATTAAGATTTTTCCAAGGAGAAAAAAAACCTGAATGTAATATCTTGTACATAATTTCATCAGCAGAATATCCAGCCGCTCGATATGCGCTGATCAGTCCTCAAATACTCACACCATAAAGCGCATCAATCTTTTGCTTGAGACCAAGTTCTTCTAATGCCTTTAATATTCAGAGTCCATAAAAACCTCTCATTCCACCACCTGAAATCACCAATACAATACGATCAGATTTTTGTTTTTTAAACCATCTCCTAAAAAATCACATATCAACTACATTTTACTAAAAACCTCAAGTCCATCTTGATACCCCTGCTCAAAAAACTCCCTGATTTTACTCTCAGAGTTTTCAAGTATTCCAATACTCAAACTCTTATCAAAAAGACAAGAAACCTGATCAAGATTTGGAATTAAATGCCCAGCAGACATTACCTGATAAGAAAGCAAAACATTATCAATCAGACTTTTTACCTTTTGATTTTTTTCAAACTTTCCAAGCTGAATCCCAATAATCTCAGCATCAGGATATTGCTCTCTAGCTTGAGCAATCGGAAAGTTACACAAAACTCCTCCATCTACAAGCATTCTCCCATCATACTCAACAGCTGCAAACACCCCAGGGATCGACATACTTCATAAAACAGGCTTCCAGAGTTCTCAACTTTGATACAAAACAAACTCAGCACTCCAAAGATCTGTCGCACCAACATAAAGAGGCTTTTCCAAATCCTCAAACCTCGATTTCAAATCAGATTTCAAAAACTTAGCTACAACCGAAGATTTCAAAAGAGAATCTTTCGGTGGCAAAGCAATATTTCTCAAAGAAAAGAGATTACTTTCCAAAAATCTCTCTAAAATATCTTCTGCCTTCCATCAACTCAACCAATATGCTCCAGTCAAAGCTCCAGCACTTACACCATATACCGCTCCGATCTGCTCCTGAAATCAAGTTTCTTCAATCGCTTTCAAAATTCAGCAAGCATAGAGCCCTTTCGTCCCTCCTCATGAGATTACAAGAACATAAGGACTTTTATTTTTTACAATCATACTATTTGCCTATATCTATCTTAAATTAAGAGCTTAAGTGTAGGAAAAATCTGATCAAAATCAACTATAAATTTTAGAGACTACTCATAAAACTAAGGGAAAGCAAAAGGGACATTGTTGCTTCGATACAAAAATAACAAAAAAGCCTAACCCCAAAGTCAGACTTTTTTCTCTTTTATACAATAATATTGATAATCTTTCATGGAACCAAAATACATTTTTTAATTTCTCCTGTCAAATAGCTAGCTAGCTTATCATCTTGCCTAATCATAGCTAAAATTTCTTCTTGAGACGACTCAGGAGAAATCTCAAGTGTTCACCTCATCTTTCCATTAAACTGGACAGGCAACACAATCCTTGAACTGACAAGTTTTGCAGGATCATAGTTTGGCCATTTACCAGTAGTAAAGATCGAAAACTCATTCCCCATCAAGTTCCAGAATTCCTCGGCCAAATGCGGAGCAAATGGAGCAAGCATAAGCACTAAAGATTCGAAAGTTTGTTTTGATATCTTCTCTTCTTCTCAAAGACGATTTACCAATATCATCAACTGCGATAAAGAAGTATTAAATCTGAAATCATCAATCTCTTCAGTCAATTTCTTGATCGTTTGATGAAGAAGGGTAGTAACCTCAGGATTCTCTTCTCAGCTTTGAACATCCACTTTATCATAAAGAGCAATCACCTTATCAAGAAACTTCTTTACTCACTTCATACCTTGAGTATTCCAAGCAATGGCCTGATCAAATGGCCCCATAAACATTTCATATGT
The DNA here is from genome assembly GCA_013333605.2 of candidate division SR1 bacterium. Lineage (GTDB taxonomy): Bacteria > Patescibacteriota > Gracilibacteria > Absconditabacterales > Absconditicoccaceae > HOT-345. The sequence continues at coordinate 24,575 of JABCOM020000017.1, forward strand.
TCTCAAAACATCTGCTCCATATTCAGCAATAATATCATCTGGATTGACAACATTTCCTCGCCTCTTAGACATTTTACGACCATCTTCAGCCATAATAAGTCAGACTTTTTGATATTTTTTGAATGGCTCTGGATGTGATACAATTCCTAAATCATACAAAAAGTTCTGCCAAAATCTTGCATAAATCATATGTCTTGTGACATGCTCTGCCCCTCAAACATAAGTATCAACCATCCCCCAATACGCCTCTTTCTCAGGTGCTACCAGCTGATCAGAATTCTTGGGATCCATATACCTCAACCAATACCAACTTGAACCAGCCCATCCCGGCATTGTATTTGACTCTCTCTTAGCTGGCTTTCAGCAGATCGGACATATAGTTTCAATCCAATCTTTCACCTCTGCAAGCGGTCCTTCTTCAGTACCAGTTGGTTCGTAATGCTCTACATCAGGCAAACATAAAGGCAAATCTAACTCTTGCAAAGGAACCACTCCATGCTCCTCACAGAAAACTACAGGGAACGGTTCTCCCCAATATCTCTGCCTCGAGAAAACTCGGTCTTGGATTTTATAGTTTACTTTCTTTCATCCAATTCCTTGTTCAGTAAGCCATGCTTGAAAGATTTCAATAGAAAATCATATTTGAGGTTCTTCAAGAAAATGACTGATAAAATCATTAAAAGATTCTTGAGTTTCAAACTGAATTCTTTTTGAAAAAAAGCTTTTAACTAAAGATATATTTTCATAAAAAAAGTTGCCATAATTAACTAAAAATCAATATTGTCCGACAAAAAGTTGAAACTGTCAGGAGAATCCCAAAGACAATAAATCTTCCAGTGCCGTACTCGATCTTTTTGATTTTATGTACCAATCATATCCAATTCACAAAATGTCTGAATTTTTTCTATAACTAAAAACATCTGGATCTAAAGCCTTAAGCTGTTCTTGACTCAAATCTGAACACGTCAATGAAGGACCATCTCACGGACTGAAAGGACAAATAGAAGTTTTAATCGGTAAGCCATACTTCTTCGCGAACTCAAAATCTCTCTCATCATGCGCAGGAACCGCCATCACTACTCCTGTTCCATAGTTAGCAAGCACATAGTCTCCAACATAAATCGGAACTTCCTGATTATTAAACGGATTGATAGCATAAGCTCCAGTAAAGACTCAGTTTTTTTCTTTTTGAAGCTCTGTCCTTTCAAGTTGAGTTTTATATTTCGCTTGTTCTTGATAGGCTTTTACAGCTTCTTTTTGCTCTGGAGTGGTAATCTTTTCAACCAAAGGATGCTCTGGCGCCATCACAACAAAACTCATTCCAAAAACAGTATCAATTCTCGTTGTATAAATCTCAAAGACATCATCAGAATTCTGAAGCCTCATCTCGAATTGAGTTCCTTCAGACTTACCAATCCAATTCCTCTCAAGTTCCTTCATCGATTCATCCCAATCAAGAGTATCTAACCCATCAAGCAGTCTCTGAGCATATTTCGTAATCCTCAAAACCCACTGTCTCATAGGCTTTTGTTCTACTTCACTTCCACACCTCTCACACTTTCCATCATCAAGATCCTCATTTGCAAGTCCAGTCTTACAGTGAGGACATCGATTGATAGGCTTATAGTCAAGATATGCTAACCTTTCACTATCGAGAATAAATCTGATTTCTGAATCAGTTTTCCCTTCTTTTTTTAATTTTTCTTCAAGGATTGAGATCGGCTTCGCCTTCCCCTCAGCCTCATCATAATAATGAGTATAAAACTTGAGAAAAATACTTTGCGTCCACTTATAATACTCAGGATCAGCAGTACTAAAACTTCTCTCCCAATCATAAGTAAATCCAATCTTTTCAAGCTGAGAAATATATGTAGAAATATTCTGTTCAGCTACAGTCTGAGGTTTCATCTTATGATCAATTGCATATTGCTCAGTCCCAAGACCAAAGGTATCAAACCCCATCGGATGAAGCACATTATATCCCTCAAGCATCTTTTTCCTAGCAATCGTATCTGATGCTACATATCCTTTTGGATGACCAACATGAAGACCTGCTCCACTCGGATACGGAAACATATCCAAAATATAGAATTTTGGCTTTCCATTTGATTCCTGTGTCTTATATACACCAGACTCCTTCCACTTTTTTTGCCATTTTTCAGCAAGCATTTTCATATCTATCGTCATCTTCTTTACACAAAAGGATAAATAATTCTGATATATTTTTTATCTTTTACTCTAGCAAATGCAAGTTTTTTTTAACTTTATACTTGATTTACCCTCAAATAAAGCTACACTCTCATTATCTTTTATATCATAATCAAAAAAACTGATGAAAACTATAGACAGAATTTTTATCGCAGTTTTAGTAATGATTATCTGTATCTCAGGAATCCATGCAGTCAAATCCTTTAGCAAGGGACGAGAAGCAATCAATGTTGTAGGAGAGGGACAAGTTGAGGTTAAACCGGATACTATCTCCATGAACATCAGATGAACTACAACAGGATCTGAAACACTATCAGATCAAGCTCGAGAAAAAGAAAAAACAAAACTAGAACAACTCCTCCAACCATTGAACTTTAGCATAAAGAAAACATACACATACTTTCGTGACCATTGATCTTGCTCAAGTCGAGCAACAGACATAGAAGCACCTTGTCGTGATATCTTCATAACAATTACTTCCACCGGAGAAAATATTATCAAAAATTGAGAAGAAGTCTTACACCTTCTAGAGAAACAATCAATATGGAGTCTAACAAATGCTGATATATCAGTTTCTAATACTAGAGAAATCGTTAAAGAAGCGCGCAAACTAGCTCTCCAGGATGCCAAAGCACAAGCAGAAGCAACAGCAACCACCCTCGGAGTAAAACTTGGAAGACTTCTTCAGACGACAGAATACGGACTCAGAGAAGATGAATATGGATGAGATTCTGATACCTATTTTTACCATCAGAGCTTTTATAATGGAGAAAGCCTCAAAGATGCAACAACATTAAAGATCACTAGAAAGGCTTACCTCACCTACGATATTGACTAGAAACAATAAAATCTTCACAATCTAAAAAAAGCTGACTCCATCATCGGAATCAGTTTTTTTCATTTATAATACAAAACAAATTATTTTTTATCTTCCTCACCTAGCCTCAAAAGTTGATCTGTCATAACATAATTCACACCAAGTTTTTTGAGTCTCCTAAATACCCCTACATCATTTACCGTATATGCTATCGGAATAATCTTTTGCCCAAGTCTGTTTTTCATCATCTTAAGCGACAAGACAACATCAGGAGTAAAAACCTGATATGGCGCCATATAATACATATAATTTCCCCTCGGCAGAAGTTGAGAAGCAGCCTTCCAATTAGCATCTACAGAAGTCATCACATCAGAATCCTTTCAGAAATATGAAGTTAATTCTTCATTATCACTAGAAAAGATTACCTGCTCCTGCATAGAGTTATTCATCACGATTTCCTTCGCTTGAGCAAAAAGCTCTTGAGGTTTAAGATCTTTACATGCAGAATTTTCAGGGATCTTCATATCCAAAAAGAGAAGCGGTGCCAAAAGTTTCATCTTTGGCAACCTAGAAGAAAGAAGCCAAATATCTTCACCATTGCTAAGTTTACATTCCTTCAACTCTCCATAGGTCATCTGACAAATATCTTTTTGAATCTGCTTACATGTAGTGCTATAAAGCTTTGGACCGTGAAAAACAACCAACTTTCAGTCCTTCGTAGGTGTTACATCAAATTCAATAGCTCCTGCATCATATTTTGAAGCCTTCCAAAATGCCGCATAAGAATTTTCACTCGTATCACTATGCTCCCCTCTATGTGAGATCAGTACTGTCTGAGATTTTGTTCCCGTCTGTGAAGAAACAGAAATATCATCAGAATTCTGATTTTTTTGATATTTTAATCCAAGATACAAATAATTTGTGATCGCTTTCTTATCAAACATTCCAGCATCTTCAGTAAACTCTCTCTTTGGAATATCCACCAATCCCGTATCACCAGAGAGATTAAAGGCATAAGCCTGTTGCTTGATTGTAAAATTTTTGACCGCCCAATTTCTAGTAATCTCTTGAGTAAAAATATCATTGCTTTGATCCAAAACCTGCACCTCACCGGATCAAAATTCTTTCATCAAAGAATAAAAAATATCTGTCTGTTGATACAGCCTATCATCAATTTCTCCGGCCTTGATCCCACTTCCAATCATAAAAGCAACAATTCTTGCCTCAGCAGAAGGTCACCACTTACGATATTCATCACCTCCAAGTGGTGTCATCTTACGATGATCTCCCACTACCAACAATATTCCATTCTCAAAAAATCAAGTTTTCTTGAGCTTGAGATAAAATTTTGCAAAACTCTGATCCATATAGCGAAACGCCGCATCAGCTGTATTCCCATAAGGAGTCGCATAAGGCGTATGAGAAGAAATCGTCTGCAAACCAATAAAATAAGGAGAAGTCTGAGTAGCAACAACATCTAAAGTTTTCTCATAAAGTGCCATATCAGGAGCTGCATTAAAGGTATATTTTTTCCACTCATCATAACCGTCTTCCCAGAAAGTATCAAATCAGACTTTTTTCAAAAAAGTTCTCTGATTGAGAAAATCCAAGCTTGCTGTACTCACAAAGTGTGTCTTATA
>JABCOM020000018.1 GCA_013333605.2 candidate division SR1 bacterium
ACTATTATAATTTTCTCTATTAGTATTTCATTGCATTTCTCTGGTAGTTTTTAGACATTGCTTATATACCACCTGAAAATTATAATCTTGTGGAAAATAAGGGAAAATTCTGGTCATAATAGCATTGAGCTCATTATAGATCGTAGTTCATCAGATTTTTCCTATTCTGCTATCAGCATCAATATCAACAAAAAGCTCTTGTAATCTATTTCGATCCTTTTGGATTTGATAATTGGCAAAATACTCAGTTGGCACCTTTACACTACTAGAGTTTGTAGCTGAAGTCACTGCTGAGATTCAAAAAATCAAAAATCCAAGTACAAAGAGGATTTTTTTAGGCTGAAGAAGAGTTTTTTTTGAGATACTATTCATAGCACAATCTGAGGTATAAAAGACTTATCTCAAGTATACACCTGTTTCTTAATTTTTGCAAATCTTAGCTGTTAATTTATTTTATACTCTATTGACAATTTTTACTTTATATTTTTTAGATATTTTATTATCATTAGCATAATGAAGCAGTTCTATCTTTATCGAAATAAACAGAAAAAATCTGACTGCAAGAGCCAGACTTTTCTTTTATTTATGAGATTTTTATTTAGCAATTAACTATTTAGTGAAACATGCAGCAAATTTTGCTTCATCAAGACCAACCTTCTTTGCAATATCAGCTACATTACTTCCATTAAATACCTTGTAAGTAAATGCCTGAGTTAAGTAGTCATAATATGCTTTTGTCCCTCCGATCTGTCCTGCACATTCAGCTCCTTTAGCTCCAAGTGGTGCAGTTGGGTGAAGACCAGCAATTGGCATATTTTTGAATACCAAAGCCACCTTTCCATTGCTTGCATCTACGATATTTTCAATAGTTTTCGCATTGAAATGTCTTTGACAGAAAGGACAAAGAATATCTGAGTATTCTACTACTACAATACCAGCTTTCTCCTCTCCATAATAATGAGCTCCTTTCAAAATCTTTTGAAGAACATCTTTTGTAAGTGTTCCAGCTTGTCCCATATCATCTGTTGTAAGAGTCTCACCAGCCTGAAGTTTAGCAATTACCTCCTCAAAAGCTGACTGAGGATACGCTCCTCCGATCGCCTTGTATTTTCCTGTCTTTACATCAATCACTGCATTACCAGGAGTTCCTTGAAGTCCAAAATTTTGTAGTGCTTCTGTTGAGTTTTCATCCCAGAGTTTATCATTGTATGCAGCAGCAGTATCCAAAGCCTTACTATCTGAAGCAGTATCTCCAGTTGTTTCTGAAATTGTATCAGTATCAGTAGCTGTGTCAGTAGCAGCATTAGCTGAAGTATCAGACAAAGCAGTCTTAATCTGAGCAATCTGCTGTTCAATTCCCTCAGCAACTCTCTTTTGATATGCCGGAGTCTGCATAACTTCACTTACCTTACTAAGATTAGCTTCATTTCCAAACTGTAGTTCAACAGCAGCTTTATAAACTGAATTGATCTTTAGATAAGCCATCACAGAAAGAATGAGTGTTGGCACCAAAAGCACAAGAGTAGCAACTGAAAGAGTCTTTCCGCAGCAGTTTGATTTACCACATGATTCTCCAGTTGTTTTTTCGTTTTTAACCATAATTTGTAATAATACAAAGATAAAGAAACAAAATTCTGATTTTTTCTTTTTTTATAAGCAGAATTTGGTTTCAGAGTATGAATTTTTTTTTTGAATTCAAGTGATTTAAGACAATAGAGCTCAATTATCACTTGACAATATTCTCGTCCTCCAAAAAACATCTACACAAGAAACAAAAAATCTGCTTACAAAATCGGCTCATACACCCTACTTTCAACGAATAAAAGAAAATCTCAGCATTCCTGCTGAGATATTCTCAAGTATTAAGATATAAACTACTTCACTTTCTGAGGAAGAAGGTAAAGAGTATTATCACTTCTATCATAGCTGAGATTATAGGTTACACCATCTACCTGGATTTCATTCTTCTCGAGAGAAAGTCTATCTCCAGAAAGGGTGAACTCCAAAGGCACTCTATTTCCTTTTCCATCAATTACAGTATATTTTGCTGGATTACTTGAATTCTCAATATCGAATTCCTTCCATCCAGATACAGGAGTTCTTCCTACTCCATGTTCACCTCCGATAGATTCATAAAGGTTTCTATTCTTTTTTCCGTTCCTTCCTCTTCCATCAGGTGAAACTTGAACACTCATAGTATTCAATCTTTCAAGTCCATTTAGATAGGTTCTCATTGCTGCAAGAATTTTCTGAACCTTTTCTGGAGTATTAGCATTTACAGAGATCAGCTTCCCCTCATTTTTTACATCCACTGTTGCATATCTTCCTCTTACTACGATACCATTGAGCTGATTCTTTCCTTGGAACGTCTTATCAAAGAGTTCCTTAAATTTATCATACACCTCAGCATCTGATAGCCCTAGATTAATTCCTTTTAGAATAAGTGATTGATCTTTATTTGATGCTTGAGAGAGTAAATATGAGAAATGATCAGCAGTTACTTGTACTGAGTTCCTCTCTGTATCATAGAAGTATCCTGTAAGCTTCTTTGACTTTGGAGTAGCATCTTGATCCTCTACCTTTACTGGAATTCTCGCAATTTCCTTATTGTTCTTAAGATCTCGGAGGGCCTCCTCACCTTTCTCTGCATTAAATGATTTTACAGTATTTTCAAGGGTTTTAGCCTCACTTCCTTCAAATGAAATCTGAGTGTAAGGCTGATCTGCACCGATAAACTCTTCAAGTTTATATCCTCCTTCTTTATCTCCAAGAGAAATTGAAGAAGTTTTTCCGTGTTGAATACGATTTCCTGCTAAAGTTCTACCTAGGTCATCAACAAGTTTCATATCTGATTTCTTACCTTCTTCACTATTTTCAATCACATTACGAATAATTACTGGTGCGACTCTGCTAGTTACATTTGTTTCAAATCCAGTTGATGGATCTGCGGTAATGATTCTTGGAGAAACTGCAGTTTTCATAATGTTTCCAACCTTGTATGGAACTTTGTTAAGATTTTGGAAAACATTTTGATCTCCAAGATGAGTCTTGTTTGTTTTTTCCCAGATTTCTGTAAATGATTTTACAAAATGCTCCTTGAATTTCTTAAGACCATTCTTTCCCTCTGTTGGAATCTCAACTTCAAGTCCTCAATTTACAACTTTACACTGAAATTCTAGGTCAAATCCGAATAATTTAGCCTTAAAATCCTTTGGTTTTTGGATTTCAATAGCAACTTTATCATCATTAAATTTTACTGCAACATCTGTAAGTTCCTTTGTAGTTGCACCATTTACAACCAAGGCTCTAGACCAGTTTTCTAGATCATTTTTTTCATTAGTTGCATTTTCAAGCTTTGTCTGAGAACTCCACTTGATACTTGTTTGCAAAAGTCTCGCAAGATCAATATGATCCATATAGCTTGGCATATCCTTTAATACTTTTCTATCAAGATTAAGTTTGAGAGGAAGCTTTGAAATTTCTGACTCAAGTCTTTCTTTTGTCGCATTTCTATCATAATTAACTTCCACTGACTTAATTCTTTCTTCTATCGGAGTTGCACCTTTCACATCAAAAACAAGCAAATTATTGAAAAGCATTTTATTCCCAGATTCTGTAAGTCTTACATTGTATTCCTTACTATTTACTCAAAATCTATTAAGTTTAAGCATATGTCTATTATCTCTCATCACCTTCTGAAGAGTTAGATCCATATCTACTGTCTTGAGCTTATCAGCATATTTCTGATCCTTATTTGGATTCATAGTTGCATCAAGAAAATAATCCTGAACATAAGCATATTTTCCATTTGCAGTTCTCTGAGATTCACTAATATATTTTTTTGCGATAAGATCAAAAATCTTAGGATTATCTACAGAAACCTGACTAATATTTAGAGAATCCCCATTGATATGAAAACTTGTCTTGAATTCATCTACAACAGCCTGTTTCTCTGCTCCCTCGAGCTTTACTGGGTCTCAATCCCTTTGCTCAGCTACCTGATCACCAAGTTTAGATAATGCCTCCATATAGTCAGCAGTAACTCCTTGCTCCTCTTCACTCTTATCAGAAAGCACCGTTACAATCTCCTTTTTATAATTCTGTTTAAGCTGATCACGAACAGCATTTCCATAGGCCTCTGGAGTTCCTCCCAAAGCAGTTAACAAACTGAGCCCAGAAAGAGCAACCTTATTTTTTAAATTTTTTAAAGAAGAGTTCTCTTTCTGCTGATCAAAACGATTTTCAAGATTATTTACATTCATTTTCTTCT
>JABCOM020000019.1 GCA_013333605.2 candidate division SR1 bacterium
AATTCCGAAAAGGGGAAGAGATATACCACTTAAATAAAGAAATTTTTTTCAAAAAAATAAAACAAACAACAAAAGGATATAAAATATTAGATTAGATCAGTTTTATTTGTTTTTAGAAAATGGAGAATACAGAACTACTACAAGCAATCTATGCGAGATATGTCAGAGGTATTGGCTGAGAAAGAGATGTAGCTGAAAAAATTCTTAGAAAGAAACTCGCAGCCTTAGGAATGACACTAGAAGACTACGAGAAAAGATTTTGAGAAAATTGCATTGAGCATTTTTTGCTCAAACTTCCTAAAGTTCCTAAGGAAATGAAGAGAGTTATTTTTTGCTATGCAATATCTCAGATTTGTTCAACCAAAGAAGAAGCCCTTGACGTCGTTGTATGGTGGGAAGCAAAAGAGGTAAAGTTGAGAACTACAGAAATAAACTTCTTAGAGGTAAGATCTATTGTAGAAACTCTTTGAGAAGCCTTCAAAAAGGAACAGAGGAAACAAAACAAACGCCTGATTATCGCATTTGCTGAGGCGAACGATCTTCATTGGGAATTTACTTCTAATGAGCCTGAAGATAAAAAACCAAAAAGAAAATGTAAGACACTGAGCTTTGAAGAGATCGCAGCAATCACCGCAATGGCTAGCTGAATTAAAAAAACAGAAATTAGAAAGTCGCTAGAGTGCAAATAATCAGAATTTTATTTTCTTTTTTTAACAGGTATGACCGAAAAACTAGAAGAGCTCCTTAGAGAGCTCATCAAAAGAGGACGAGAACCTCGAGGGAAAAAATACTCTCACTTGAATTGCGATCCAAAGAGGAAGCACCGTCATATAATGCTCGTAGGTGATGATATTCCTGTATTCTCTTATTCTCTTAGACAACTCGTAAGCCTCGAGAGTGGGCTGTGGCAGTTTGTATGCGAGAATAAAATGGTCTATTCTTCAAGTTTTATTGAATGGCAAAAATGGGGGACACAATGAGCGGTTTTGGGATTATTATCAACGTATCACAAATACCGACTCATAGAATCAGCACTGATTCCAGAGGATCAGCTAGCTAAGTTTTTATTATCTAATATAGTTATAGAATGAAATTCAAAGTAGGAGACAAAGTAAGGCTTACAAGGAATGCTATCGAAGAATCAGTCAGAAAAAATTGATGTGTTAATTATTCAGCTGTTATTGGATGAGAAGTAATAAGAACTAATGAAAACCAGTCTTTCATCAGTACTGATGAGCAGGGATATCCATTATTAAATCAAGACCTCGAACTTGTTCCTGAAGAACCTGAGTTTAAGTATTGAGAAGAAATTGAGGTTAGAGATCAGATAGGAGAGAAACGAAAGAGGGTTATATTCCTCTGTAAGACTACCGCAAATGATACTTATCAATATATTACTGCAGATATGAGCAAAAAGTCATTTGATAATGGAGCTTTATTCTGCAATACCTCTTGGAGGTTTGCCCGCAAAGCACCTCCTCAGCTTACTCGCAAGGAGGTTGCTGAGAAATTCTGAGTGAGTGAGGATTTTGAGCTAATAGAAGAATAATTCTGATTTATTTTTTCTTTTATAAACCAGACTTGCTCTGGTTTTTAACTTTATCTGATACTGAATTATATCTTTTTTTATATAAAAAAAGATATTTTCTCTTGATTTTTAATCAAAAATAATTATACTAATATCGTCATCAAGAAGTAAGGAGAGTTCTTCGAGAGCAATGACCCTGAAACTTATGAACGCACCGCCACTTTACATTCTTATTATTGTACAGATGAAAACTATTTTCTCTATTCACATCAAAAAATCAGGATCTGATCTTATTAAATTCTCTTGAGAGAATCTCAAAGAGATTAGAGCTGAAATGAAAGATCGATACAACTTTTATAAAATCAATCCAGAAGCTTGCGATGAGGATTTTTTCTGACTAGTTTATTCTCAAAGCTTCAAAAAAAGCTGGTATAATTTTGATTCTTACATTTGAGGAGATATAACTAATATCTCTGTATGAAGAAATAAAAAACTTAAAGATCTTATCCGGATTTTATCTGGAGAAGAAAAATCGGATAAAATCTTCTAAATTCTAATATATGCTCACACCACTGGAGAAGTGCAGTGGTGGGTGTGTAGTAGGACTTCCTGTTGTCTGAATCACATCATGGACTCCCAGTATAGGAGTGATGCTAGTCATCAGTATACCGCATGAATATGATATGCAATAATCATATGGTAAGTGACCACCTCAAGGCACAGCATATAAGATATTCTACTATCTATGACTGTAGTGAGAGCTATGCAATCATAGAATAGAAGCACTCGGTTCCTAGTCTACAGGAGTTGCTGGATAGAGTATTGCTACTGAAGTTATTCACGGAATTACTTGCTAGGTAGGTCGGAATGCTGGCGGAGTCAGGTGTGGACTCTTCAGATCAGCTACCTAATGGATGCTTGGCTCGATGTCCTTTCTCTTATAGAGATTGGGAAGACATCATAGGAGGGATGAGCACTCTGCACACTACCACAGACTTAATAGGAGGTTTGTGGGTTTAGATAAAATATTATAAGATGAAAAAGATATACTCTACTTGCGTCAATATACTCAAGGAGGCATTCGACGCAAATGTAGGAGCACATAAGTGCTCTGAAGCTTCTCAGAATTGGTACTGGTGTGGTGATCACGACCAAGCCAGGGAGTATTCTGAGGCTAAATATGACTTCTATGCTAAGAAGTCAAAAAAAATCAAAGAAGCAATTCGCCTCATCAAAAAATACAAGCTCCCTATAAAATGGGGCTTGAATGATGGAATCTTCTACTTTTGTATCAATGGAAGGCAGATTAGTTTCCATACATTTGGTAGGAATACCTACAAGGGGTACAACGGCAAGTGGTCTTGTCGTGAGAATGGGAATAAGTTCCCATTAAATATTGATAATATTATTTTATAATTTAATTATATTTAAATGAAAATTTCAGTAAAAAGAGGCTACTTTTCTTTTATTTACTTCAAAGGAAGTAAAGAGGAAATGCAACAAGCAAAAAAATATCTCATAGAAGAGAATTTTACTTGATGGGTTGATGATGTGATTGAGTCCGTAGACGGCTCAATATCACTGAAAGTTAATACAAAAATAACCCAACCTCGACGAATAGTCGAGGAGATTAAAAAGAAATTTAATATACAATAAAAA
>JABCOM020000020.1 GCA_013333605.2 candidate division SR1 bacterium
AAAATCTATTTTACGAAAAATTTAAAACCTGACTTTTTATCTCTTTTTTTAAAGTAGCTATTGACATTTTATAAAATAAATGTATATACTTGATATATAAACAAAAATTTAATAGTTATATGAGCAAAAAAAAAGACGCTCCAGCAGGAGCACCACAAAAAGCGAGTGAGATCAAGACCTTTATTTTGGACACTAACATCCCACTCCAAGACCCAACTTGCCTTACAAGATTCCAAGAGCACAATATCGCCATCCCGATTCCTGTAATTGAGGAACTCGATAAAGCTAAAAATGGGAACACGACCAAAAATGTCAACGCCAGAGAATTTACACGCAATCTGGAAAAGTTTACAAAAAACTATAATCCAAAAACCAACCCCAACATTCCTCTAGGGGCAGGGTTAGGAAATCTCAGTTTTTTACGTGGAGAAAACATTTCAGAAAACAGCTCACAATGCTTCCAGGATAAGACTCAAGATCACCGCATTTTAGCTATAGCTCTTGACCAACAAAAGCAAGGCAATCATGTCATTCTGGTAACCAACGACCTCAATCTCAAAATAAAAGCGAAAATACTAGGGATTGAAGCTGAATCATACCGAAACGATAGTGTCAGGGACATAGGGGTAATTTACAACAGTCTATCTAAAGAGACTCCAACTGAGGAAGAATGGACTGCTATGAGCACAGGTAGTACAGAAACTAGCTTCTCATCACTAGAAAGGTTCTCAGACCTACCACTCAACCATCAATTCATTCTCAATCAGAACATCCTTGTTCGGAAAACTGACAATGGACTAGAAAAAATTAGACCCAATCATCCAGTTTTCGGAATAAAGGCTAAAAATCCTGAACAGGAATTCGCTTTAGATGCTCTGCTCTCACCAGAAATCAGTCTTGTAGCACTAACGGGGAAAGCGGGAACTGGGAAAACGCTCCTAGCCCTCGCCGCAGCCTTAGAGCAAAAAAAAGACTTTGACGAGATCATTGTTGCTCGTCCAGCAATTGAACTGAGCGACAAGACACTTGGCTTCTTGCCTGGGGACATGAACGAAAAAATTGACCCCTACATGCAACCAATTTACGATAACCTAGAAGTTATCCGAGAAGCAAATCAGAAACACAAAGGCGGAGATGAATCAATCCGAGAATGGGCAAAAAAACAAAACATTCATGTATTGGTTCTCAACTTCATTCGTGGAAGATCGCTCCCCAACCGCCTCATCATCATTGATGAAGCACAAAACACCACTCCAGGAGAGATGAAAACTATCCTCACTCGTGGAGGGGAAGGTACAAAATTTGTGATCATTGGAGACATCACTCAAATCGACTCTCCATATCAAAATGAACAATCAAATGGACTCTCGTATCTAGTCGATAGATGGACAGGGCAACCAGAATTTGTTCATGTGCATTTAACTCGCGGAGAACGCAGCAATTTAGCTGAAAAAGCCGCTCAACTTATGTAAATTGTCTAACTTTTATTCCTCACCAAGAGCAACCTCTTGGTGAGTTTTTCTTAAGAAAAAAACATAATCCCACATTCCAAACCAGAATTTTATCCTTATTACTTTAATCACTCCAAACGGAAAAACTTGCTATTTTTAACTAAAAGCATATGCTACAAAGAAAAAAATCTGACTTTTTTATCTCTTCTTATAGCTCAATGTGAGAAATATGAACATTATGCCTCTTTGTACTAGGATTTATCTGCCTTATAAAAGGAGCAGATATTCTGATAGAATGAGCCTCATCTCTCGCAAAAAAGCCAACATATCAAACATGATCATTGGACTTACAATTGTCTGATTTGGGACTTCAGCACCAGAACTCCTCGTTAACATCTCCTCAAGTCTCAAAGGCATAACAGGCATCACAATCGGAAATATCATCTGATCAAACATTTCCAATATTCTACTTATCCTATGAGTATCAGCTATTTTTCATCCTTTGCTGATCAAAAAAAAGCTCCTACTAAACGAAGTGCTTTTCACACTCTTTGCGACACTGATCTTTGCCTGCATGATCAATGATCATATCATCGACCATAGTAGTTTTGATATAGTTTCGAGAAGTGAGGGAATGATCCTACTTATACTCTTTGGGATCTTTCTCTACTATGTATACCGCAATATCAATAAATGAGAACCACGCGAACAAGAAAAAGGAGAAATCAGAATTTTACCTCTCTGGAAATCCTACCTACGAATAGCTCTTTGACTCTGAGGACTGATCTTAGGAGGAGAACGAATCGTTAATGGAGCAACACTCATCGCTAGATACTTTGGACTCTCAGAAAGAGTGATCGGACTAACAATTATCGCAATTGGAACCTCACTACCAGAACTTGCAACTTCAATCATCGCAGCATACAAAAAAAATACAGACCTCGCTCTTTGAAATATTATTTGATCAAATATTTTCAATATTCTCTTTATCCTTGGAGTGAGTAGTATCATCACCCCAATCCCTTGACTACATGGGACCAATATCGATCTTATCCTCCTACTCCTTGCAACAATACTAATCTATATTTTCGCTTTTAGAAAGACCTGAGGTAAACAGCGAGAGATTAATAGACGAGAAGGAATCCTCATGCTCGGAATATATCTCTGATATCTTATCTACCTGATCATCTGATAAAA